>JAFZFF010000036.1 GCA_017556045.1 Bacteroidaceae bacterium | reverse complement strand
TCGATAGGGTTAACTTTTAGGCGTTTTGCCAATTTCTCTGTATTCTCTTCATCCACAGTTGCAGTATAATCAATTACCTTGCGTCTCTTTTCATAGTTTATACAATAGTATTCTACTACTAAGTTCTTCTTGGAATTATATGCTGCAGCAATAGTCGAAACAATCTCCAGATCTTCATCTGACTCTATTATTGTCATTCCTGATGTAAGCATAGTATTAGATTTTACCATATTGTTTTAACCTCAACTTTCGAATCACGATATTTAGGCATTGACATTCCGATACTTGCACCGATATATGTGGGATCACACACAAGATAGCGGACTCCATTTAGCGAGATATAGCTACCAGATACTTCGTCGGTAAAACGAACAGCTGTTGCTAAATGGCCTGGATAATGAAGTAATACAGCATCAAGGCCTAATAAATCATGAACCAAATTAGCATACAATATAGAGCGGTCCTCGCAGTCACAATAGGGGTAATAGAAACTTTCATCTGCAAATAATGTACGCTCTGCACCAAACTGCTCACCATCGGTCTGATAATCAAAAGCTGTCTGAACGAAGTTTAGCAATAAGTTTGCTGCTTCAGTTTGACTTAAATCTTTTATCTGCTGTTTGAGCGAAGGATATAGCATCTGTTTGACGGATGGGCTGAGCGAAGCAGCTGCATAATAGGGCCACTCTGCACATTGCGGATAGTCATTATAAAAGTCTATCAGATTCTTGTTTATCGCTACTGAAGCAGTCATCAACTTACGACTTGTCAAGGAACGCTCTACCGTACTGGAATTTGCCAACTGAGGAGACGAACTAATGTAAAGCGAGAAGGTTTGTTCTTTGGGAAACTCACGATCGAGTACATAAAATTCATCGCCACCTTTCAAGTCTGCCATGACATAGTAGTGCTCACCTCTAATATCAACGTAGCTATAGCTATAGATATCCTCTTTCATCGGGAGCAGCAACATAAGTTTCTCGGTGGTACGCGCCATACGCACTTTATAGCCTGATTGTACCAATATGTACTGCTGCATCAGCACTGCTTCATTACGTTTATTCTCAGTAAAGAAACTTTCCGTCAACTCTTGCACAAAGCGTACGTATCCCCAATCACATAAACCGAGCTTCTCACGATACTCCATACATTGTGACACTATAGACAAATAGCGTTCCTCTGAGAGCAACTTCCATCCTTTGGACACATCATATTCCTTGACACTCTTGAGTTCAAATCGATGTTCGTCGGTCAGTTCCACATAACAAGGTGTACCGTAGAAAGTGAACGAATGTCCAGACAATGACATCACCACAGGCTCCACTTCCGGCAATGGCACTACAGGCATTACAGGTTCTTTAGGCTTTGCTGATGGTGTAATACTTGCCATCAGTATCTCCTTGAATATTGCCATAGACTCCGTTTCCGTAGGATCTACGGTGACTGGCTTCACTGGCTCGGGGCATTTGGGAACAGGAATAGCTTTGCTTGACTTATAGGCCGTCCACGCCTTACGCATATACTCAGCATACTCAGCATTCAGTTTGGCGCGATAAGCTTCGAACTCTTCGCGCTGTTGTTGAGTATATGCCTTGAAATCTTGTTTCTGCTGATTATACTCATTGAGTTTCTGCTGTTGCTGCCGCTTGTATGTCTCAAAGTCGGTCTGTGCCGACAGTTGAGACGCTACAAGTAACAGAGCTATCGCTATCAGTGCTTGTTTCATTGTGATTCGTATTTATAGATTTGCTCTACCTCGGCATCACTCAATGCACGGGTGTTGTAAATACGGAGGTTGTCGACGGTCAGATTGAGGCCATTGAGATACTGATTCAGTTTTCCTCCAAAAACAAACTTCATACCATAATTTATGACACCGTAATTATCTCCAATCCCCTTATATACATCAACAAACTCACCATTGATATACAACTTCACATCACATTGCCAGCTACTTACTTTATTGGATACCAACGTAACCATGACCCATTCAGATACATTCAATGTTGGATGTGAAAAATTACTACCGCCATTACCATTATTTCTAAAGCCATAACCAGTCAGATCATAACTAATACTTCCATTCTTTACTCCCAAAATAAAAGAAGAATCATTATAGCCCTCATTCGAAGGCACATGGAATATATGTCCATCCGAAAGCCCCTTCACCCAGAACGAAACAGTAAACGTACCACCATCAATCATCGGTTCAGGCACAGAGATATAGCTATTATCCATTGTACTGAACTTGATAGCCTTTGTGCCATTCATGCTCTCTACGTAGGTAGGACCATTGATGGCAGTAGCATTATATCCACCCTCGACCGTATTCTTCGTATTATCCTCGAAGGTGTAGTAGGCATAGAGTCCACTGGTCACATCCTTTACAGGGGTCTTTGCTGTGGTAAACTCTACGATGTCACCGTATGCCGTACCCATCTCGTTGGTAGCATAAGCTCGTACATAGTAGGTGGTCTTTTCCTTCAGGTCAGAGAGTACACTATTGAAGGTGCGTACCTCGCTCAACGCTCCATAGTTGGTAGATTCGCCTACACCCACCATAGCTTGACTCGCCGATGTGCTCCATACGTGACCGTATGCAGTAAGTTTCTCTACATTGCCGAGATTGCTGATGCTACCACCTACCGTAGCCGAAACATCGCTCACATTGCTCACCTCACCTGTAGACACAGTGGCAAGCACTGGTGTATCGTGCGTCATGAAGGTTATCTCATTACCACTATATACTAAACCTACGCTGTTCTCAGCGTATGCACGCAGATGATAAAGTGTGTTGGGCTGTAAGCCTGTGATAATGGCTTCAAACGATTTGGGCTCGGTGCAGTCGCCGAGGTTTACACTACCTTGGTTTACCGTAGGATTGGCCTGCTGTGCCCAACAGAAGCCATAACGTGTCACCTTAGCACTACCGATATCAGCAATGATGCCACGTACTGTTGCTCGGTTATAACCAATGTTTGTTACCTGACTTTCGAGCGATACGATAGGTGCTTTCAAGTCTTCCACCTCCATTGTCACAGGCACATTGACACTACCGCCGTCAAACGAAAAGGTAAGTGTACCTGTATATGAGGCCACAGCCAACCCCACACGGCTGACTACGGCATTGAGCTTATCTGTGGTGCTAACCTCACCTGAAGTCTTGCTCGGAACAAGCCACTCATTAGATGACGATACGGTATACTTCAATGCTCCCGTTCCTGTATTGCGCAATGTTATAGTTAGCGTAGTTTCATTTGTACCAAAATCAAGCTCGGATGGGGTTACTTGTAGTTTGTTATTGTTAACCATCATCTCCACAACGATGGTTCTATCGCTAACCCGCTCGTCTTTAGAAGATACAACTATAACTTCCTTATAAATGCCATCCTCCAATCCATCGCGTGAAACGGAAACTACGACTGATGCAGAAGAATTGCTTAATGTGCCACTTTCTGGAGAACAACTAAGCCAAGAAATATCCTCTTTGACATACCATTCTACCGAGTTAGTTCCCGAGCCAGTGACATCGAATGAAAGTGTGGTTTCATCTGCATTGAAGAATAACTTTTCTGTAGATACTGACATGGTCGAAGATTCCACTACCATCTTAACAGTGATAGTTTTGTCCGCAACCTTTTCGTCTTTGGAGCAGATTACCAATACATCTTTATACACGCCATCCTTTAAGCCTTTTCTGTCAATAGTTACCACTACAGAAGATGAAGAGTTGGTAATTTTTCCTGTTTCGGGAGAGCAACTGAGCCAGTCAATGTTTTCTTTAACAAACCACTCTACTTGACGATCACCCTTAGTGGTAACATCAAACGAAAGAGAATTCTCATTGGTTCCAAAATCAAGCTCTTCAACTGACACAGACATCTGCGCCGTGGTCTGACGCAACATAATGTCGCCCGATGTGCTGGTGCCGGGCAATACGGTAATTTGTCGGCTATTAGTGACATAGCCATTGGCCGATACCTGAATCTTGTACTGACTAGCTTCAAGGTTGAGGAACTCGAAATGACCATCACTTCCTGTCACAGTACTTCGATTTCCGGGCGAAAGTACTACCGAAGCGCCACGTATAGGGTCACCTGTTTCCATATCGCCAACAATACCATAAATATTACCCATGGTGTTGGGTAATTCCTCCTCGCAGGTGGTCAGTAATAACAAGGCTGCGAGAGGAAAGATTGCATAAAATAACTTCTTCATATCCTTTGTCTGTTATATATATTTAAAAGGTAAATGCTGTACTCCAACCAAGGGCATCAGCACTATTGCTTGATTGTTTCAAGGAATATCCACTGAAGTTTGTAGTAGGTCTAACCACTATACGACGTGCTCCAGGAGTAGCTACGGCATCCACAAGATTCCATACATAAAATGCGGCTGCAGCACCTATGCAAACATTGCGTACTGTACTAAAGTTACTGATGCGACGCGAATAGATGCGCAAATGCTCTGGATTGTAAGTCTGTGCCGCAAGATTTCGACTGTTTGTGATACGACTTTGACAATATACCATACCACCAGCCAAAGCTGCGGTACCACCGAGAAACATTACTCCTTTGGTCTTAGCCCCCTTGTACCACTGTCCTGCTCCTGGGATGATAGACATGAAGAGCGGTGTTACTCCGTAGGATGTAGACTTATTGGCATTGTCAAATATAGGATTATCACACACGGCGACCATATACAACGAATGGAGTTGGTTTACACCATATGCTGAACCTGTAAAATACTCGTCTACAAGTCTAGCTTGAAGAATATAATGCTCGTCATCCACTTTGATATTGATATGAGACTTGTCGGTTTGCGTACCAGTTACTCCTTGTTCAGTGTAGACATCTTCTATGGTTGTCAACGTTCCTGACGAAATAGCAACTTGTGCTGCGCTGGCAATTTTCTCGTTCAATACTAATTGATGTAGACGAGCTACACGTGCTGACTCTATCGTACTACCAGTAGAGATAATTTCAACAAAACGATATGTAGGGTTCAGTTCACGCGGAGTGTTGTTCACCCACTTTGGCTTTTGCGCAAAAGCCAAAGTGGGTAATAATATCAGAAATGCAAGAGCTGTCAAATGAACTTTTTGCATAAAAGTATCACTTATTGCTGTTTGTTCTTGAATAGCTCAAACTTTACCTCTTCCTCAAACTTGCTCAAATCACTTTCGATGCGTTTGCGAGATTTTTCAGACACACGCTGTTTCACTTGCTGGGCGATTTCAGCTGCAAGTTCAGCCACCTCTCCATTATATTCAAGGCATACAAACACTGTGTATCTATTGTTTTTAGCACGGAATGTCTGAGTCTTTACAACATTTGTATTAGCTATCACCTGTTCTGCCACAGTCTGCGCTAATGTGTGTTGTTTTTGGCCACCCTCAGTTGCAGACTCACCACTCTTTTCATCCGCTGCGAACTCAGACATCTCGCCATAGACAGTTTTTGCTGCAGAAATCACAGCACTTTCAATAGCTTCTGCATACTTGGCACGTGCGTTGTTTCTTGCAAACTGTTCTGCTGCCTCTTTCGTAAAAGCCTGACCGTTAGCTGCAGAACGTTTGCCTGGCGCTTGCTCAGCATAAAGTTCTGTTTCTGTCTTCTTAATCTCAACACCATAGCTGTTATCATCTTTCAGATTCTGCTGAGATTGTTGTTGATTCTGCATCATTTGCATCATCTGCATCATCATGGCATCGTTCTGTGCTTGCTTAGAGCTACCGCATGAAACCATAAACATCACTGAAACACCGGCCAAAGAGCCGCATACGAACTGTTTGAAAACGCGAAAGTTTTTCATATCAAAATAGTTTTCTGAATTTGTTCGCCTATAGATTCTCCGGATTGGGCTATTACCTATTTAAAGTAAAAAAGCGTGAGAACCTGCACTTGTTGCTCGTCCCACCCATTGAGGCTCTCGCATTGCCCTATTCGTCGAAACGAGCAACGCGAAAGCCTCACGCCGATATGTATACAACCTTACATTGTACCAATCATCACGACTAATACAACAAAGGAGTACGAAAACATACCCACTGAGGCATTCACCGTTGCTTTGTTTTTGACGAATATTAAGAACTTGCGAGATTCCAATGAGTCAAAACCAAAGCGTCAAGTAAACGCCTTTTCCAAAATGTCTATCCCTAACGTACCTCCTTAATCACATAAAAGAATTAAGGTATCGGCGTAGTGATAGCGCAAAGGTAAATAATTATTCTGAATAAAACATGATTTGCATGTACAAAATCAGCAATAATGACAAAAACATTAGAGAAAAGAATGACAAAAAATCTACAGTAGAGATCATTTACTTCCCAACTGCTATGCACTGCCAAATGGGTTGGAAGAATTGATAGCCAATAGAATAACAGCTACACCACCTACAAAATTCCAGATCAAACCTGCGATAAAATATTATTACAAGTGCATATTGAGACTATTGCATGTGTAGAAATTTTGAGATTGATGTGTAGACGCTCCGAAACGGACAGCTGCAATTTTCGTGACGAAGGTCTGTGATTTTTCTCGAGGACAGCTCTGATAATTTTATCACACAGCTTTGATTTCACGCGGTAGAGACAAAGCTAAAAAAAGGCAGGTTCGATCGTAAGAAAAGGCCTTTGTGTTTTCTAAAAATCTAACAGCCCTTTTCTGAAAAACGAACCTATGTTTTTCCAACATAATACGAGAGAAAAAATACAAAGTACTTTTCAACTCTCACAAAGCAAAAAATATTTTTCGCTTAGTACGGGTAAAAGCAATCTTATACAAGTGTAGAGTTTATCACCAGCGATATGTAAAATTGTACAGAGGGTGACGAAAATAGCACAAATTGCAATCTTAAGGATAGCAAAACTGATGTTTTTAGGGTGGAAAAAGTTTATTTTTGGGGTGGCATGGCAGCGAGTTTTGCTCGCTGGCAACGAAAACGAAAACTTCCATCTGGATAATTATCAATTATCCATTATCAATTGTCCATTAGCAAGCTCTGCTCGCTCTGCCATGCCACCCCAAAAATAAACTTTTGTCACCTGAAAATGGGAATTTGGGATGATTTTTTTCAAATTAAGACAAAATAAATGACAGACATTGCTCACACGTGGATAATCGTACGCAATGTCTGTCACTAAAGGTTTTTAATATCTGCTCGTTTACCACTATAGATAGATGGTGCAGATAGAGACGATTCGGATTACATCAACGGTTCGTCTTTCTCGAAGTCATAGAGTGTCTTACGCATGATGTCGGCTAAGCTGAGCTGATAGGCGATGTAGGCACTCAGGTGGTTGCGGTAGGCGCTGTTGAGACGATTACGCTCGAGAGCAAGTGTCTGGCTATCGATGTCGCCATCAGAGAAGCGTTGGAGGGTGATGGCAAAGCTCTTCTCGGCGATGACGACGTTCTTCTCGAGGAGTTGCAAGCGCTTGAGGTTATTGTTGAGCTGCGCTACTGAATTGCGAGTCTCGGTCTCGATAGAGCGCTCCAGTTCCTCCTTGGCAAGGTAGTTTTGGCGCTGGCGAGCTTCGGCTGCACGTACTCGCGCCTTATTCTCACCCCAGTCGAGCAGAGGCACCGAGAGGGTCACTCCCACTCCATAGTTTACGGGACGATCCATGAAGTCATGCGCAGAGGTCTGGAAGGTGTATGCATAGCTGTTGTCGATATCGCTCATGCTCGTACCTGTCTTCTGCACGTAGGCGTCGAAGTATCCACGCACCATGCCTTGAGCCTTCTGTTGGCGAATAGACATCTGTTGCTGCTCAATAGCAATGTCTTGCTCGCGCACCTCAATACGATTTTTCAATGCATACTCTACGGCTTTGTCGGCATTGACGGTCACGATGTTGTACTCCAGTTCGTCTGTCAGCACTACGCTATCGGTGAGCGCTATTCCGAGCAGTTCCTTGAAGCTATTGATAGATGATGTCTGATTGATAAGTGCCATCTCGTAGCTGTTCTGAGCTTCTGCAAGGTCTACCTCCATCTGGAGTGCGTCAACCTCGCGGATAAGGCCTGAGGCATATTTGTTTTGCGCGATTTGGTTAGCTTCGGTCTGGCGTTCATAGTCGAGCTTGGCAATCTCGGTACTACGCTGCTGTGAGAGCAGGTTGTAGTAGCTACTGCTCACGCGGTACTCGAGGTTGAGCTCTTCGCGACGGAGCGACTTATTGGTACGTTCATAATTGAGGCGAGCCGACTTGAGCGATGAGCGTATAGCATTGTATCCATAGAGCGCATCGATGGGCTGGCGCAGGCGAAGACGTGTGTTTACAGTAGACGAGCGATCGGCATTGTAGAGGTCGTCGTAGCTATTGAGGCTGGTCTCCCAATAGATGTTACCATTGGTGATAAGAGGCTGGTTTACAGTAACTGTACCGCCATAGTCCATACGCTTCACTGAGTAGAATGACACACCCGTGGTATCTTGCCATGTACGCACGGTCTGGTTAAACTCTGGCATCGTGAGGCTAAAGTCGATGTGGGTCTTTAGGCTACTTGTTGCCGACTTGAGGTTGTACTCGGCAATCTTGAGATTTTCCTGCAAGTTGCGCATCGTGTAGCTCTTCTCCTTGGCCAAATCGATGCTGGCCTTGAGGGTCAAGTGATAGGTTTCGGCCTTGGCTGTGAGGCCCACGAGGGCGATGCAGAGGGCGATGATATGCTTTGTCTTCATATTACTTTACGATTGTTCTATTAGGGTTGGGACGGTCATAGTGGATGCTACCATCCTTGATATATACATTGCGAATGGCATAGTTGGCTATCTCCTGCTCGTGGGTGATGAGGATGATGGTATTGCCCTCCTGATGCAGTTCGTCGAAGAGGCGCATGATCTCCACACCGGTCTTAGAGTCGAGCGCACCCGTGGGCTCATCGGCAAGCAGTATACCCGGATTGGTCACCAAGGCACGTGCAATAGCTACACGCTGGCGCTGACCACCAGAGAGTTCGCTGGGCTTGTGGAGCATACGGTCGGCAAGCTTCACACGCTCAAGAGCACGCACAGCACGGTCGCGACGCTCTGATGCAGGCACTCCGGCATAGGCCAAGGGGAGCTCTACATTCTGTACGGCGGTGAGCTTAGGCAAGAGGTTGAAGTTCTGGAAGACGAAGCCAATCTCCTTATTACGCATGGCTGAGAGGGCATCGTCATCGAGACGGCTCACATCCACACCGCGAAACTTATACTCACCTGTCGAGGGGGTATCAAGACAACCCAGGATATTCATAAAGGTACTCTTACCCGAGCCCGACGGCCCCATGATGCTCAGGTACTCTCCCTTACGGATGGTGAGACTCACATCCTGCAAAGCCATCACCACATTGTCGCCCATCTCGTAGCGCTTGGTGATGTTGGTTATTTCGATGAGGTTATTATTCATAGCGGATAGAATCTACAGGTTTCAGATTAGCGGCATTCTTAGCGGGCAGATAGCCAAACACGACACCCACGAGTACAGAGAAGGCGAAGGCGATGATGACGCTATACAATCTCACATAGGTGCTGACGTCGGTAAACACCGATACGAGCAGCGAGAGCGACACGCCCAGCACTACACCGATGATACCGCCAGCGATACTTATCACCACGGCTTCGGTCACAAACTGACTCATGATATCACGCTTGCGCGCTCCGATAGCACGGCGTATACCGATCTCGCGGGTACGCTCCATCACCGTAGCCAACATGATATTCATAATACCGATACCACCCACGATGAGCGATATGGCAGCAATAGCACCGAGCAGGAAGTTGTATATCTGACGCTCCTTCTCCTCTTGCTTGAGCAGCTCGAGGGGGATGACGATGCCGTAGTCTTCATTATTGAAGTGGTGGCGACGTACGATCTCATTGACCAGTGCCGAGGTCTCCATGAGGCGGTCAGAGTTCTCTACCTGAATGGTGAGCTGCTGTATCTCGCTCGCCAAGACATTGCCTCGTGAGAAGCGGTCGAGGAACATTGACAAGGGTACATATACGTCGGTATTGAGGTCACGTGCTGCCAGCTCACCTACGGTCTCGGTGAAGAGTGCCTTTGACTCCAGTACGCCGATGACCTCGAGCCACTGGTCCTCAATCTTGATCATCTGACCTATGGGGTCATCTTTCTGGAACAATGAGAAGGCGATACCGGCACCGAGCACACACACCTTCTGCTTGCCATTATAGTGCAGGTCATTTACGAACTCACCCTCCTTGATCTTATAGTTGAGGATTTCGTAAAACTCGGGAGTGATGCCGATGACCGATGACTTCACCGAATGGCTACCATACTTGACCTCTGCATTGATCTCGGCCTGTGCAGCAATGCGGCTCACGCCCGGCACAATCTCACGGATGACCTCAGCATCGCGCAGTGAGAGTCCTGGAGAAAACTTGGTGCGTACCTCCTCGAGCTCCTCATTAGACATATCTTTCTCACGCACAATGATATTGTTTACACCCAAGTCTTGATACTTGGCTATGGCCTCGCGCTTGGCACCTTCACCGATCGAGAGCATGGCAATCACCGATGCTACACCGAAGATGATACCGAGCATCGTGAGGAATGAGCGGAACTTATGGTCCGTCAAACCCTGCAAGGCTACCTTGATATTTTCGCTATATTCCACGACTATTTAATTGAGAATTGAGAATTGAAAATTGAGAATTATATACCCCACAACAATTAACCTTACTTACTGGGTAAAAATTCGCAGCTCACTGTCATACCAGGCTTGAGGCGCTCGTCTGATTCCTTGAGGCGCACCTCTACGTCGAAGGTCTTCTGACGGGGTTTGTTGGGGTCCTTAGCATGGCAGAAGAGACCTATGTCAGAGATCCAGCCTTCGAAAGCTACCTCGGGCAGTGCGTCGAGACGTACCAGCACCTTGTCACCCTCGTGGATGCGCAAGAAGTCGTTCTCGTTGATCTGTGTCTCCACCTTCATCCATGTGAGGTCGGGCACACTGGCCATGGCATTGCCACGCCACACCTCGTCACCTACCTTGAGCAGCTGTCCTGAGCGCCAGTTGCGGGTGATCTGGAAGATACCGGGTATGGTGCTACGTATGGTAAGCTGGGGGATGACGTCGTAGGCGTCCTGTATGTCCTGCTTGATCTGGTCTACACGTATCTGCTGTATCTTCAGGTCGTTCTCATTGATGATAGCATTGAGCTCGAGACGTCGTTTGGCGAGGTTGAGCTGTATGGTTGCCTGCTCAAACTCCAGCTCCTTGATCTTTCTCGTACGCTCTGACTCAAACTGGGCCGCCTCGAGGGTCAGCTTACGCAGCTCATAGGTGGCGAGCTCTGACTTGATGGTCGACTCGGCCTCGCTATCGCGATTTTCCTGATTGACGAGCATCTTCTCGAGCGATGCCAGCTGAGACTCCAGTGCGGTCTCACGGTCTACGATGTACTTGGTGACATTGGCGGGGTCGAGCTGTATCACCGAGTCGCCGGGCTGTATCTGCTTGCCATGCTCCTCGATGCCGATGATGCGGAACGAGCCGAAGCGGCCAAAATGTGGGAGCACGAATGCCTTGGTGCGCACGGCCGAGAGTTCACCCGTCTCTACGAGCGGTGTCTCCTTACCTTGGGGAGCATCCTCGCCTCCCGACATACCACCCTGACAAGCGACCAAGAGTGGCAGTGCCAATAGATATTTCAGGTTATGCATCTTCATTTCTTCTCCTCTTTCTTATCCTCGTTCTTGTCCAGTGTCGCGGGGTCGATGAGCGCCACCTTGTCGCCCTTGTCGAGGCCCGACTCGATGATGACGTAGTCCGAGTTGGTATGTCCGGTCTGTACCTCTACCTTCTCATATCCGCTCACGGTCTTCTTAAACACGTAGCTCTTGTCGCTCTCCACGTGCAGTGCCTCGATGGGCATATACAGTACGTCGGGTATCTCGTCCACGATGATGCGGCAGCTCACGGTGAGTCCGGGGAGGAGGTTCTTGTTGCTCTGGTCGATGACGATCTCTACGGGGAATACCTTGATGTTTGACTTGTTGTCCTTGTTCTGCGCCAGGTTGGCCACGGTAGACACATATCCTGAGAAGATACTGTCAGAGAAGGCATCGGGGCGTACCTGCACCTTCAGACCGCGTGTCACCTTAGAGATGTCTATCTCGTTGATGTTGACCTTTGCCTTGAGCTTCGAGAGGTCGGGGAGCTTGATGATCTCTTGCGATGACCAGCACTGGTCGCCCATCTGAAACTTGCTATTGGTGCTCCAGTTGCGCGAGATGATGGCTATACCCGGTGCGGGAGCTATCACAAAGAGCTTGTTGAGCGTGAGGTGAGCCTCCTCGAGTCGCTCCTCGTCCTGACGGATCGAGAGGTGCTTCTGCTTCATCTCCTCGGCTTGTATCTTGCGACGGTTCTCTATCTGCTCTTTGGCGCGGTCCAGAGAGATGTCAGCCTTGTCCAGATTGAGCTGTATCTCGCGACGCTTGATCTCGCTCTCGTGAGCTGCTGACTCGAGCTGCATACGGGTGATCTCGTGTGAGATGCGTGTCACCTCATAGTCGGCGATGAGCTGCTCCATCTCGAGCTCTTGCTGAGCTATCATCTTCTCCAGCTCCGCATTGCTCACTATCAGGCGGTCTTCATAGTCGAGTATAGCCTTGCGCACCTCCGAGGGGTCAAAGGTGATGAGCGTGTCGCCCTCCTTGACGCTGGCGCCATCCTCTACGATATCCGAAATCTTCAGGTTGCCGAAACGCCATGGTATGTTGGGTGAGTTCACATTGATCGAGTTGATAGCCTCTATCTCGCCCTCCTCGTAGATGTCGATGTAGAATACACCCTTCTCCACCTTGGCCTCGGGCACCTGCTGTGTCGACTTCTTGGCACATCCCACTGCGCCTATGCACAGGAGCAATGCCGCCATCTTCGCCAGCTTGAGTTTTGTACGTTGTTTATTCATATAAATTTATTATTTCACATGTCTATGCTTCTCACTCGGCTTTATCAGCGCTATGCGCTCCCCTACTGCCAGTCCCTCGGCAATGATGGTGCTGCGCGGCGAGCTCTCGCCCAGTGTCACCTGGCGCTCCTCGAAGTGTCCCTTGTGCTCTACGTATACCACCTTGAGCGAATCCTTGTCAAACACGCTGATGGTGGGCACCACGATGGTGTCGGGCACATGACGCAGATATACGCGGCAGAGCGCACTCATACCCGGGTCTACGGGAGTCAGTATAGAGTCTATCGACGCCATCACCTCGAAGGTCTTCACCGACGAGCTTGAGCGTGCCTGCCCCACGGGAGAGAGCTTCTTTATCGTTCCCCACGCCTGGTTGCCCGGCATAGCGTCGAAGGTATAGGTCACCTTGTCACCCTCGTGCAGACGCTTAAACTCCGCCTCCTGGGCATAGATCATCGTCTTCATATTGTCAAAGTCGGGCAATGTCACCACTGTACGTCCGTTCCATATATTGTCGCCAACGACCCATTTCGTATCACTCCAGCGATGGCGGCGTGCAACGACTGCTATACCTGCCTTCGGTGCCGTGAGCACGAGCGATGCCTGCTTTTGCAGCTCCTTCTCGAGCTGGCGTTCGCCCCATTCGATGCGCTTCTCCAGCTTCATGCGGTCTGTACGGTGCACCACCTTGGTCACCTCGAGCTTTCTCATCAGCTGGGTGCGTTGTATGCGAGTCTTCTCGAGCTGCAGCTCCTTGATGCGTCGGTCCGTAGGGCTCATGTATATCATGCGTAGCGAGTCTGCGTCGGCCAAGAGCGTCTCCGCCTCATTGTTTCTCACCTGTGCCTCCAGCAGCGCATACTCGAGTCGCTGCGTAGCCTTGAGCTTCTCCATCTCGGCATACATACCCTCGAGGTCCACTCGCCAGTTCTCCACATTGTTCTCAATGTTAGTATCCTCGATGATACACACCGTGTCGCCCGCCTCTACGTAGGTACCATTCTCTACTATCTGAATGATAGTGCCATCCACGTCGCGCGGACAATTGACGTTCACCGAGTTAACCGATTCCGTGTATCCCTCCACCACGAGCATATCCTCATACGCCGTACGCTCGATGGCATATAGCGGCAGTGCCCTACCCTTGTCAGCCGAGCACGAGAGCATCATACATGCCCCTACAGCCATCATCAGCACCGATGGCACCACTTTACTACACGTAAACATTTTTCTCTATTCGCTAATTTAAAATGCAGCTAATCATTCAATTTTGCAAAGAATGTGCAAGCGAGTGAATAAAACTTGTTTTATTTCCAACGAGCACAGCCAATCTTCGCAACCTAAGTTGCAAAGATACTACAAAAACTAAAGCCAGCCAACCCTATGTGTGAAAAACAACAAACTTTAACATGCCACGAAAGGAATAATTAACAATTCAACATTGCTGCATAACAAGCGAATCACCAAGACGACAAAGCTCACCACTGAAGAATGCTAAAAGTCTCAAAAAAAGCACCCTTGTGGCTTCGCTTTGCCTATTTGATTAATTTGTTTTTGGTTACATGCGGAACGTACCTATGCGTAGCTGTTCCAAGATGGCGCGGTAATCTTTGCCGCTGGCTCCGACAAAGAGCATTTTCTTTCCTATTGCCTTGCACTCAATGCGTGCTGTACCATCGTAAAGCCATATCCTGTTCTGTGTATCAATCGTTATGAGTATGGCTTCCTCACCATCAACATCGGCAGTCTCAATACTGGTATATGTAAGGTCATAGTGCTTACCATCAAAAGCAACCTGTATGTTGCACTTGTTGTCAAGACTTATACGTGCAACATTGTCTGTCAGTTCAGATTTATCCTTACTCTTAAGACGTCCACTCTTCAGGTAATAGAAATTGTACGGATAGGCTGCCGAACGGTCATTCACTGCCTGAATCTTATAACCTCCCAACCAGTTTCTGTTGCTCTTATCCTTGATGACAATATCATCATTTGTACTCTTCGGGATATATACGATATTGTTGCTGCTTTCAAGAGTGAAATACCTGCTGTCCCCTGATGTCTGCTTGAACTCTGCCCAAACGGTACTCTTCATTCTTGGGCGGTACTCGCGCCAAGTGAAGTTATCGCGCACAAAATAGCCATCGTATTCGCCGTGTTCGAGGCTGTGGTTTCTATATGTATAGTAGAGAGCATCGCCTTCAGGACAAAGTAGATGTACGCTCAAAGTGTTGTACACAACCTCCCAATTCCCGTTTTTCTTGCGGTCAACAAAAATCTTGTCATGGTAGATTTTTGGAACAGCAACATTACATCTCTTGCTCTCGATATAAAAGAACTTGTCATCCTCCTTGTACTGTTTGTACTCATTCCAAGGCTCCACTTTGTCGGCCGGGCGGAACTCGGTCCACTTCTTGCCGTCCTTGATGAAATAACCACCTTCATAAGTTACAAGTGCTGTGGTCTGTGCCACGAGCGTTACGAAACTTGCAATAGCAAGCAGCATTGTCAATGATAATCTTTTGTTCATGATGTGATTTATGATTTATTTTTTGAAAAGTTAAATAGAAAAAATATCTTTGTGCTTTATTGTTACCCCCACCCGCCCTTCGGGCTCGTCCCCCTTAAAGAGGGACAGTGCAGAGTCCATCGAAACCATCTTAAAGAACTGTCGCCCTTTAAGGGGGACGAGCGGAGGAAGTGAAGCGACGGAGCGGAGGGGGTAATGATTAAAGTCTATCTCGTATATAAATCCCAGTAACGAAAGTCGATGTGCACGCCGTTCTTGTGCGACTTACCCGCAAAGAAGTATTCGTCGGTAGTGAAGTGTATGCCGCACGAGTCGCTGTTGATAATGATGTTGCATCGTGTAGCAATCTCTCTCTCACCGCCAATGACATACTCGTTAACTGCTTGCTCGAAGCCACCGCTACCACCGACGAGGATGCTCATATGACAATAATGGTCGGCAGGTGAGTCAAGCACGCACATCAGTATGCCACCCTCGCCATAGAGTTGCACGAAGCGCTTGCCGTTGCGCTCGCTCTGCTGTGTCACTTTCAGATTCCTGTAGATGTCGCCGAGTTCGAGTTTGAAGAGGAAGCCCAAGTCGCGCAGCATGTCTTTGTAACCCACTTCGCTCTTTGAGAAGCGGTAGAGTACGGCAGGCGTGCCACCTTGATACTCCTTCTGGTATATTGCTTTAAGCATGGGCGAATAGCCCTCCTCGTTGCGCTTTTCTTGCGGGAAGTGCTTAACTGCATAGAGCCGCGCCACATCTTCGGGGAGAATGATTTCGGACTTTTGGTCGGCATCGTCTGTTATAGCACCTTTGCCAAAGCCCAACCCATTAATCCAGTCATACACACCATAGGCCGCATGGGGCTGCATCTCTTTCCGTATCTCTTCTGGTACAGAAGGAATGAACACATTGTAGCGGTCAGTACCAGGGATGAGAAGAAACGAGGGCTTCTCAAGTTTTTCAGTCTCTTGTATCAACTCTGAAAAGTCGGGTGTTGCCGTTTTGGCTGTCAGTTGGGAAACTTCCTCATTGAAGCGCTCATATGGGTCATTGCCGTTGGACTGCTGGTCGAAGGAGTACACCTGCGGCTCTTCAGCACCCTCTTCTTTTTCCGATGTTCTGCTGAACGAGTAACTGAACAGCAGGTCGCCTCCATTGCCTATGGAGATATTGCCTCCATCGCCATGGATTATCATCGCAGTAAAGATTTCTTTGATAATCTCCATCAAGTTGGAGTTCAGATAGAGCACCTCTACTGAGTCGCCTTGGTCAAGTACCATTAGCGACACCTGGTCGCCTACGAAGAGCACCGCTTGATCCCCATTGTTGCGATTGCAGAACAACAAGGGAATGCCAAACAATACCTCTGCTGTTGTGACTTCGTATTTGTCGAGCACTTTATTGATGCTTTCAAAGCCCATGGAATCGCACGATGAGGTCTTAATAAGTCGGAAATCCTTCTTGTCCAACTTGGCAAAGAGTGCATCGTCATCACTGACTATCTCCGTATCCAAATAATCCAAGAGTTCCCTATGTGTCATCGTGTCACACGACACATGCTCGCCTTGAAGCGACTCCAACTCATCGGTGAATTGGGTTAATCCCGTCCAGTCTATCTCTTGTGCTTGCATAGTCATTGCCGAGCATACGGCTATGAAGCATAATATCATCTTTCTCATAATCATTCAATAAGTAAAATCAAAAACCTAATACATTCATTTTCATGAAGGAGTCATACGACATACCTGCAACGAATACGATGCTATAGCTCAAATCTTTGCTGTTGTCGTTGATGACGAGCACACTTTCAGCATTACCATATATTATAGAAACTACCCCGTCTCGGCGGTTGAGGGCACACAATTCCATACCCATGACCACATCTTTCTCTTCCAAGAATCCCCAGAATGGGTGCATGGCTGCTGATAGCAACTCGTAACCTTCGATGCCGCCTGTACTGAAATAGCGGCGCATATACATGGCCGAGCCAATTATATTGTCTATTTTCATTTCGGCCTTTGCCTCATCATCAACTTTGGATAACAGCTGCGATAGCAACTTTTTGAACATGCTGGTAGATACATAGGCATAGTCAATCTCTTGGGATTTAGAAGTAGCCTTGGTTACTTGCTGCATGAATATTTCCACCTCGCTCTTCTCGCGCGGCTGTACCGACTGGGCGAATAACGTGCCCGTGTGGAGCATAAGGGTCATTAAGGTGAATAAAATGTATCGTTTCATGATTCACTATTTTTTTGTTGGTTCAAATTTAAGCATATTCAGACTAGTCTTTACCGATTGTGTCAGCACTTGGTGCGCCTCCCGTGTGTTGTCGCGTGCCGTGTTCATAGCAAACATCACATCATCATAGGCTGCCATGAGGCATTGCATCGCCTCCTCGGGAGTGTCAAAGGTGTCCTCCTCTTCGTACATCTCAGCAAGTGCGGGATCGTCTTTGCTCTCGGGCAATGCCAGAAACAGAACCATGACCACACCTACCACACAAGCTGCACGGAGGAGAAGTCTTGTCATTCTGAGCGTAGTGAAGGATCTCGGTATCCGTTGTTGGCGCATAGGCTGAATATCCTCCAAACTTCCCCTCATCTCTTCCAACCCATCGAGCATCGCCTCCAAGCGCTCGGCAGCACCCTCGGGCAAATCCACTTCTTCGGGCAAGGTACATAGTGCGATGATGGCCTCCTTATCCTTACGGAGTTCGGTCGGAACATCATTGTCGCGAAGGTAGCTACAGAGCACCTGTTCCTCCTCCACCGTCAGTTCGGCACTGAAGAACCGCTCAATCCTATCTTTCAGAATCTTTTCGTCCATAATCAAAACTCCTTATCATTTATAATATATTTCTTTGAATCTCCTTCGCAAGCGCGACAGTATCACCTTCACGTTCCCTACCGACAAACCCATCGTCGCTGCTATCTCTTCGAAACTATGTCCCTGCATCTGCATCATCATTACATGTCGTGGCTGCTCGGGCAGGTTAGCGAGGAAATGCTTAATAAACTCCTCCGTCTCATCGCTCTCTGTATCGGGTGGCGCATTGACATCTACTATTTCTTCTATCAACTCCACCTCCTCATCGCAAGCCCTAATTTTTCGCCATCGGTCTATACAGATATTCTTCAATGCCTTCAGGCAATACTCCTTGGGGGAGACGAGATCATCGAGCCTCTCCTTCTGTTCCCACAGACGTACATACAAGTTCTGCACGGCATCCTCAGCCTCGAACGCATCGCCCAGCATACGATATGCCTCACGATACAGCATTGGCTGTAACGATAAAAAATGCTCCTTAAATTCCGTGTGCGTCACCTTGTTTGCGTTTGTGTTATTAATCAGTCTCTACCCTTAAGACGAAGGAAAGGCTGAAAAGTTACATCACATAGCAAAAAAAATCATAACAACACAAATAAACCGAGGTACTCCCCTTCCCTCTCATTCAATATCTGAGTGACAACACACGATACTCTTTATGCGATTTTGTGTACAAACCACGAACAATCCATGTACAAATTTGTGTACAAAAAAACATATCATCCCACGTATTAGTCAGTGTGTTACACCATCAAAAGTGTACAATTATTTTCGGGCACATACTTTTACATCATTCGCGTCCGAAGTGGCCCGGTGTAGAACGGAAGCAGCCCTTGATGCGGGGATTTGATTTCTTTACTTTCATAGCAGCTTCTTAGTTAGTAGGTTATTCTATTGCTTGTATTTTCAGTTTGTTTGCAGTCTCTTTTTATATTTTCTGCTTGTCCTCCACTTTTTCTACCTGCAGATAGAAGGTTTTCTGCCTGCAGTTAGAATGTTTTCTATTTGCAGGGAGAAGCTCTTCTGCTTGCAGGGAGAAACATTTTTCTTACCTTACAACAAAGGTAATGAATAGTTCCGATTTGTGCAATAGCAGGCTCGTTTTTATTTATAATAGTACTGATTATAAGGGCATTGCATATCACTTTTACATGTATTATCTTCGCGGAAGAAACAAAGAGACGAAGATGAAAACTAATTTAAAAGAACTGTCCCTCTTTAAGGGGGCGTAGCGAGGCCTTCAGAGGGTTGACTAAATGTCAAGCCGTGCCGAATGAGGGGAGCGCAGTGCTCTGAGCGACGGAGGGCCCGACAGGGAGCGAAGTGAAGCAAGGCTGAACGTAGCGGAGGGGGTAATTTCCACTACAAGATTAGGCTACGCAGTATCATTACCCCCACCCGTTCCGCTTCGTTTCCACTACGCTACACTCGTCCCCCTTAAAGAGGGACAGTGCCTTTAGAATGTATTTACTAACCTTTAACTATAAACAATATGACACAAACCAACTCTACAACTATGGAAAATTTACAAACTCAACCCACCTACACCGACATTCTACGTGACACCCAGCAAGAGGAGTTCCCCCTGCTCAGTGAGGTGACACGCGGAGTCGTAGACGACCCACTACGTCTGATGAGTGCCCACACCGACGATGATGGCGTGGTAGTGCCCTGCGCTCTACCCGATGCGATGATGCAGCTCACCACCGCCGAACCCGTGCGTTCGTGAAGATTTTAAAAGCAGAAAGGGAGAAGTGGAAAAAGAATTGTACACACTTAGCCGCATAATCCGCTGGTCATCATGGAAGTTACGCTAAGATATTGTACACAAATTCGTACACATGTCATATGTAAATTGTACACTTTTGACAGAAATGGCACAAAAAAAATAGCGACATATCAGGTAGATACATCGCTATTGAGCTATTGAGCTATGAGCTGGGAGCTGAGATTTAGTGAGCCACCATCCGGAGGCAATTCCTAACTCCTATCTCCTAACTAAAAAAATCACTTCTGGTGCTGATCGCGGAGGAGGTCGTTGACGGTCTTCACGGGGTTGAAGGTGGTGAGGGGCACCTCTACGAAGATGGTGTTCCAGTCACTCATAGCACCATTCCAGAGGCCGGGGAGCTCTAAGGCCTTGAGTGAGCGGCCGCCCTTTGACTTTGATGAGATGAAGCCGGTAGACTTGTCGACGAATGTGGGGAGGTCAAACTTCTCGCCCTTGTAGTCCTTGATAGCGCACACGAGGTCTACGGGGTTGAAGTGTGTACCCTCGAGGAACATGGCCTTCTTCACGGGGTTGTCCATATCGATCTGTGAGCTCTCGAGGATCTGCAGCGATACGGTGCCGTCAGCATTGTATGCGAGGAAGGGGCCACCACCGGGCTCACCCACGTTCTGTACCATACCGCATACGCGCATGGGGCGATTGAGCTTCTTCTTCAGGTAGGTGACGAGGATGTCTCCCTTGAGGGTCTCGATAGCGGGGTGCTGGCAGCAGAGCTTATTCTGGAGGAAATCGACCATCTCCTGCAGCTCCTCATCGGTGCAGCTGCCCTCATCGAGGCGACGGAGGTAGGCGAAGGCCTGTGCCTGCAGCGATACGAGCACGCCAGCCAGGAGCTTCTTATAGGTGACGGTGTCTTCCTTCAGACGGTCGGGCACTACATTGTCGATATTCTTGATGAATACTACGTCGGCATCGAGGTCATTGAGGTTCTCGATGAGTGCGCCGTGACCACCGGGACGGAACACGAGGCTGCCATCGGTATCGCGGAAGGGTTTGTTGTCCTTATCAGCAGCGATGGTGTCGGTGCTGGCCTTCTGCTCAGAGAAGGTGATGTCATACTTCACACCAAACTCGGCCTCGTAGCGTGCTACGACTGAAGCTACCTTGGCCATGAAGAGCTCGCGGTGCTCGGGCGATACGGTGAAGTGTACGTGTACGTTCTTGTCCTCATCCTGGGCATAGAGAGCGCCCTCGACGAGATGCTCCTCGAGCGGTGTGCGCACGGTATCGTCAGCATAGAGGTGGAAGAGGAGCAAGCCCTTGGGGAGCTGACCGAAGTTGAGACCCTCGGGGTTGAGCAGAGCGGCTACTACCTTGCGATGGCTACCCTCGGCCATGAGGGCGTTGATGTCCTTCTCATACAGCTCTACGCACTTGGCATTGAGCGCTGCATAGAATCCGAAGAACTCGATGTGGTCAAAGAATACGTGCTCAAAGTCTGTCACCGGCTCGTCGTGACCACCGTTGAGAAACTCAAAGAGGTTCTTAAACATACGGCTGGCTGCGCCTGATGCGGGTACGAACTTTACGATGCGATGGTTGGCATTGAGATAGTCATCCCAATCGGTAGCGGCTTGCTCGAGCATAGCCTCGTCGGCCTTGACAATACCATTATTTTTGACAGAAGCAGGACCCTCGAGGGTGAGATAGGGGAAGCCCTTCTTAAAGCATTCGAGCTGCTCGAGCACCTGAGCTTCGGTGATGCCTCTGCTTGCAAATGTCTGTTGATCTTCTACTGTAAACATAACTATTCGAATTTTTCACTTTAACGGGACAAAAGTAGAAAGAAACTATCAACTCTGCTAATATTTTGGAGAAAAAACACACTTTTTGTGCAAAAAAGTCCTTTACCATAGCTGATTACCCTCTGTACAAGGGGCAAACTGATACGTTAGGAGTACACAGTAGTACACTACTCGCGCAGGGGACATCCGGGGGCGAAAGGTGAAAAAATATGAATGGAAAGGAATATCTTTGGCGCTTTGTTCGCAAATTTGTTGAAAAAAACGTACTTTTGCCATTGCTTTGACCATTATATAAGGAAACGATATGAACGAAACGACATATACAGCATACTTCACCCCCGACGAATGGGCCTTGAGAGAGAGACTGCTCGAGCAGCTCACCACACTGGCCGGCGACAGCCTGCGTAGTGACGACATCCAGCGTATCGAGTCGCTGCTGACCCAGGCCGTAGAGGCGGGCCGCCTTGACCGCGATGCCTTCGGGCTCAACCCCATCATCAGGAATCTGCAGACGGCTATCATCGTAGTGGACGAGATGGGTATGCGCCGTGCGGCTATCGTGAGCATACTGCTACATGATGTGGTGAAGAATGGATATATCACCGTAGAGGAGGCAGGCAAGCAGTACGGTGCCGACGTACAGGGCATACTGAGCGGACTGGTGCGTACGGGCAAGCTCTATGAGAAGAATCCCTCGATAGAGTCGGAGAACTTCCGCAACCTATTGCTCTCATTTGCCGAGGACATGCGCGTCATACTCATCATGATTGCCGACCGCGTGAACGTCATGCGCCAGATCAAGAACTGCCCCAACGACGAAGCACGCCTCAAGGTAGCTGGCGAGGCTGCCTACCTATATGCTCCGCTCGCTCATAAGCTGGGATTGTATAAGCTGAAGTCTGAGCTCGAAGACCTGTCGCTCAAGTATACCCAACATGATATGTACTACCATATCAAGGAGAAGCTCAATGCCACCAAGGCAGCACGCGACAAGTATATAGCAGCATTCATACAGCCTATCGACGAGAAGCTCGCCGCTGCCGGACTCAAGTACCACATCAAGGGACGCACGAAGAGCATACACTCTATCAGTCAGAAGATGAAGAAGCAGCGCACCAACTTCGAGGGCATCTACGACCTCTTTGCCATACGCATCATCCTCGACTCAGAGTATGAGAAGGAGAAGCAAGAGTGCTGGCAGGCCTACTCCATCGTGACCGACATGTATCAGCCCAACCCCAAGCGCCTGCGCGACTGGCTATCGATCCCCAAGAGCAACGGCTATGAGTCACTACACACCACCGTGATGGGCCCCGAGGGCAAGTGGGTAGAGGTGCAGATACGTACCGAACGCATGGACGACATCGCCGAGCGCGGACTCGCAGCACACTGGCGCTACAAGGGTGTGAAGAGCGAGACAGGACTGGACGAATGGCTCACCAGCATACGCGAAGCACTGGAACATACCGACGACGAGGGCATAGAGCTGATGGACCAGTTCAAGATGGACCTCTACAAAGACGACGTCTTCGTGTTCACCCCCAAGGGCGACCTCTTCAAGCTGCCCCACGGAGCCACGGTGCTCGACTTTGCATTCCACATACACACCAACGTAGGTAGCCGCTGCACAGGAGCCAAGGTCAATGGCAAGCATGCACAGCTGCGCCACGTACTGAACAATGGCGACCAGGTAGAGATACTCACATCGAGCACACAGACCCCCAAGCAGGGATGGCTCGACATCGTCACCACCTCGAAGGCACGCACCAAGATACGCCAGAGCCTCAAGGAGATAGAGTCACGCCAGGCAGCCTTTGCCCGCGAGACCATAGAGCGCAAGTTCAAGAATCGCAAGATCGACTACGACGAGCCCACGATGATGCGCCTTATCAAGCGTATGGGCTATAAGCAGGTGACCGAGTTTTACCAAAAGATAGCCGACGGCAGCCTCGACGTAAACCTCTTCATCGACCGCTACGTGCAGACCATCGAGCACGCCACCGAGCCACACGACGTCGTGACACGCAGTGCCGAGGGGTACAACATGCAACAAGACGAGCAGATCAAGCAAAACTTCTCGGGCGACGTACTGGTCATCGACCAAAACCTCAAGGGCATCGACTTCAAGCTCGCCCACTGCTGTAACCCCATCTATGGCGACGAAGTATTCGGATTTGTCACCACAGGCGGCGGCATCAAGATACACCGTTGCGACTGCCCCAATGCACCCGACCTACACACACGCTTCGGCTACCGCATCGTCAAGGCACGCTGGGCAGGCAAGAGCAAGGGATCACTATACCCCATCACGCTCACCGTCATCGGCCACGACGACATCGGCATCGTCAACAATATCACCTCCATCATCTCTAAGGAGGAAAACATACAGCTGCGCAATATCAGCATCAACTCACACGACGGACTCTTCTCAGGTACACTCACCGTACTCATCGAGGAGAACGCCCGCCTGCAAGCACTGGTCAAGAAGCTGCGCACCGTGAAAGGAGTGAAACAAGTAAACAGAAACTAACACATACATACAAGTAGAAAGGATAACACAAAGATGAAAAAAGTAGCTATACAGGGATTCAATGGCTCGTACCACGACATTGCCACGAGAGAGTTTTTCCAGGATGAAGAGATAGAACTCATCTGTTGCGAGACATTCAACGAAGTCTTTAGCGCCATCGCCGCCGACAGCAATGTAGTAGCACTCGTAGCTATCGAAAACACCATAGCAGGCAGCCTCCTACACAACTACGAACTGCTGCGCGATAGCGGCACCATCATCGTAGGCGAGCAGAAGCTCCGCATCGCACACTGCATCTGCTGCCTCCCCGACGAAGACTGGCAAGACCTCAGCGAGGTACACTCACATCCCGTAGCATTGGCCCAGTGCGAAGCCTTCCTGCAGCGCCATCCCGAGCTCAAAGCCGTACAGGCCGATGACACCGCCCTCAGCGCCAAAGAGATCATGGACAAGCAACTCCGTGGCCATGCAGCCATCTGCTCTACCCATGCCGCCAAGATGTACGGTATGCGCATCCTGCAAGAGAATATCGAGACCAACAAGCACAACTTCACCCGATTCCTCGTCGTGGCAGACCGCTGGCGTGCCGATGAGCTCAAGGCCGAAGGCATAGGCCGCCAAGCCAACAAGGCCAACATCGTCTTCTCACTACCCCACCAGGAGGGAAGCCTCTCACAGATACTCTCCATCTTCACCTTCTACCGTATCAACCTCACCAAGATACAGTCGCTACCCATCATCGGTCGCGAGTGGGAGTATATGTTCTACGTCGACGTCACCTTCGACGACTACACCCGCTTCCATCAGAGCATCGATGCCGTGCGTCCGCTCACCAAGGAGCTCACCATACTGGGCGAATACAAAGCCTTCGAAAACAATAGATAACTACAGATTCCACAGACTACAGTCTACAGTTAAAAACCGACACCCCCCGCTCCATCACACATGAAGACCCTGCTCATCGCCATCGGCAAGACCGACAACAAATACCTCACACAGGCCGTCGAAGACTACCTCGCCCGTGCCAACCACTACGCCCCCATCGAGATGAAGATCATCCCCGACATCAAAGATGTCAAAAACCTCTCTCAAGAGCAGCAGAAAGAGCGTGAGGGACAGCAGATCGTGAAGCTCATCCAGCCCGGCGACCACGTCATACTCCTCGACGAAGGCGGCAAAGAGTTCACCTCCGTAGAGTTCGCCAACTGGATACAGCAGCGCATGAATACCGTGAGCCGCCGCCTCGTCTTCGTCATCGGAGGCCCCTACGGCTTCTCACGCGAGGTATACGACCTGGCACAAGGCAAGGTCTCCCTTTCACGCATGACCTTCTCCCACCAGATGGTACGCGTCATCTTCGCCGAACAGTTCTACCGCGCCCTCTCCATCCTCAACAACCTACCCTATCATCATCAGTAAAAACAAAGGAGCATCTGTTTGTTTCTGTTCACTATGTGCCTTAGAGGTTGAATTAACAAAAGCCACATAGATTGAGTAGTATATTTATTCGTGATGAAAAAATATCACTACAAACACGATATTTCTCGCTGCTTTGTATTATCTTTGCGTACCAAAAGAAAATAGAGTATATATGGACAACTTCATAGTATCGGCCCGTAAGTACCGCCCTGCGACATTCGACACCGTGGTGGGACAGAAGGCTCTCATCGTGACACTAAAAAATGCGATCCTCACGGGTAAGCTGGCTCATGCGTACCTCTTCTGCGGTCCGCGTGGCGTAGGTAAGACGACCTGTGCACGTATCTTTGCCAAGTCTATCAACTGTGAGCACCTGACTCCCGAGGGAGAGGCTTGTAACGAGTGTGAGTCATGTCGCGCATTTAACGAGCAGCGCTCATACAACATACATGAGCTGGATGCGGCATCAAACAACTCGGTGGACGACATCCGCGAACTTATCGACCAGGTGCGCATACCGCCCCAGATAGGCCGCTACAAGGTGTTTATCATCGACGAGGTACACATGCTCTCGACGGCAGCGTTCAACGCCTTCCTCAAGACTTTGGAGGAGCCACCACGCCACGCCATCTTCATCCTCGCCACAACAGAGCGCCACAAGGTATTGCCCACGATACTCTCACGTTGTCAGATTTATGACTTCACACGCATCGAGCTTAATGATATCGTAGAGCATCTGGCTAAGGTAGCCTCCAAGGAGGGTGTCACCACTGAGGAAGCAGCGCTGCACATCATCGCACAGAAGGCTGATGGTGGTATGCGCGATGCGCTGTCACTCTTTGACCAGATGGTGAGCTACACCGCCGGCAATGTCACCTACCAAGGCGTCATCGGCAGTCTCAACATACTGGACTATGACTACTACTTCCGCTTCACAGACCTCTTCGTCGAACATAAGATCAGCGAGACGATGCTGCTCTTCGATGAGGTATTGCGCCGTGGCTTTGATGGGGGCAACTTCATCACCAACCTCACCGCCCACCTTCGCGACCTTCTCGTGAGCCGAGAGCCGGCTACACTACCCCTCTTGGAGGTGAGCACCGATGTACGAGAGCGCTATCGTGAGCAAGCACAGAAGTGTAGCGAGCGATTCCTCATACATGCCATCAAGCTATGCAACGACTGTGACCTCAACTACCGCGCAAGCAAGAACAAGCGCTTGCTCGTGGAGCTGACACTCATACAGCTCTCGCAGCTCACCGGAGAGGGTGACGAGATAGGCTCGGGGCGTGGCCCCAAGCGACTGAAACCCCTATTCCAAAAGGCGGTAGCAGCCGCCTCTACGAGCCAGCCGAACAATAGTAAGCCCGCTCAGACAGCCCCTACAGCAGCAGCGACACCCGCAAGCCAGCCTCAGGGCACTGCACAACAGACGACACCGACAAGCACCAGTGGTACGGGCAGCCCGATGGACCGCCTCAACCTAAGTGGTACATCGCACAAGGTAACGACTCGCCCCATAGGTATATCGCTACGCACAGGAATGCTCAGAGGTGTTCAGGAAGAGAAGCCTAAGAGCCAAGCTGCAAGTGTCAATGTATCGACATCGCAGCCCGTCATCACCGAGGACCTGCCCGTAGCAGAGGACGGACTCCGCATCTGCTGGAAACAGTTTGCCACGGAGCTACCCAAGGAGGAGTCAGCGATGTCAGGCCGTATGATGAACCTACGCCCCTACTTGGCAAGCGACACGGAGTTTACCATCACCATCGACAATAAGCTCGTAGCGCAGGAGCTACACACCATAAAACCCCGCATCGAGAACTATCTGCGTCAACAGATGCAAAATAGCCGCATCACCATGCGCATCATCCTGGATGAGACACAAACGTCTCACCGCATATATAGTCGTGTGGAGCAATACCAGATGCTGGAGAAGCGAAACCCCTCGCTCAAGAAGTTAAAAGAGCTGCTCGACCTGGATTTAGAGTAATCAACATTGAGATTCTGCCATGTGTGGAATCTCATTTTTTATTTTTTAACGGAGCAAGTTTGTTTTTTTGCATGTTTATTCGTAACTTTACATGATTAAAGTGGGATAAACGGCTCAGTCATGCCGTAAACCACTGAAAAGGCACTATTTAGCGCCTCTGAGACAGACAACAAAAAAACAACATATAATGAGTAACAAATGGAATTATCAACCTCCAACCGAACAAAAAAGCCAGAAGGCTGATGAGCTGTCCAGGGAGACAGGCATCAACCCTATACTTTGTCGGTTACTCATAGACAGAGGAATAACGACAGTCGAAGAGAGCAAGCGATTCTTCCGCCCTAGCCTCACGGACCTACATGACCCCTTCCTCATGGATGGTATGGACAAGGCCGTGGAGCGTATCAACAAGGCACTGGGTCGTAAAGAGCGCATCCTCGTCTATGGAGACTACGATGTAGACGGCACCACCGCTGTGGCATTGGTATACCGATTCTTGCAGCAGTTTACCACCAACATCGACTACTATATCCCCAACAGATACAACGATGGCTACGGAGTATCATTCAAGGGAATAGACTATGCCAAGGAGACGGGAGTAAAACTCGTCATCGTGCTTGACTGCGGTGTGAAAGCCGTGGAAGAGATTGCCTATGCCAAGGAGCTGGGCATTGACTTTATCGTATGTGACCACCACATGCAGGATGAGGTGTTGCCACCCGCCGTGGCGGTACTCAACCCCAAGCTCAATGGTTCTAACTACCCCTACCCTCACCTCTCCGGATGTGGTGTAGGATTTAAGCTGATGCAAGCCTTCATCAAGGACAATGGCATCGAGTTTAGCCAGCTCATCCCCTACCTCGACCTGGTAGCCGTGAGCATAGCTTCAGACATAGTACCCATCATGGGCGAAAACCGCATCTTGGCTTACCATGGACTGCGCCAGATCAACCACAATCCAAGCACAGGACTGAAAGCCATCATCGAGGTATGCGGACTACGCGACAAAGAGATTAAGATCAACGACATCATATTCAAGATTGGTCCTCGCATCAATGCCTCAGGACGCATACAGACCGGTAAAGAGGCTGTAGACCTACTCACCGAGAAGGATTATAAAAGAGCTATCGAACTGAGCAATCAAATCAACGAGTACAACGAAGCACGCAAAGACCTCGACAAGAGCATGACCGAAGAGGCCAACCGCATCGTCGATGGACTCGAAGACCTCGCCGACAAGCGCTCTATCGTACTCTACAACGAGGATTGGCACCGAGGCGTCATCGGTATCGTCGCGTCACGCCTTACCGAGCTCTTCTACCGACCATCAGTAGTGCTCACCCGCACCAATGATATTGCTACAGGATCTGCACGTTCGGTAGCCGACTTCGACGTATATAAAGCCATCGAGAGCTGCCGCGACCTGCTCGAAAACTTCGGCGGACACCCCTATGCCGCAGGCCTCACACTCAAGGTAGAGAACATCGAGGAGTTCACTCGAAGATTCGAAGACTATGTGTCTGAAAACATACATCCGACACAGACCAATGCCATCATCGATATTGACGCCGAGATACCCTTCAAGGAGATTAACATGAAGCTCTACAACGATCTCAAGCGCTTTGAGCCCTTCGGCCCTGATAACCTCAAGCCCATCTTCTGCACCAGACAGGTACACGACTATGGCACCAGCAAGGTCGTAGGACACAATCAAGAGCACATCAAGCTCGAGTTGGTCGACAATCAGTCGAGCCGTGTGATGAATGGAATAGCCTTCGGTCAGAGTAAGCAGGCCCGATACATCAAGAGCAAGCAAGCTTTTGACATTTGCTTCACGATAGAGGAGAACTCACACAAGCGAGGCGAGATACAGCTACAGATCGAGAGCATCAGACCTAACGCATAAGGCGCGGTGGACTACGCAAAGGTTCTTCGGGAGCACTTCGGCTATGACACATTTCGTAGCATACAAGAAGATATCATCCGCAGCATAGGCAGCGGACAAGACACTCTCGGACTAATGCCCACGGGTGGTGGCAAGAGCATCACCTTCCAGGTGCCCGCACTGGCACAGCCAGGTACATGCATCGTCGTCACTCCCCTCATCGCCCTCATGAAGGACCAGGTGAGTAAGCTGCGCGAGCGAGGTATCAAGGCCACAGCTATATATTCAGGCATGAGCCGAGATAGCATAGTAGCAGCTCTGGACAACTGCATCTTGGGAGGATACAAGTTCCTCTATATCTCCCCCGAACGTCTCGCCTCAGAGATCTTCGTCACCAAGTTGCGCCGCATGCAGATAAGCTTCATCACCGTCGACGAGAGCCACTGCATATCACAGTGGGGCTACGACTTTCGCCCCTCATATCTGGCTATTGCCGAGATACGCAAGCTACTGCCTGAGACACCCATCCTCGCCCTCACAGCCACGGCTACACCCGAGGTAGTACGCGACATACAGGCTCGACTACTCTTCCGCAAAGAAAATGTCTTCCGCATGAGTTTCGAGCGCAAGAACCTCAATTACATCGTGCGCTCCACCGAGAATAAAGATGCAGAGATGCTCCACATCCTCAATAGCGTAGCTGGATCGGCCATCGTCTATGTACGCAATCGCGACAAGACACGAGACATTGCCAAGTTCCTTATTCAGCATGGCATCAGTGCCGCTTACTACCACGCAGGCATCGATAGCCGCGACAAAGACAAGCGCCAACATCAGTGGACCGACGGAGAGACCCGTGTCATGGTAGCCACCAACGCCTTTGGTATGGGTATCGACAAGCCCGACGTACGCATGGTCATCCACTACGAGATGCCCGACTCACCCGAGGCTTATTATCAGGAAGCGGGACGTGCCGGACGTGATGGGCTTACAGCTTATGCAGTTTTGCTATACACCCCCGACGACAAGCGCCGACTCTCACGTCGTGTCAGCGACAACTATCCCGAAAAAGCCTTCATCACCAGCATCTACGAGCGTCTTGGATACTACTATCAGATGGCCGTGGGCGATGGCGAAGGCTGCCGCTATGACTTTGACCTCAACGAATTCTGTCGCGCCTATAGGACCCCACTCATACAGACAGAGAGCGCCCTTCGCCTGCTCTCTCAAGCCGGCTATATCCACTACGAAGAGGAAGACGAGCATACCTCGCGACTCCGCTTCATCGTTACACGCGACGAGCTATATCGTCGCTACGACATCAGCGCTACCTCCGACCAGGTCATCCGCACCCTACTCCGTATCTACAGCGGTGTATTTAGCGACTTTGTATACATAGACGAGAAGTACATCAGCGAAGTCAGCGGCATCGCTCTTGAGCCCCTCTTCGAATCATTGCTCGGCCTCAGTCGTGCGCGTATAATTCAATACATTCCTCGTCGCACATGCCCCTCAGTCACCTTCGTACGCCATCGTCTCGACACCTCACGCATCATTATCACTCCCGCTGTGTACGAATCACGTAGAGATAGTTATGCCCAACGCATCGAAGCAATGAAAGAGTATGTACTTGCCGAGAACGAATGTCGCAGCCGCATACTGCTACGCTATTTCGGTGAGCACGAGGCACTCCCCTGTCTCGTATGTGACAATTGCCGCAAGCAGCGTACCTCCACCTTGACAGAGACCAACTACAACGCCTATAAGGAGACAATATACAAACTCCTATCAGATAAGCAACCTCACTCCCTCGAAGAGCTTTATAACTTAAGGATAGGTTCAACCCAACTGAAGCAACTTCTCCAACGTCTTATCGAAGAAGAGAAGATCACACTACACGATGGCAAGATCAAAAGAACTGATTAAACAAAAAAAGTTTGAAAAATAAAGTCATCTATACAAAGAATTTACTACCTTTACATCGACAAACAGCAATCACACAGTATGTGTAGGCTATAGATGTAATAAATATCTAAAAATAATATTAAACAACAAACAATGAAAAAGTTATTCTTAACTGTAGTAACACTGATTTCCGCCATCACAAGCGGTATGGCTTGTACAAACCTCATTGTAGGTAAGAAAGCTTCTGCCGATGGTTCTGTTATCGTGAGTTATTCTGCCGACTCGTACGGCATGTATGGTTATCTCTGCCACTATCCTGCAGCAGTACATGCTGAGGGTACTTGGCGTGAAGTTCTCGACTGGGAGTCTGGGCGTTATTGGGGTCGTATACCTGAAGCTCCTCAGACTTACAATGTGATTGGTAACATCAACGAGTTCCAGGTAACAATCGCGGAGACTACCTTTGGCGGTCGCGAAGAGTTGGTAAATCCTGAAGGCATCATTGACTACGGAAGCCTTATCTACCTTGCTTTGCAGCGTTCTAAGACTGCTCGTGAGGCTATCGATGTAATGACAACACTCGTGGAGGAGTATGGCTACAACAGTAGTGGTGAGAGCTTCTCTATCGCTGACCCCAATGAGGTATGGATCATGGAAATGGTAGGTAAGGGTCCTGGTCGTAAGGGCGCTGTATGGGTAGCTGTACGCATTCCCGATGACTGCATTGCTGCTCATGCCAACCAGGCACGTATCCGTCAGTTCCCCTTGAAGGACAAAGAGAACTGTGTCTATGCAAAAGATGTAATTCAGTTTGCTCGCGAGATGGGCTACTACGATGGTAAAGACAAGGATTTTGACTTTGCCGATGCCTACTGCCCTGCAGACTTCGGTGGCCTCCGCTACTGCGATGCTCGTGTATGGAGCTACTTCAACATGTTTGCAGATCTTGACATGAGCCAGTATCTCCCTTGGGCTATGGGTGATACCTCAGCTACACCGATGCCCCTCTACGTAAAGCCTAAGCAGAAGGTTTCTGTACGTGACGTGCAGAATGCAATGCGCGATCACTACGAGGGAACTCCTATGGATATCACAGGAGATGTTGGTGCAGGTCCTTGGTCAATGCCCTATCGTCCCTCGCCTCTGAGCTTCAAGGTGGACGACAAGAGCTACTTCAACGAGCGTCCTATCTCTACTCAGCAGACCGCCTTCACCTTCGTATCGCAGATGCGTGATTGGTTGCCCAACTCTATCGGTGGTGTACTGTGGTTCGGAACAGATGATGCAAACATGGCTGTATTCACTCCCGTATATTGCTGCACCAATGCAGTGCCCGAGTGCTACAAGCGAGAAATGGCTGATGCTGTAACATTCTCTGAGAAGTCTGCCTTCTGGCTCTTCAATATGGTATCTAACATGGTATATCCTCGCTACTCAGCACTTATCGGTGATCTTAAGAAGGTACAGGAAAATTGCGAAGAGACATTTGCTGCTAACCAGCCTGCTATCGAGGCAAAAGCTATGACACTCTATCAAGACAATCCCCCCAAGGCTGTAGCTATGCTTACCAAGTATACCGCAGAGACAGCGATGTCTACCATGACTGCATGGGGTAACCTCGCAAAGTTCCTCATCGTGAAGCACAACGACATGGTTATCAAGCCTGAGGAGAATGGCGTATTCAAACGTACAGAGACTGGCGAAGGTGTATCACCCGTACGAAAGGGCTACCCTGAGCACTTCAACCGCCGTATCGCAAAGGAAACTGAAGAGCGCTACTTGATGAAGTAATCTCCAGCAGATACCTAATATAATACCCCGACACATTCGTATCGGGGTATTTATTTTTTTAAGTATTCATTTTAGATAATATCTGCTAATGATATACTCTATCGCCAAATATCATCGAACCAATGCGAACAATGGTACTACCCTCCTCTATGGCTATAGGGTAATCGTCCGTCATTCCCTCTGAGAGTTGGCAGAACGAAGAATCATCAGCAAAATAAGTCGTCTTCACCTCATCAAAAAGTTGCTTCATCTGACGAAACTCCCCTCTCACCTGCTCCATATCATCAGTATTACTTCCCATTGCCATGAGACCTACAATATGCACATTAGTCAGCTCGCGCCATGGCTCAGTGGCCAGTAGTTCACGACACTCTTCCACGGTAAGTCCATACTTAGTATCCTCTTGAGCTATGTGAATCTGTAGCAGACAATCGATGATACGATCATGCTTTGCGGCATGTTTATTAATTTCGCACAGTAGACGAAACGAGTCTACTGCATGTATGAGGCTCACAAACGATGCCATGTACTTGATCTTATTGGTCTGTACATGTCCCGTAAAATGCCAAGCTATATCTTTTGGTAGAACGGCAGCCTTGGCCGCCATTTCTTGTATATGATTCTCGCCAAACATACGTTGCCCTGCATCATATGCCTCTTGCAACGCCTCGATAGGCTGATACTTCGATATTGCCAATAGGCTTACGCCTTCAGGCAGTTCGCCACGAAGTCTTTTTATCTGTTCAGCAATGTACATAAGTCCACCTGTTAAGCCTTACTTTACCTCTACGCTCGCATCATAGGGATATACATCCATGATGGTAGTCTCAGTAACAGCAGCTATTACATAATCACCGAGAGTACCCTTCATATTCTCATCAAGGTACTTGATAGCTTCGCGCAAGTCGCCTGCCTGTACGAGAGTATATGAGCTTGTCTTCTTCTCAGCACCACTCTTCTCGTCAAGTGTGATAAATGAGAGCTTACACTTAAACCATTTGTCAGCACTCTCAAGGTCACAATAATACACATCACTAAACTTCACTGGCTTAATGCCTGTAACCTCAAACTCTCCACTCATGAAGGGGCGAATCTCTTCGAGAAAACGCTTCTCTGCCTCTGTAAAGGAGAGAGCATCTACGAGGTAAGTCTCTGTAACAGGTTTCTCGAGTCCATTCTCCATCATCTTCACATATTTCACCTTGCACTCAAACCATTTATTCATCATAGTCGTATCTTTATTTATTCGTTATTCTTTCTTTAATATTCTATATCACTCAAAAAAACGGCTGCAAAACTAATCAAAAAAGGATAAACAGCCAAATTTAATCCTAACCTATCGCCTCCTTGAGTCTGCGCATGGCCTCTGCAATGATACTACGTGGACTTGCAGCATTAAGACGCATGAATCCATCTCCTTCTTTGCCAAACATGGCACCATCGTTGAGAGCGAGGTGTGCACGATCAACAATAAGTTCGTTGAGTGCATCATGAGTGAGACCCAACTTACGGAAGTCAAGGAAGACAAGGTACGAAGCTTGAGGACGAATCATGCCTACTTGTGGAAGTTCTTCAGAGAGGAACTGCCCGATGTAATCAATATTACCCTGTACGTATGACAACATCTGATCGAGCCATTCGGTACCATGTGAGTAGGCTGCTGCCACACTATTAAAGGCAAAGGCATGACCCAAGTTGAGCTCGCTATTATCAAGATGTCGATGGAATCGCGCACGCAACTCCTCATTGCTAATAATAGAATAAGAAGAAGTAAGACCTGCCATATTGAATGCCTTGCTGGGCGACATCAGGGTGATGCTACACTCTGCTGCCTCTGCAGATACCTTAGCAAAGGGAACATGATGATATGGAGGTAGAGTAAGGTCAGCATGTATCTCATCAGACACGACAATAACGCCCTGGCGGTGACAGATCTCTGCTATGCGGAGTAGTTCACTCTCTGTCCACACACGACCACCAGGATTATGAGGATGGCAGAGTAGGAAGAGTTTGCAACCACGCACATCACGTTCGAAACGCTCAAAGTCTATATGATATTGTCCGTCGACGAGGTCAAGGGTATTCTCCTTCAGCGTACGTCCTAAGTTTTGCGGCACATGAATGTAGGGATGATATACAGGAGGCTGTATGAGGATTGTATCACCAGGTTCTGTGAAGCAACTGATAACAAAAGCTATGCCAGGCACTATGCCAGGTACGAAGTTGAGCCACTCGGGTTTAATCTCCCAACCATATCTGCTCTGCTGCCATGCCACGATGGAAGAGAACCAACGAGGAGTGCGCATAGTATATCCTAAAATTTCGTGGTCGAGACGGCGACGCAGTTCATCGATTATAAAAGGAGGTGTAGCAAAGTCCATATCTGCCACCCAGAGAGGGAGCAAGTTATCACGTCCCCAGATATTGGGCACAGCATCAATCTTAAGCGCATCAGTACCTCTACGATCTATTATCTCATCAAAATTGTATTGCATACGAATTGTGTATTGAGAGTAATTTGTAAATTATCACATATCAATTAGCTTCGTCATCCTCATCAGGCAAAGAACTTTCGATAGCCAATATATTATCAGACTGCTCAACAGGGAGCTCTTGTACTTGACGCAGTTTGCGTTCAATGGCTCGGGTGCGTTTACCCATCACCTCTTCGAGTTGTGAACCTGCGTTCTCAAGATTCTTCTGCACCTTGGCGAGCATGCCTCCAAACTTTCCAAATTCGGTTTTTACAGCAGCAAGTACGGTCCAAACTTCGCTTGATCGTTTCTCGATAGCAAGAGTCCTGAAACCCATCTGCAAACTATTGAGGATGGCCCCCAACGTGGTGGGACCTGTAACTACTACGCGGAACTCACGCTGCAACTGCTCCACAAGAGCCGTACGACGGATAACCTCGGCATAGATATTCTCAAAGGGAAGGAACATGATACCAAAATCGGTCGTATAGGGTGGCTCGAGGTACTTGTCACGGATGTCACGCGCCATACGCTTGATTACAGCCTCCAGTTGGCGCGAAACCTGCTCGGTATGCTCCACATCGCCTGCCTCATAGGCATCGAGATACTGTTCATAGGCATCCTTGGGGAACTTAGCGTCGATGGGCAGATATACATACTCCAGATTATCATCTTTGCCAGGAAGTTTGACTGCAAACTCCACAAACTCCGTCCCCTTACGCTTGGTCTTGACATTAGCCTCATATTGGTCGGGAGTGAGCATTTGCTCAAGTAGTGCTCCTAACTGTACCTCACCAAAAGTACCGCGCACCTTTACATTTGTGAGTACCCGTTTGAGCCCACCCACATCTTGTGCCAGGCTCTTCATCTCGCCAAGACCTTGCTGCACATTCTCGAGCTGCGTACGTACCAATTCAAACGACTGCCCGATGCGCTCGTTGAGTGTTTTCTGTAATTTTTCCTCCACCATGAGGCGCATATCATCGAGGCGCTTCTCAGTAGACTGCACCAATTGCTCCTGCTGACGGGTCATCGCTTCCAGTTTCTCACGCTGTAGTTCATTAGTGGTGAGCAGATTGCGATTGAGCGTCTCTTGTATCTGCTGAAGTTGCAGGGCTTGGTTTCCTACCACCTCTTTGCGCAACTCCTCTACCCTACGTCCCAACTCCATACGGTTCTCTGCCATCTGCTCGCGAAGGCTACGAGTGAGTTCCTCTCTTACCGTCTGCAATTGGCGCAATATCTCCGTAGTTTGTTCAGCCATCAAAGGGCGCAACTGCTCATCGCTTAGCGGCTTACGCTGCTGACTAAGCTTAACAACAAAAGCCAACAGCACCACACAAAGCACCAACAGAAACACGAGGAGAACAACAGATACCATACTCTCTTCAATATACTATATAAAATATATTACTTTAATTCCAGCAACACCACATTCTCGACATGATGTGTGTGGGGAAACATATCGACAGGCTGCACGCGAAGCACCTTGTACTTCACATCGAGCAGGCTGAGGTCGCGAGCCTGTGTGGCAGGGTTACAGCTCACATAAACAATGCGTTTGGGCTCGGCAAAGAGGATGGTGTCGATAACATCGCCGTGCATACCCGCTCTTGGGGGATCGGTGATAATGACGTCAGGACGGCCATACTCATTGATAAACTCCTGATTGAGAATATCCTTCATATCACCAGCAAAGAACAGTGTATTGTCGATACCATTGAGAGCCGAATTGACCTTAGCATCTTCGATAGCCTCAGGCACATACTCAATGCCTATCACTTGACGAGCCTTGCGCGACACGAAGTTTGCGATAGTACCAGTACCCGTGTAGAGGTCATAGACGAGTTCATCGCCTGTGAGCCCAGCGAAGTCACGTGTCACCTTATACAGATTATATGCCTGACGACTATTGGTCTGATAGAATGACTTGGGACCAACCTTGAACTTCAGCCCCTCCATCTCCTCGATGATATGGTCTTCACCCTTGAATACATGTATAGGCAGGTCGCCGATGGTGTCGTTACACTTATTATTGATGACATAGATGAGCGAAGTAATCTCGGGCCATGTATCTGCCATGTACTGCAAAAGTTGCAACATCAGCTGCTCCTCCTCAGGGGAAACAATCTTAAATTGCATCACCACCATGAGTCCCTTGATGCTCCTGTCATTTTCATCCTCAGCAATACGTATCATCATATTGCGTAGCATACCCTCCTGTGAACGCAGGTCAAAGAATGTATAGTTATGCTCGTAGGCATAGTCGCGCACGCCGTTGCGGATGCGGTTACAGATGTCATCCATCAAGTGACACTCGTCTATGGCAAGCACCTTATCAAAGGCTCCAGGGATATGGAAGCCTACGGCATTCATCTGGTCATACTTGAAGTCCTTGTCCACCTCCTCTTGAGTGAGCCAGCGCTTATTGCTAAAGGTAAACTCGAGCTTGTTGCGGTAACGCTCGGTAAGCTCAGAGCCAAGGATGGGCGATATCTCAGGGAGCTCAATCTTGCCTATGCGTACGAGATTGTCTGTTACCTGTTTTTGTTTGTAACGTATCTGTTCCTCATACTTGAGACACTGCCACTTACAGCCACCACATACGCCGAAATGCTTGCAGAAGGGCTCGCTACGCAAGGGTGAATATTCGTGAAACTTCACGGCTACAGCCTCGGCATAGCTATGCTTCTTGCGCTTTACCTGCAGGTCTACCACATCACCAGGCACCACGTAGGGTACAAACACTACCATATCATTCACTCTTGCCAGGGCCTTGCCCTCAGCTGCCACGTCGGTTATTGTAATCTGCTCCAACAAAGGGAGCTCTTTTTTCTTTCTTGCCATAAACTCTTTATTTCTGAGAGTGCAAAGATACGAATAAACGAGCGAGAAATATCAAGGGTTGCTTGAATATTTTTCACAACGAGTGTTAGTATCTAAGCTGTTTTTACTGCAAAATTACATAATATATCGAATCAAAGGTATGAAAACGGTCACTTATTATCTCTTCCTCACGAAAAAAGCATTTGACACGCTGCGCTCTCCCTCATGGTCAAACTGCTTATTATCTGAAGGACAATTGAGCACCCTACCCTCCTCTGCGTCGGCCATCCATAACGTGGTAGAGCCGCCTCCATCGAGGTTGATAGCATCCGTACCGCCCAATACCCTTATCAGATGCGTCAGTTCGGGAATATTCACCCCCACCGCATTGCCGGGCGAGCGACCATCTACGGTGATAAACACCACACTCTTCGGAGTCACATAGAGCGCACTGCGCGGATGCTTAGTGGTGATAAACTTCTTTCCACAGTTATCCCACGAGCAGGTGTTGCCATCCTTCAAGAGGAGCGGTCCTGAAGCCAGTACCGTACCCCTACGCCCCTTGTAGGCACGCTCCGTCTCCACATTCCAAGGCATAAGGCGCACTTTGCGTTTGTTTACATATACGGCACCCGTCACTCTTAGCTCAAACTCGCTGGTCGCAGTGGTATCTACCACCTCCTTACCCACTTTGTAGAAGCATACCGAGTTGCCCACCTTCATATTATAGTATGATCCATTGATAGCTGCCAAGGCTTGATGATCCTGCGCGATGTCACTCGTACGCTCCATACCACCTGGAGAACCCAAGCCAAAGACCAATTTACGTGAGCGCGGTATCTCCACATAGTTGATATGCTGACTTCCATTATACAGCATCGGGATCAGGGCGCGTTTATGTACGATACCACCTTCTCCAAACGTAGTCTCCCACTGCGCATTGACGATAGCCAGAGAGTCCTCAACCGTCTGCGCCCAAGCCTGCAAGGCAAAAGCCACCACTACCAACAAGGTAAAAAATCTTTTCTTCATAAACATTATTTAGATTAACTGCGCGAAGGTACACACATTGACCGACCTACACAAATTTTTACACTAATATATCATAAATCATATTCGTCCGGCTAATCTTATTATTTCAACATTTCAAACCTACCATTTTACAATATGTCACCATTCATTTTCTCTATCGTAACATATAAACTCTCACTCTATTCACAAAGAGAGTCTATACTATATACTGTAAATTATCGGAATGAAGAGTAATAAATATATTGTTAAGTATAATCTCGAATATAGCATATTCAAAACTGAATCAGTACTTGTTTACAAACATTGAACGTGCGTGGATAATTGTGCATAACAATCTCTACACTTAACTACAAGTCAAAGCATTACCACTATTAGCTGAAAATGGAAGATAATTTCCATATTCTACTTATTAGTTAGTACACAAAAATAGCTCCTCTCACAAGAAAGGAGCTATAGTATGTCGAATGATTGTCATCTCGCCAATTAGAAGTGGCTGGAGCCATCGAAGCAGTGGGTACAGAGCTTGCACTTGGGAAGACCGATAGCATCAACGAGGGTATCCACGGTATTAAACTTCAGTGAAGTAAGGTTGAAGCGGCGGCGTATCTCCTCCACTAAGCGCTCATACTGAGGTGTACCAGGGGTAGAATACTTATCAAGATCCTTACTATGGTCTCCCTCAAACTCCTGAATAAGGCGACGAGTCATTAGCTCGAGATCACTCTTCGATGAGGTAAAGCCCAAGAAGGGACAGCTATGAATGATAGGCGGACAAGCGATACGCATATGTATCTCCTTAGCTCCGTAATCGTAGAGTTCCTGCACATTATCGGTGAGCTGAGTACCACGCACGATAGAGTCATCGCAGAAAAGCACTCGTTTGCCATCCATCATAGCGCCATTAGGGATGAGCTTCATCTTAGCAACAAGCGAACGCATCTCCTGATTAACAGGTGTAAAGCTACGCGCCCATGTGGGAGTATACTTTGAGATGGCACGACGATAAGGCACATTCATACCGTGAGCATAGCCAAGAGCCATACCTACGCCCGAATCAGGAATACCACAAGCACAATCGACCTCCGAAGAGTCTTGCTGAGCCATCTTATATCCGGTAGCATAACGGGCATCCTCCACGTTCTTACCTTCGTAGCATGAGTTAGGGAAGCCATAGTATACCCACAAGAACGAACATATCTGAAGCTTATCATTGGGCTTGCGCATCTGCTCGACACCATCAGCGCGGAGGCGTACAATCTCACCAGGACCTACATAGTGCTCGATCTGATAACCAAGGTTAGGGAAGCTATTTGTCTCACTTGTGGCAGCATAAGCACCATCCTTTTTACCGATAACAATCGGGGTGCGTCCCCATTGGTCGCGAGCGGCAATGATGCCATCTTCAGTGAGGATGAGCATTGAGCATGACCCCTTAATCTTGCGGAACACATTCTCGATACCATCAACAAAGTCCTTACCTTGTATAATAAGGAGAGCGATAAGCTCTGTCTGATTGGTCTTAGAAAGACTCATCTCTGAGAAGTGCATATTGGATGCCAGGAGGTCCTGCTCGAGCTCGGGTAGATTGTTGACACGAGCTACGGTGACGATGGCAAACTTACCGAGATGAGAATTGATGAGAATCGGCTGGGGGTCTGTGTCGCTGATAATACCAATGCCTGAATTGCCTTCAAACTTCGAGAGCTCGTGCTCAAATTTGGTACGGAAGTAAGAACTCTCCAGATTGTGGATAGAGCGCATAAATCCTTTACCCTTGGCATATGTGGCCATACCGCCACGCTTGGTTCCCATATGCGAATTATAGTCGGTACCGTAGAATAAGTCGGTCACACATGCAGCCTTACAGACTGTTCCAAAAAATCCACCCATACGATTGTCTGTCTATTATTTTAGGATTGCAAAGGTATAAAAAAAATAGGAAACAGCAGCTATTCTTCTCGAAGTTCGTAGAGATTTACGAGTAAAAAAAGCTATTTCCTATCAAAAACAAAACCACACTTTACAAATGAGTAAAGTCAGAATCAGCACTCGGCCACCGAGCCAAAATGGGGAGGAAGCTGTACCTCCTCAAACTTATAGCCGAGACGCTTGAGCTCGAGAGCAGCCCCTATCCTATACATCACCTTGATGGCACGCGCAAAGACATGGAATGCCATGGCACTCTGGGGCTCTATCTGTTCGCGACGGATGAGGGTAACGGCAGTCTGTGCACAGCTACGTATCACGCCTTCCAGCGCTTTAGCCTCCTTGCTTTCGAGCGAGAGACCAAGCACGTGTTGCACAATATGCTCATCCATATCATCAAAGCCTTGCTCGCCATAGTAGGCCTTATAAGGAGTCTTGAGGCACTCTTGCCAGTTTTTATCCCACCCGTGTGCTACGGCCAAGCCCAAGTAGCCTGCCCAAGCTATAGATACGGTAGGATAGTCAGCAATCTGCCCTACAGCATCGGCCACATACTCGGGAGCCAACGTATCCCAAAAACCCGAGATATCGTCGGTAGCCAATAGAGTACCGCTTAGCATACGCTGAGAGGTACAAACACGGAGGAGTTCGCCCTGGATCTTCTCCTCAAAACGATTCAAGAAACCTATATCCATATATTGAGTGAAAAGTTAACAGTTAAGAGTGATATCTTAAGAGCGAAAAGGCATAACATATTGCCTTCGCCCGCCTGCTCACGATTAAAAAAAGAAAGCCCCGCAACGCGGGTTGCAGGGCTTTACTTTATTGCTATTGTAATAAAATTACTTCTTGAGGAACTCCTGTACCTTCTCAGAAGGAACCATCTGCTCATCGAAGATGTAAGCACCAGTCTTAGGAGACTTAACCATCTTGATAACCTTTGAGTAAGAAGCTGACTTACCTGTTTGAAGAGATGCAACCGCTTTCTTTGCCATAGTCTTATACTATTTTAAGGGTGTGATTACTTAATTTCCTTATGAACTGTAACACGCTTCAAGATGGGGTTGTACTTCTTAAGCTCCAATCTCTCAGTTGTGTTCTTTCTATTCTTAGTTGTGATATAACGAGATGTACCCGGCATACCGCTCTCCTTGTGCTCAGTGCACTCGAGGATAACTTGAACTCTGTTACCTTTAACTTTCTTAGCCATAATTAGTCTCTCCTTTACGCAATTACTTTAATGTCGTTCGGAGTGCAGTGACCCTCAGCGAAAGCTTGCTTCAAAGCAGCGTCCAAACCTTTCTTGTTAATCAAACGAAGACCAGCGGCGCTCAAGCGCAACTGAATCCAACAATTCTCTTCTACATAGAAGAATTTCTTTCTAAACAAGTTCACCTCGAAAGTACGCTTTGTACGACGCTTAGAGTGTGAAACGTTGTTGCCAATCATGGCTTTCTTACCGGTAATTTGACAAATCTTCGACATTTCTATCTAATTTTTGATGTTTAATTTGCTCTGCATTCAAATTTCAGCGTGCAAAATAACTACATTTTTATGGAATAGCCAAATAAATCAGCTATTAATTTATTTTTTGGCTTGATTTTCTTCGTTTTCGACCACTTTTCGCACCATTTCGAGCGCCATAAGCACTGCATTTTGCACATTTTCTTCTCTTCCTTCATTATAAGAACGTATGCAATGTGTGACCATTTGCGAGGGAGAAGACACCGCCACCCAAATTGTACCCACTGGAGTCTCTTCGGTACCGCCCGATGGGCCAGCAACACCCGATGTAGCCACAGAAAAGTCCGAAATCATCGATTTCATCGCACCTCTTGCCATTTCCTCCACCGTCTGACGACTCACAACGCCGAAGGTCTGTAGTGTCTCAGCCGACACACCGAGCAGTCTCATCTTGATCTCCTCGCTATAAGCCACAATGCCCCCTTTCACACAGGCCGAGCTACCAGGGATGGCGGTCAAGGCAGCGGCGATACCACCTCCCGTACAACTCTCAGCGGTAGCGATGCTCCACCCATTAGATAGGAGCATTTTCTCGATGGATTGGGCGATTTTGTGAAGTTCTTCTCTCACTTCGTCGAGCAATTTAGCCGATGGAAACGCGCGAATAAGCAGGTTTATCTATTGAGCAAAACTCCTTATCCATATATTTATAATAGCCCGTGATAGCAATCATCGCCGCATTATCGGTCGTGTATCCAAACTTAGGGATGTATACATTCCACTTATAACGCTTGGCATGGTCGAGAAATGCGTTGCGCAAGCCCGTATTAGCCGATACACCACCAGCTACCGCCACCTCCTTGATGCCAAGTTCCTTGGACGCGAGGCGAAGCTTCTTCATCAGTATATCTACGATAGTAGCCTCGAGCGAAGCAGCCAAATCCTCTTTGTTTTGTTCGATGAAATCGGGGTTTTCCTTCAATCTATCACGTAAAAAGTAAAGGAAAGAGGTCTTCAGTCCACTAAAGCTATAGTCATATCCAGCAATATTAGGCTTACTAAATGCGAAAGCCTTCGGATTGCCTTGACGAGCCAAACGGTCGATAATAGGACCACCAGGATAACCCAAGCCCATCACTTTGGAGCATTTATCAATGGCCTCACCGGCAGCATCGTCAATAGTCTGCCCTATCACCTCCATATCATTATATGCCTTCACAAGCACGATCTGCGAATTACCACCCGACACCAACAAGCAGAGGAACGGATACTTGGGAGTCTCCTTCTTCACCTCAGGCTCTTGAATAAAGTGAGCCAACACATGTCCCTGCAAGTGATTGACATCCACCATAGGCACACCCAGTGAGCGAGCAAAGCCCTTAGCAAACGATACACCCACAAGCAGAGAGCCCATTAAGCCAGGGCCACGTGTAAAAGCCACCGCAGAGATATCCTCCTTAGTTATACCTGCCTTCTTGATAGCTTGATCTACTACGGGCACGATATTCAGTTCGTGAGCACGCGATGCCAACTCTGGCACCACACCACCATAACTCTCATGCACCGCCTGACTAGCTGTAACATTTGACAATAGCTCACCATTTCGGATTACTGCTGCCGAAGTATCGTCACATGACGACTCTATACCTAATATAGTAATATCCTTCATCACTGTTATATTCGTTAATTAACGCGCAAAAATAAGAAAAAAAGTTCGCTCCACAAAATTAGCATCTGCATCAATACATACAAGTGCCTACTTATGTAGCTTGCGCGAACGGAGATAGTCGAGCAGGTACTGTGGGCGGTCAGTCTGTATGATGCGAGCACCCAGGGTGTCGATGATGTAGCCATAGCTCTTCTCCACATCTTTGACGGCGACATCGTCATGACGCCCTGCGCAGAGCGATGCCCAGAGGGTATTGATCCAGATGAGTGAGCGGCCCTTGAGCGAATCCTTGAGGTTAGCAAGCACGGGGCTACCCTCAGATGAGAAGCATACCTCGAAGGCGAGAGGCTGTAGGAGCTCGAGGTGAGCATCTATCACCTCTTGGCAATCTTTGCTCTTGATATTGACGATAGGCATATAGATGACCTCGTCGAGATATTTACCAAAACGCTCTTTGACCTGAGCGGGAGGCATACCACCCTTCATGATGACGAGATTGGTGGTGCCGGTCTTCACGAGCAGGGGATAGATATCGTCAAAGTAGCGGTCGGCCTTGTCGAGATTGATCATCACGCGATCCTTACATAGGAGCAGGGCTTGCTCCAGGGTGGGTACCTTCTGATCGGTGGTGACACCACATCCATTGCGCAGGTTAAGGCCTGACACATACTCCCAGTCCACCTCAGAGATCTTGCCACGCCTTGTAGTGGTGCGGTCGAGCTTGGCGTCGTGCATGAGGATAAACGTACCATCGCTGGTGCGTTGCACATCGAGTTCTACGACGTCTACACCCATCTGTATGGCACTCTCGATGCCCTCGAGGGAGTTTTCGGGGAAGTTGCGCCAGTCGCCACGATGGGCTACTACGAGCACACGCTTGCCCTTACCTGATATGAGTTGTTCTCTAATCTCGTCAACACGTGTCTTTGCCCCTACGCTCACCGCCAGCAAGCATAGATAGAGCATCACTAAAGCCTTTTTCATAATCGTATCTATTTTTCTTTTAGTTGGTTTTTACATGAGAGCTTACCTTACATCCAAGAGGGTGATGTCAAAGATAAGCGTCGAGAAGGGCTTGATAACGCCCGCCGAGCGCGAGCCATAGCCGAGGTGGTAGGGGATGACGATCTCCCAACGCGAGCCTACGGGCATCTCACGCAACGCCGTATTCCATCCCGTGATAAGGTCACCCAGGCGGAATGTGGCAGGGCGTCCCTTCTGTGTCTGGTCAAAGACCTTGCCATTGATAAGCTTGCCGGCATAATATACGGTGACGTAGCTCTTGGGAGAAGGCTTGGGGCCATTTCCCTTGTTGATCACGCGATACATGACGCCGTTAAACATTGTCTTCACGCCAGGACGTTGAGCATACTCTTGCAAAAACTCCTGATTCCTTATCTTATACTGATTATCGAGTGGTGGCATGGTGTATATGAGTTTGTCTGATAACTCTGCAAAAGTACAACATTATTTGTAAAGTTCATCATCGCCGAAGGATATAATAGGAGCAAAGAGGCATTGCGCCGCAATATTCACGGATAAATCACATAAAACTTGCATATATCATGCAAAGAGAGTACCTTTACACATAGTTTGTGGCAAAGACGCAACCAAGGAGTATGAAGCTGAGTATCATCGTGCCCGTATATAATGTAGAGAGGTATCTCACGCGCTGTGTGCAATCGATCATTGCGCAAGGGCTTGCTGACTATGAGGTCATACTCGTAGATGATGGCTCCACAGATAACTGCGCGGAGATATGCGATGAGCTAAGCCACCAGCACCCCAGCATCATCCGAGTGATACACCAGAGCAATGGAGGGCTGAGCGCAGCACGCAATAGTGGCATCGAGGTGGCACGGGGCGAGTACCTCACATTTGTAGACTCTGACGATGAGCTATGCCCTGATACGCTGAAGCGCAACGTGGATTACCTCACCGAGCATCCCGAGGTAGACATGCTGGAATATCCCGTAGAGGTACATGCCGATAGCGCGAAGGCCTATCACCTAAGCTTTGCCGACGAGACACAGGGGAGCGACATCTTGGCCGACTGGATACGTCGCGAGGGATACCAGCACTGCTATGCGTGGAACAAGGTATACCGCGCTCAGCTATGGAGCCATACGCGATTCCCCATCGGCGAATACTATGAAGATACGGCGGTGATGCCCGAGATCATCGAGCAATGCCGAGCCATACACTACTCGAGCCATGGCTGTTATCGATATATCATGCATGAGGGCACCATCACCACCAGCTACCGATACGTCAGACAACGACAACTCTACACCAACACCCGTCGCCTGTACCTAAAGGTCAAGGACGATGCAGCCATGCGTACCGAGTCGCTACGGATGTGGATCTATAGCCTCAACCTGCTGATAGACATGGGCAGATGCTCTGATGTAGACAAGGCAGATTATGTCCACATCGTAGAGGAGGCAGACATACACCGCCCCACATATAATGCCCTACTCAAGGCAGCCCCCAGCGTAATCACACGCCTCAAGCTGATGCCCCTATCACTGATAGGCCTGAAGGCATATTGCCGTACATACGTAGCACTCACTCAACCACTAAAGGCATGATCACATTTATCGTCACCACATATAATCTGGCAGACCAGTTGCTACGTCGGTGTCTCGAGAGCATCGTGTCACAGGGATTAGAGCGCAAAGACTACGAAATCATCGTGGTAGACGATGAGAGCGACCTCAGCCCACAGCCTATCATCGAGGAGTTTACCGCCAAGGCCGACATACACCTCCACATACAGCCACATAGCCGCCAAGGTGCCGCACGCAACCTGGCACTACGGTATGCCCGAGGCGAGTGGATACAGTTTGTAGATGGCGACGACTACCTGTTCGCAAGTATGGTAGCGCCCTGTCTCGCGATGGCAGAGAGCCACGAGCTCGACCTCCTGATGTTTGGCTTCCGCGAGGTATATGGGCTCAATGTCGAGAGCTCACCCTACGGAGCCACCCACGAAGAGCCTACCATCACTACAGGCAACGAATATATGATGACCCACAACCTCTTTGGATGCTGCTGGCCCCTACTCTTCCGACGCACATTGCTCGATGACGACACCTATGGCGTCCCCCTACGATTTGCCGAAGGCATATACATCGAAGATGAGGAGTTTGTCACCCGTCTCGTATGGCGTGCCCAGCGCATGGCCACGACGGATAGCATCGTATACGCCTACTACCAGCGCCCAGGCTCTACGGTACACAACCGTAGCCGCGAGCATACCGACGAACTCTTTAGAAACTACTTCGTAGTGCTACACCGCATGCTCGACTTCGAAGCCTCGATAGCCACACTACCTCACGAGGGAGTGACCCGCAAGATACGCCTCTTTGCCGTAGACATACTGCGCCGCGCACTACGCGAAGAGGACTGGGCCCAGAGATGCGAGCAAGCGACACTACAGCTTCGCCCACTGGGTCTATACCCTATCCCCAGCGCCCCCTACTCGTGGAAATACCGCCTATTCGCCCTGCTCACCAGATACGCCATAGGGCACCAACTATTACGAATGATCGAAAAGATGTAGCGTATGAAGATATTACTCTTGGGAGAATATAGCAACGTACACTGGACCCTCGCATGTGCTCTGCGCAAGCTGGGCCACGAGGTGTGCGTAGTATCTAACGGAGACGAATGGAAAGGATACCCCTCAGACATATCACTCATACGCACCCCCGGACGGATGGGAAGCATCGCCTACCTATTCCGAGTATTGCGCCTGCTACCCCAGCTCAAGGGCTACGACGTGGTACAACTCATCAACCCCGTACACTTCATCGACCTCAAAGCAGAGCGAGGCATCCGCATCTACGACTATCTGCGCCGACACAACAAGCGAGTATTTCTCGGCGCCTATGGGTACGACCACTACTACGTATACGATAGCATCGTACGCCGCACATTGCGCTACTGCGACTACTACACCCCGACGAGAGAGGTACACCACGACTGGAACACCGCCAACGAGCGCGACTGGCTACATACATTTAAGAAAGAGGCCAACATACACATCGCCCGTACCTGTAACGGCATCATCAGCGGCCTCTACGAGTACGACGTAGCCTATCGCCCCTACTTCGCCGAGAAGACCACCTTCATCCCCTTCCCCATCGAGACCGGGACCATTGACGAAGACACCCTCACCATGCACGAAGGCCGTAAGCTACGCCTCTTCATCGGCATACAGCGCCATCGTACCGCACTGAAGGGCACCGACATCATGCTACGCGCCCTCGAGAGAGTGGTAGCCGCCTACCCCGAGCGTGCAGAGATGGTAAAAGCCGAGTCAGTACCCTTCGTCCAATATAAGGAGATGATGAAAAGTAGCGACATACTGCTCGACCAGATATACTCATATACACCGGCGATGAATGCCCTACAAGCCATGAGCCAAGGCCTCATCGTAGTGGGCGGCGGAGAAGAAGAGAGCTACGCCCTGCTCGAGGAGCACGAGCTACGCCCCATCATCAATGTACAACCCGACGAGGAAGACATATACCGCCAGCTCGAGCAACTCATACTACACCCCGAGCGCATCACCAAGCTCAAGCGAGATAGCATAGAGTACATACGCCGTCATCACGATAGCATCAAGGTGGCAGAGCAGTACATCGCCGCCTGGAGCAGATAACGCGAGAGCAAGAGTGCGCCCCCCATCCTCAGCCCATACATCAAGGAATGCCCATATATTCCCCCTTCATTGGCAACATCGTTTATCACCATCGATGGTGTCACGTTTCGTGACGTCATCCTCTACGAGGCGGTGTTTTACCGCGTCATCTTTCCGCTTGTGGCAGGGGGTGAACGTTTTGTTCATCCCTCTGTGATACCCTGTTTTAGGGTACCATCTTTTTCGCTTGTGATAGGGGTGTCACGTTTCGTGACATCCTTTTGAGCTCCTTGAGGGCCAGTGAAGGTGTTTCGTTAGGTCTCATAGGCTTTCCTGTATTAATTGTAGATGCTACGCTAATCAGTACCACTCCGTCCAGCAAGAATCGCATCGAAGAGCAATCTGCTCGATAATCTTCTCACACTCCTCAGCAGATAGTTCATTGATGTCGCGCGGGTCATCCGATTGTTTGAGATACTCCACGATATCCGCCTTATATATGCGCCATTTGGCAAACTCCTCCATGGTGAGTCCTACACTCTGCGCGGCACACTCATCGCTACAAGCATAGCCGCCACACTCCATATACCAGCCCTCCTCCATGATAGCCCCACAATGGGTGCACACACGCATAGACTCCACATCGAGCCACCCACTGAGGACCTCCTCACGAACGACTCCGTCACCCTCCTCAAGCGCCTTAATAACACCAGGAAGGATATACTCCAAAGCCTCTTCGCCTACATACTCTTTCACCTTGCTCACTATCTCGTCGTAAGCATGAGCTGATATCATTTGGGATAGGTTTTTATTCATAATAGACATGTTTATCTTATACTAACAAAATCACTCAACGGCCTAATCTTGGCGACATTGGTGTAAGCGCGTTGATGAAGGTTTACATCTGTAACCACAAGTGTTTTACGTATCTTTTAAGATATAATGAGCCTTTTATGAGCCAATTGCTTAGTTTATAAACATCTATTATATAATGAGTTACATAATATAGGCGTGTCGTTTAGTTTTATTTTTGAGCCTTTAGTGAGCCTATTAGTCTATAGTAAACGCCTTTTCCCGATGTTCCTTGTTTCTCCAACAAGGAATCAAGAGATTGGAGAATTCGAGTAGCGGTAGGCTTACTTACTTTCATGATATTTTGAACATCAGTGTTGGTGATACCTCCATTTTTGACAACAAACTCTATTATTGGACAATATTTATCATCTATCTTTTGTGCTTTCAGTTGAGAATGTACGTCGGTGTAATATGTAATCATAAGTCCGCTTACAATCTCAATAATGGGAGGCAACAAATTATATGAGGCTACAGCATCGATAATGCGTTTATATCCGCGACCCCAGCTTTCAATATCTCCACATCGAAAAAGCGTATTGGCAATAGAAGGATTATATGGTTTTGAAGGATGTTTCTCAAACAATCGTTCTGTTGTCCAATCCTCAGGTAATTTACCAGCATTCCAAAAGACTATATGATTTGGATATACACTGATTTGAATAGGTGTAGCATCGGAATAATCTTTGTGAGCAATGGCATTCATCAAAGACTCTCGTATAGCTTCTAATGGGAATTGTGGAGTTTCGCGTCTTGAGACCCCCTCGTATGAGATGCTATAAATAAGATACTTAGTCTTGATCAAATCAATAGATTTTTCTATTTGCTCCATCAATGAACCGTGGACTTCATCTTGAAAGGCAAGGTCTTCGTTGTCAGACTTGAAAAAACCAATTTTAATATATGCCCCTCTGATGTACTTCTCGGGAGTAGGATGGAAAAGCAATGTAGCAGCTCTGCTTAATTGCCCAGTTTCTTCATCTATAAGCCGCAAATCCTCAAGTAGGTGTGCGATAGAGTCGTGCAACACTTCTTCATCTACACGATTACTCTTAGCGGCCTCCTTCCGAAAACGATTTAGAGCAGAGTCAGAAAGGCTGTCTACAGTAACGCCAGCCACAGGGAAGTCATCCCAGTTCTTACCAGTACGTTGTAAGATAAAGCGATTCAAGGCAGCTCCCTTCAACTCTTGCTTGGTGCTTCCCGAACGATAATGGTATTGCCCTTTATAATTGATAGGGTTGGAATATGGAGGGACATCTATTTCAAGATATTCCACACCATTCTCTTCAAGGATATTGACATCAACTATAATACCAAGGACATCACGTACCTTATTGGGAATATCTTCTGATAGCTTCTTTATATTATCAACCTTGACAACATTTCCATTGTCATCCTTACCGATATATAGTTTTCCACCCACAGCATTAGCAAAACCACATATCCACTTAAGATACTCGTCTCGCCAATTTTCTTTCCACTCAATATTTTGTTTCTCAATCATATTGTTACGAGATATTACACTTTTGTTATGACTTGTCGCGAAATAATGCACTCGCGACTGAACCCAGCCTCTGTTATCCAAGGATTCGCATTCAACAAGTTATCTTCTGCTTGTCGAGCATCCTGGCCCTTTGCAAAACCCAAGACCTGGCAATTTTCTATGTCATAATCGACATTAGGAGCAAGAGTCTTCCCCTCGGTTGTATAAAAGATATATTCGTTCATAATCCTATTTTTTTATAATTACCACGCGTTGTGAAATCTATAAATCCCTTATCGCGCAGGAACTGAAGTTGTTGACGAATTTTAGCTTCTATGTTATTGTTATTGGGATGCTTTACGCCCAATTCATTCACAAAATCATACATTTGCTTTAGTGTAAATGTCTCATCAAGTCGTTCAACACAACTCAGCACATCCATCAGCCATCCTCTGCTTTCTATGCTATTGGTTTGAAGCGAAAAAACATGATTGTATTGCTTGCAAACATCTTTAGGGTTCAAGGCTATACCATTCTTTATGATGGGGATTTTAGCAAACTCAGGAACATTATTCAACAAAATATTACACCCTTCCCAGCCAGCTCTTTTAGCACCCGCATCTAAAGGCTTACGCTTCTCAATAACATTAGGAGTAAAGAAGCATTTGGGTACGATGATAAGATTATTCACCTCATAACAATCGTAGTGCATAAAAAAGAAACTGGGATTGTCAAGCGATGTTATACGCTCTATCATCGTGCGATAAACCCCATCATTAACCTTTGTGGTATATCTGTCCGAATTCTCCTTCTTGCTTTTCAGCTCATATTGCGATTTGCAATTGCCACAGATATAATCCTTTACGGGAGCATTTGGCTCTGCTCTTTTGATTGAAAGCTCACCACAAATAGGACAATACATATTGCGTGCGAACCAGTCTTCAGTCAGCACCCTTGCTATCTGAGCCGCGCTCTTATATCCTTCAGCAAGTGATGTATTGAATCGTAAGTCCATTTGTGTTATTCATTCCTATTAAGCTCTATGTAGGTAACGTTCTCCCTTTTATCAAGGTCAGCAGGAAGCAATGCTTCGAGTTGTTCGATGAGCTAGCCTTTACCACCAACCCACTTGATGAAAGGTTTTGCCTTAGCCATAGTTGTGTTTATAAATCTTTTGCGAAGGTACAAAACATTCGCTGTCACCACAAATTTTTCTCCACTTTTATTTTTCGCTCATCTGTGCGGAAGATATGGGGAAATGTCCACTTTTTAGTAAAATCGTCCAGTTTTACGGGAAAATGGTCAACTTTGCCCCGCGAACGTGCGAAAAATAATTGCCTCCGATGTGAGAAATTTTTATCACATAGGCGCTAATTTTGGCACGAAACAACGAAAATGGCCGCGGCGCGGCAGGGGCGCGCATCATATATACATCAATAAGTGCGCAAAAACAGGCGGCACACGATGCCGCCTGCACTCATCATGCCAGCGCTTTATCTCTTTGATTATATGGATAGTAAACACCTTACCTTGTCACCTAAAAGACACACCACGAAGAGGGAGAAGTTACTCAGTACTCAGTAAAATAAAATCGAAGTAAAAAAGGACATAAAAAAGGGTTATATATATAATATATAAACTTTTCTTTTCAAGTGCGCACCCTACTTTCAAATTACTGAGTACTGAGTATTGAGTAACTTCTATATCCCCACAGAGAGCATATTAACTGACTACTGATTACTGACTACCATGGTCACCACCGCGCCAAACCACTGATAAGCGCTGCACTCACCACCCTGGCCACCGCGCCAAATAGCAGATAAATCACCGCCGCCCGCGCACCACGTGAGTAATAATAATTTTCTTCAACACACTGTAGTCAAGCGCATTACACTCAGAATACCGCAAAATAAAATACACTAAAATACACTAAAGTAACGTGAGTTCGATATAATTATTAGAACATTTGTAGTTGCCCGTCATTGACAAATTCAAGTTCAATGGCGGGTTTCTTTTCGAAGAAACAATAGGCAGCGATTGCTCCCAATGCATTTGCTATGAAATTATTAAATGATC
>JAFZFF010000035.1 GCA_017556045.1 Bacteroidaceae bacterium | reverse complement strand
ATTCGCAAAGACCAATACAAGGTGGCGATTGATGTATCACAGAATATTTGGGATGGTGGTCAGTCAAAGGCTAATCGTGAGATTGCAGAGGCGGAGGCTGCTGTGGAGCGCAGTCGTGTGGATGTGTCGCTCTACGACTTACAATCACGCATCCAAAATCTCTACTTTGGCATACTCCTACTTGATGAGCGTGTTGCACAGACCGAAACACTCATTGAGGTTTTGGATGCCAACCTCAATCGTATGCGTACCTGTTATAGAAATGGTGTAGCGATGCAATCGGATGTTGATGCTGTCGAGGCAGAACTGCTCACCGCCAGTCAGACACTCAGCCAGGTAGAGGCTTCACGAGCAAGTTATCGACGAATGTTAGAGGTCTTTATTGGGCAGCCACTCACAGACAAAACACTCACTCGCCCAGCGATGGTCGATGTAGCAAGTCGCACATCAGCACGCCCAGAGCTTGCGATGTTTGAGGCTCAAAGCGACAAGCTTGCTGCACAGCGCAAGGCGATAGATGCATCAGTAATGCCTCGATTCAGTGCCTTTGCGCAGGGCTATTATGGATACCCAGGATTGGATATGTTCAAGAGTATGGTGTCGTCAGAGTGGACACTCAATGCTATTGTTGGTGTGCGTATGTCGTGGAATATAGGAGCGTTCTACACCAAGAAGAACAACATCAGCAAGTTGGACGCAGCAGAGCGACAGATTGCTGTGCAGCGTGATGTATTCCTATTTAACACAGAGATACAGACAACGCAGGATGACGGTGAGATTGCTCGTTTGCGTAGTGCAATTGAGGATGATAATCGCATTGTCGAGCTACGCCGCTCAGTGCGTATGGCTGCGGAGTCGAGATTGGAGAATGGCGTTATAGATGCCACCGACCTACTGCGTAAGATTGCCGATGAGACAACTGCTACACTCAACCGTAGCACCCACGAGATAGAGTTATTACAAGCCATTTACAGATTAAAAACAACATTAAATCAATAAGGTATATTATGAAACGAGTTATATATATTCTTGCAGCGATGGTTGCTGTATCGTGCAGCAGTAAGGCAGATTACGATGCACAAGGTACATTTGAGGCAACAGAGGTAATCATATCAGCAGAGGCTTCGGGTAGAATCTTAAATTTTGATATTCGTGAGGGAGAAGCGATTGAGGCAAATAGCGTGGTTGGTGCTATTGATAGTCTACAACTGCATCTACAACGAGAGCAGTTAAAGGCTCAGCAGTCGGCACTTTTGAGTAGTCGTCCCGACAAGGAGAAGCAGGTAGCATCACTCCGCAGTCAGATAGCAAAACAACGCACAGAGTTGCAGCGTATCGAAAATATGCTCCGAGATGGTGCAGCGACAACAAAGCAGCGTGATGACATCGAGGCACAGATTACCATTCTCGAAGGTCAGTTGTCAGCAACCCTCTCTACAATCGATAACAACACATCGACCATTAACAACAATGCCGCAGCTCTCGAAGCGCAGATTGCCTCGCTTGACGACCGAATTGCGAAGTGTCGCATCTCGTCAGCAGTTGATGGAACGGTATTGGTTAAGTATGCCGAGGCGGGAGAGTTTACCGCTGCGGGCAAGCCATTGATGAAGGTTGCCGACCTTGACAACATCTATCTTCGTGCATACTTCACATCGGAACAGTT
>JAFZFF010000034.1 GCA_017556045.1 Bacteroidaceae bacterium | reverse complement strand
ATCATCGGGCGATTTTTTATTCACATAACAACTACACATTATGCCAAAAAGAGAACAAACGTTATCACCCATCGGTGAGGTTATCGTTGCCGAGCGCAAGGCGCTGGGCATTCGTGTCGTGGACTTCTGCCGCGAGGCCCACATCAGTCGCGTAACCTACTACGAACTGCTTAAAGGAAACAACACACTATCACGGTATATCGCAGACTCCTGCGCTGCATGAGGGAGTATCACACAGTACAGGAGTCACGCGAGTTTGAGCAGCGATTTCTCGATGTGTTATTGGAATAATTGTTCGTCTTAGTTATCGTAAACAAAAATGAGGCTTCATTTTTGTTTACGATACTCCATTTTTAAGTTGTCACTTCACGATACTTACCGCAGGCGTTATGGCGGTCAACACCTTACCATTGGTCAGCGTCATGGTGATGGTAAAGGTTATATCCTCGGCCGCTTCACGAGCATTCTCCTATGTGCCAGGAATGTTGCGGAATCAGGTAATAAATGTCAACGATGATTCCACACCCACCGAATCACCAGCATTAGAAATTGGTTATCAAGATAGTGGGTAGGAACGACAAGGGCAGTATATCCTAGTTACTTTTATCGATAGTGTTACAATCGGGGACATCGTAACTCCTCGGAGGGACTGAAGTCCCTTTCGTCGCAACCGACGCTAACATACCGCGTCGGCGCTGAGCAATTTGTAACCAAGCTTACATTGACTTCAGCCCCTTCGGGCGTCGACCTAAAGGTTGCGCTCGCTGGCACGAACCTTGATAATTGGCCTTCCGGGTGGAAGTTATCGTTAACGTTATCGTTGGCAGCGAAGCGCGAGCTCGCTCTGCCATGCCACCCCAAAAATAAACTTTTGTCACCTTGAAATGGAGTGTTTGGGGTGAAAAGACTGAGGATAAGTGGGTGGACTATCGAAGCATGGTGCTTGTGTGGCCTTTGATAGCCATAAAAAATATTAAAATATTTTGTACTCCTCATAGTTTGTCGTACTTTTGCATGATTAAAGCATAATATGGTAAATAGTAACAAAAATAAAGGCATGAAGAAGCTACTATTCGCATTGTGTGTCGCGCTGATGGCACAGACTACAATGGCACAGGTGGATGATCCTGTGGTGATGACGGTCAATGGTACTGATGTACATCGCTCAGAGTTTGAATACTCTTTCAATAAGAATAATACTGACATGGTGGTTGATAAGAAATCGCTCGATGAGTATGTGGAGCTGTTTGTCAACTACAAGCTTAAGGTGGCTGCTGCTAAGGATGCGCAGCTCGATACGATGGCAAGCTTCCAGAAGGAGGTGGCTGACTATCGTGCTCAGCAGGCTGAGGAGTATCTTATCGACAAAGATTTCATCGAGGCTGAGGCTCGCAAGACGTATGAGACTACGGCTCGCAATATTGGTCCCGATGGCATGTTTAAGGCTGCTCACATCCTCGTACGTCTGAACCAGCAGGCGACTCTGGAGGAGCAGGCTGCTGCTAAGGTGCGCATTGACTCTATCTATGCTGCGTTGAAGGATGGTGCAGACTTCGCTGCTTTGGCCAAGAAGTTGTCACAAGATCCGGGTTCGGCTGAGGAGGGCGGTATGCTTCCTTGGTTGTCTAAGGGGCAGTTGCTCAAGGAGTTTGAGGATGTTGCCTTGGCTATGCAGCCCGGCGAGATAAGTAAGCCTGTGCTCTCACCGGTGGGATATCACATCATATTGATGAGCGAGCGCAAGCAGTTTGAGCCCTATGAGTATCATCGCGAGGCGATATATCAGTACCTCGAGCAGCGTGGTATCCGCGCTCAGGCTAAGCGCTCTATGGGCCGCAAGCTGGCTCGTCAGATGGGCGGTGGCATCACTCCCACCAAGGCGCTGAGCATAGCTGAGCAGGAGCTCGACACGAAGTATCCTGAGTTTGGCTTCTTGATGAAGGAGTTTTACGAGGGTTCGCTCCTCTATGAGATCAGCTCTCGTGAGGTGTGGGATAAGGCTGCACAGGATGATGAGGGACTGAAGAAGTACTTCAAGAAGAACAAGAAGAACTACCGCTTCGATGAGCCTGTATATAGTGGTCTTGTGGTGCATTGTGCCTCTGAGGAGATCTTAGATAAGGTGCAGAAGTTGGTGAAGAAGCAGCCTCAGAAGGAGTGGGTGGTGCAGATCCGCCAGAACTTTAACTGCGATTCGCTGATACAGGTGAGAATGGTGCGTGGCCCCTTCAAGGAGGGTAAGAACGCATATGCCGACTACTATGCCTTCGGTAAGGGTGAGCGCCCTGAGGCTTTGGAGGGCTACCCTGCGACAGGTGTTGTGGGTAAGCTGCTCAAGAAGGAGCCTGAGACCTATGAGGATGTGCGCGGTGCTCTGACTGCTGACTATCAGAACCATTTGGAGCAGTTGTGGGTTAAAGAACTGCGTAAGAAGTACACCGTGGTATTGTACCCCGATGCGATAGCTACGATAAATAAGCATTAAGCGCTCTGCGCATCTGCCAGGGTGATGGCAGTGTATATATTATTTTGTATGACAATGAGAAGAGCAGTGAAGAATATTCCTTTTACAATAGGCCTTGCCAATCCGTCTCGTAGAGGCGGGCTGGGGAGGCTTCTTGCACTTTCCTTTGTCTTGCTCTTCGCTTCGTGTCAGCCGAAGGTGGAGCATGGGGGGAAGCATCCTGTGGCGCAGGTATACGATAACTTCCTCTATGAGGAGGACTTGGTGAAGCTGCTGCCCTATGGCGTGTCTGGTGCCGATAGCGTGAAGCTTGTCAGGGAGTTGACCCGCAAGTGGGTAGAGGAGCAGGTGCTCTACGAAAAGGCTGAGCATAATGTGCGTGGAGATGGACGCATAGAGCAGTTGGTGGCGGACTATCGCCGTCAGCTCATACTCAATGACTATGAGCAGCGCCTGATAATGCAGAAGATGAGCGAAGAGGTGTCTGAGGAGGAGCTGCAGAGTTACTACGAGGAGAACAAGCATCTGTTTGTGCTCGAGGAGTCTGTGATAAAGGGTGTATTCATCAAGGCGCCACTGAAGTCGTCGGGAATGAAGGACCTGAAGCGCTGGTACAAGGATAACTCAGAGGAGTCGCTCGAGCAACTGGAGAAGTATGCCTTCCGCAATGCTGTCATCTATGAGTATTTCTACGATCACTGGGTGCCTGTATCGGAGCTGGAGGGTAAGATTACGGTAAACCTCTCAGACCTGAGCCGCGACTTTGATAAGAATCGCAATATCGAGTCTGAAGACGGTGAGTATTGCTATCTGCTACACATCGAGGAGTTTGTTGCCGAGGGAGAGGCGGTGCCCTATGACTTGGCAAAGCCTGAGATCATGGACCTGTTGGCCAACTTCAGACGTGTGGAGTTTATGAAAAAGGTAAAAGAAGATTTGTATAATCAGTCCGTTCAAAGGGGCAGAATAAAGTATTATTACGATGAGACAGAAGTTGTGGGCGATACTGTGTGCAGCACTGATGTGCGTGCAGATGGTTGCGCAAGATAATGTGATAGATGAGGTCGTATGGGTAGTAGGCGATGAGGCCATACTGAAATCCGATGTCGAGGAGGCGCGTATGTACTTCATGATGTCGGGTACGAACATTGAGGGCGATCCCTACTGTGTGGTGCCAGAGCAATTGGCCATACAGAAGCTCTTCTTGCATCAGGCTGCTATCGATAGTATCGATGTGACGGAGCAGGAGGTCATCAATGAGCTGGAGCGCGAGATCAACCTGCGCGTCAACCAGTTTGGCTCACGCGAAAAGATGGAGGAGTACTATGGTAAGACCTCTACACAGATACGCGAGCAGCTCCGCGAGACAGTGCGCGACCGTATGGTCATGGAGCGTATGCAGGAGTCTATCTTTGGCGATATCAAGCTCACCCCCTCTGAGGTGCGCCGAGGCTTCGGCAAGATGCGAGTTGAGGAGATACCCTTTGTGCCTACTCAGGTGGAGGTGCAGATTATCACTCAGCAGCCCGAGATACCTATCGAGGAGATTGAGCGCGTCAAGGCCGAGCTGCGCAGCTATGCCGAGCGTGTCAACAATGGTGAGGCGCAGTTCTCTACGTTGGCAGTGTTCTACTCGCAAGACTACGAGTCGGCACGTCGTGGCGGTGAGCTCGACTTCTTCGGACGTGGTGAGATGGTGCCCGAATTCTCTAATGTGGCTTTTAATCTGACAGACCCCAATAAGGTGTCAAAGATCGTAGAGACGGAGTTTGGCTTCCATATCATACAGCTCATCGAGAAGCGTGGCGATCGTATGAGAGCACGTCATATATTGCGCAAGCCCGAGGTGTCTGCCGAGAGCATGCAGGCTTCGCTGGAGAAGCTTGACTCTGTGGCCAAGGCAATACGCAGTGGTGAGATGGAGTTTAATGATGCTGTACAGCTGTCGGTAGACAAGAATACACGCAAGAACTTTGGTCTTATGAGCAATGAGATGACGCTCTCTTCGCGCTTCGAGTTGCAGGAGCTCCCACAGGAGGTAGCCAAGGTAGTGTATGAGATGCAGGTAGGAGATATCTCTGAGCCCTTCGTCATGATTGACAAGAAGACCGGTAAGGAGGTTTGTGCTATCGTGAAGCTGAAGAATCGTATCGATGGACACAAGGCCAATCCGACCGAAGACTATCAGGTGATAAAGGATGTGATGATTGCTAAGATGAAGCAGCAGAAGCTGGAGGATTGGATCAAGAAGAAACAGGCGACTACCTATGTGCGCATCAATGAGAATTGGTGTGACTGTGAGTTCCAATATCCAGGCTGGGTGAAGAAATAAGCGATGAGTAAAGTGACGATGACGAAATCTCGATGGATAGCTCTGCTATTGGGGGTGGTAGTGTGCCTCTCTGCTTCGGCTCAGACCGAACTGAAGAAGGTGGCACCCAAGCGTGCTGCACTCAAGGAGCTGCAATTGGATACGACAAAGAGGTTGAATAGGGAGGAGCTCCCGCAGCAACCTGTAATGCTCAAGGAGGCACCTCAGCAGATGCAGCTGACTCCGGTGTCAGATAAGGTGCCCACTGAGACTGTGGCGCCTGCACCCGCTCCGACAAGAAAGAAGAAGCAGGAGGCGGAGCAAGACTCTGTGTCAAAGCGCGTAAGGAGTCGCCGTGAGGTAGAGCCTCAGCCCACCACCTTACCCGATACGCTGACGGCACCCGCTGATACGACCAGCGAGCGCTATGTATATCTGTTACATGCTGATGAGACTCGCTACAATCAGCGCATCAACCCCGATGCTCAGATCCTTGTGGGAGATGTAGTGTTCAGACACGATAGTATGTATATGTACTGTGATTCGGCACTTTTCTACGAGAGTTCCAACTCGCTCGATGCCTACGGCAATGTGCGTATGCATCAGGGCGATACGTTGCATCTCTATGGCGACAGACTGCACTACAATGGCGATGAGATGCTGGCAAAGGTGCGTGAAAATGTCGTGATGATAGACAAGCAGATGACGCTCACTACCGATAGCTTGAATTATGACCGTACGCTCAACCTCGGCTACTACTTCAACTGGGGTACAGTGGAGGACACGCTCAATGTGCTCACCTCGGAATGGGGCGAGTATGACACGCAGACCAGTGAGGCGATATTCAACTATGAGGTGAAGTTGACCAATCCGAACTTTGTGCTTACCTCTGACACGCTGCACTACAATACGAAGACTCAGATTGCTACCATCGTAGGTCCCTCAAATATCGATAGCGATAAGAATAATATCTATTCTACCTTGGGACGCTACTACACTGCCGAAGAGCATGCCGAGCTGCTCAATCGCTCTGTATTGACCAACGAGGATAAGCGCCTGGTGGGTGATAGTATCTACTATGACCGCAACAATGGGTATGGCGAGGCGTTCAATAATGTGGTGATGGATGACTTTGCCGGCAAAACACGCTTGACAGGAGACTACACCTATTATAATGAGCTGACCGACTCGGCTTACGCCACGCAGCGTGCGGTAGCTATCGATTACTCTCAGGGCGACAGCCTGTTTATCCATGGTGATACGCTGCGTATGCTTACTCGCTTCCCCGATACTGATTCGGTCTTCCGTGTGGTGCAAGCCTTCCGTAAGGTACGTATCTACCGTGAGGATGTGCAGGCGGTGTGTGACTCTATGGTGTTCAACTCTTTGGACTCTTGCATGACGATGTTCTATGACCCTGTCGTGTGGAATGGCCCTCAGCAGGTCCTAGGTGAGGTGATACGTGTGTATATGAACGACAGTACCGTAGAGTGGGCGCATGTGGAGAATCAGGCTCTTATTGTGGAACAGGTCGACTCCGTGAATTTCAATCAGATAAGTGGTCGAGAAATCAAGGCTTACTTCAAGGATGGAGGTATTGATAAGTCTGACGTGATAGGTAACGTCTTGGTGGTGTACTACTACACCGAAGTGGGAGATAGCATAGCTTATGGCATGAACACTACAGAGGCAAGTTTGCTCACGGCCTATATGAAGGACCGTCAGGTAGATAAGCTTGTCATCACTGACCAAAGCAATGGTGTGTTCTACCCCATCACGCAGATACCTCCCGGTAAAGATAAATTGTCAAACTTCGCATGGCTGCACAAGTTGCGCCCGATGAATAAGTACGACATCATGGTATGGCGTGGTAAAGATGAGGATCAGAAGCTTAAGGTGGTGACACGTAGAGAGGTGCCTCTGCCCACGCTGAAGGGTATATTAGATAAGAAATAGAGGATATGGGAATGTTTAAGCAACGCGGACCACGTGGGTTCCAGCATCAGTATATATATGTAGATGAGCGTAAGGAGCGCCTTAAGGAGATAGAGGCGCGTGCTAAGCGCGAACTTGGCATGTTGCCCCCTAAGGAGGCGACGGCAGAGGAGCGTATACGCGGCAAAATGGTGGAGCAGACCACCCATCTGAAGCGCCGTAAAGAAAATGATAATCCCATACCCACAAAGCGTATCATACTGATACTCGCATTGTTGGCAATGATCCTTGTAGTATTACTCCGATAACGTATGACAGAAGACTTGATACATCTGCTACCCGACTCGGTAGCCAATCAGATTGCAGCTGGTGAGGTCATACAGCGCCCGGCCTCTGTGGTAAAGGAGCTGGTGGAGAACTCTGTGGATGCAGGTGCTACCTCTATACAGGTGCGTCTGACTGATGCGGGGCGTACTAACATACAGGTGATTGATAATGGTAAGGGTATGTCTGAGACTGATGCCCGAATGTCATTTGAGAGACATGCCACCTCGAAGATTAAGGATCCTGCGGACCTGTTTAACCTGCATACGTTTGGTTTCCGAGGCGAGGCCTTGGCATCTATCGCTGCAGTGGCACAGGTGGAGCTCCGTACGCGCAGAAAAGAAGACGAACTGGGAACGGTGATACGCATCGCAGGCTCGAGAATAGAGTCGCAAGAGGTCGATGTGTGTCCCGTAGGAACCAATTTCCAGGTGAAGAATCTCTTCTTTAACGTCCCTGCTCGCCGTAAGTTCCTCAAGTCTGATCAGACCGAGCTCAACAATGTCATGATGGAGATAGAGCGCGTAGCTCTGGTGCATCCCGAGATTGCTTTCTCGGTATACCGCAATGATGTGGAGCTGATCAATGTACCCCAAGCTACGTTGAGACAGCGCATACAGCATCTGTTTGGCAAGAAGTTGGGACAAGAGCTTCTCACGATTGATGTTGACACCACGCTTGTCAAGGTGACAGGTTGTGTGGGTGTGCCTGAGAGCGCTCGTAAGAAGGGTGCACACTGCTTCTTCTTCGTCAATGGCAGATATATGCGCCATCCCTACTTCCACAAGGCGGTGATGGAGGCTTACTCTCATCTGATACCCTCTACGGAGCAGGTGCCCTATTTCTTGTACTTCTCGGTAGAGCCATCTCGTATTGATGTCAATATCCATCCGACCAAGACTGAGATCAAGTTTGAGGACGAACAAGCCATTTGGCAGATCCTGATAGCTTCGATACGCGAGGTCTTAGGGCGTAGCAATGTGGCTCCTTCTATTGACTTTGATGTCGCTGACTGTCCCGATATACCAGTACACACAATGGGCTTTGACAAGGCTTCTTGTGCGCCTCCTACGCTGACAGTTGACAGTAGCTATAACCCCTTCAAGCAGGATGTAAGTTCGTATAAGCGTCCGTCAGTGAAGTGGGACGAACTCTATTGTGGTGTTGAGGGCTCTTCGCTGGGCCGTGAGCTTCGTTTTGACGCACTGCCTTCAGATGATTTACCCTGGTCTGATAATTCATTATCGGAGGTGCAAAAACAGAGTGACGAAGGTGTACAAAATAGGGGAGGAGAGCTCTTCAGTTCTGTGCCCACCACGCAAAGCTCATGCGCAGATTGTTATCAATATAAGGGACGCTATATCGTGACTTCTATGAAGTCGGGACTGATGCTCATAGACCAGCATCGTGCTCATGTGCGTGTTCTTTTCCAGCGCTACTTGAGTCAGTTGAGCGAGCATGGATCAGCCTCTCAAGGCCTGCTCTTCCCGGAGATGTTTACCGTATCTACGGTGCAGTCTGTAGTGATGGAGCAGCTTCTCGATGATTTCTACAATCTCGGCTTTGATATCAGCAATATGGGAGGTGGCTCTTTTGCCATTCAGGGCGTACCCAGTGGCATAGAAGGCCTCAATCCGATCTCTTTGGTCTGTGATATGCTGGCCGAGGCAATGGAGCAAGGCGATGTCTCTAAGGAGGAGATACACCACACCATGGCACTCACCATGGCACGCTCATCAGCAATCGTAGTAGGTCAAGTGCTCTCTGCGAGTGAGATGACAGCACTCATCGAAGAACTCTTTGCTTGCGAAATGCCTGCTTATACTCCCGATGGTAAGAAAGTATTTACCATCATCGCAGAAGACGAGATAGAGAAGCGCTTTGCTTGATAGAGATATAAGCTTGCTTGTATACGCTTATACAGGGGAACTTGTGTCTTCTTTTTTAATCTCTGTATTTGTGGAGCTCTCAGGGAGACTTTCAGGGGTAGGTGTTGTGCGCAATTCGTGCTTCTCTACCGCCTGCTTATAGAGCTCTGTCTTCTTGTGTATGTGGCGCATAGCCTCTTTAGCTGCCAGTTGCTGACTCTCTTTCTTTGAGTAGCCGAAACCTGTGCCCAGCTCAATACCCTCCACGCATACTCGGGTTTGGAATGTAGGGCTGTTGGTCCCTACGGTATTTTCGCTTATCAGCTCAAAGATGACTTCGTATTGCGTCTTTTGGCTCCACTCGATGAGCTTGCTCTTGAAGTTGTCTTCTTCCTTGGCAACTTTGTCGATGTCTACGTGTTTCCCGATGATTCGCTCCTTGAAGAACTCATAGCAATAGTCATATCCACGATCAAGGTATATGGCACCTATGAGAGCCTCGAAGGCATTGCCAGAGATAAAGCTATTGTGTGTGTGATTGATATGAGTAGACTGTATGAGCTCCACCAAGCCAATCTCCTTGGCTATACGGTTGAGACTACTACGCTGCACTATCTTACTGCGTACTGAGGTCAGAAAACCCTCTTTCTTTCCAGGGAAGTGATGGTACAGGATGTCGCTTACTACGGTCTCTATGACAGCATCACCCAGGTATTCGAGGCGTTCGTTATCTTTCTTTTTTTCATGCTGTCTGTGATGATTGACCGAGCGGTGTATCAGAGCTTCGCGGTAAACCGATGTCTTGCGCGGATAAAATCCGAGGATCTGGTGTAGGCGACTCAGGAAGGTCTTGTCAGTGCTAAAGAGATAATGTATGTAGTCAAATAGGCGATGCACAGTCTATAGTGGTATTAGCTGATATGACAATAAAAAAGTCGTATAATCGGAATGGCCCAATTAATACGACTTTTATAATACTATCGCAGTAGTCTGATTACTTCACGTTGTTTGTGATGTAGTCTACAGCGTCCTGTACGGTAGAGATCTTCTCTGCCTGATCGTCGGGAATAGAAGTACCGAACTCCTTCTCCAACTCCATGATCAACTCTACTGTATCCAAAGAATCAGCACCGAGGTCGTTTGTAAAACTTGCATTGGGTGTTACCTCAGACTCGTCTACGCCGAGCTTATCAACGATGATAGCTTTTACTCTTGCTTCAATTTCTGACATAATAATAACGTTTTAAAGTGAATAATTAACTTAAAGCGATACAAAGGAAATAAACTTTCTCATTCTCTCCAAATATTTTACTCAAATTTCTAACGAAAATGCACACAAAAATATTCTTTGAGCAAAATATAGCGTTAAATGCGTCTTTTTGTTAGTAAATCAGCATTAATACGAAGCCGATGCTTTGATGCCTTTGGCCTTGAGTTGGGCTACTATGGCGTCGAGCTCTTCGGGGGTAGCTTTTAGTAAGTTATGTGAGGGTGTCTCGCGGTCAATGGTGTATATCATGACTTCGCGAGGGGCGATGTCAACTACAGCACCTATCCAGGGGAGTACGTACTCTGGGGTAGTATTGTCTACTGATATGCCCTCGCCATCGACGCCCTTCATAAACATGGTCTGTACTACGCATTGTCCCTCGAAGGCACGCATCTGCTCTATGATAGCATCGAGATCGTATTGGCTTGTGGGGCGGTCTACGCGGGTGATGTAGTCGATGTTTACTGTATCGAGCTTCACGATATTATTGTCCACCTTCATCAGTGCTTTGTGCACCTCGGGCTTGATGATGCGTGTGGCATTGGTGAGTACGCTGACCTTTGCTTGAGGGAAATGGCGGTCGCGCAGGAGCAATGTGTCGTCAATGATGGCCGCAAAGTCGGGATGCGCAGTAGGCTCGCCATTACCTGCGAAGGTGAGCACATCGGGAGCCGTACCCTCGGCTTTCATTTCGAGGAGCTTCTGCTCTAAGGCCTCAGCTACTTGTGAGCGTGTGGGAAGTTTCTGCTTCGGGCGACGCTCTGCGTTAAATCCGCACTCGCAATAGATGCAGTCAAATGTGCATACCTTGCCATCACCAGGCAGGAGGTTAATGCCTAAGGAGATACCTAAACGGCGGCTCTTGATAGGGCCAAATATCGGAGAGGGGTATATGACGGTTGACATAGCTACAATGATTTTAGTTTCTATGGATTAAAAGCGTGCTTCACGTTCGGCATCGAGGCGCAATAGTATGGCGAGCAGAATGGTGAAACCCCACAGTGAAGAACCTCCATAACTAAAGAAGGGTAGGGGGATACCAATGACAGGAGCCAAACCAATCACCATACCTACATTAACAAATAGGTGGAAGGTAAGGATCGAAGCCAATGAATATCCATAGACTCGCGTAAACTTATTGCTTCCTTGGCGCTCGGCAAGCATGATGATGCGGATGATAAATACCGCATAGAGCAGCAGTATGAATATGCAGCCCATGAATCCCTGTTCCTCACCGATGGTGCAGAAGATAAAGTCGGTATGCTGCTCAGGCACGTAGTTGAGCTTGGTCTGCGTACCCTCGAGGAAGCCTTTGCCCCATAAGCCGCCTGAGCCGATAGCAATCTTTGACTGATTGATGTTGTAGCCTACTCCTGCAGGGTCGTCTTTGATGCCGAGCAGTACCAAGATACGCATCTGCTGGTGGGGCTGCAACTTGTCGATAAGCATATTGCAAGAGTAATAGAAGCCTACCGAGCCGAGTGCAAACAGGGCGATGAGCAGGTACGAGGCGTAGCGGTCTAAGAGGAACGTATATATAAGGTATAGGGCAGTGCAGCCGCATAGCACCAGCTGGACGATGCAGATGTCGAAGGGTATCACGTAGCGTGAGAAGAGGTAAGCCACGAGCGTAGCAAATAGATTGGTGCAGGCAATCCACCATGCTCGTCCCACGTGCTTGCCATATACGCCTACCGCAAGTGCAGTAAAGAGCGGGATGAGGAGGAATACGATAAATTGTCCTACGTTTACAGGCATCTTGTCAAACACGTTTTCGCCCTGTCCTACGCCGATGACAAAGTATGCCACCATGCAGACTCCTAATGCCAATAGTGAGCCTGTCATGCCCTCTCTATAGAGCACGAGGAAGAAAGCCGCGTATACGAGAGCCGAGCCCGTCTCATCTTGCAATATGATGAGCAGCATGGGGATCACCACGATAGCTATCATTTTTATAAAGTCGCTACGCTTCTCCATCGAGAAGCCATAGCTGCTCAAAAGGCGCGAGAGGCATAGGGCTGTAGCAAACTTGGAGAATTCAGCTGGCTGTATGCGGATAGGGCCTATCACAAGCCACGAGTGAGAGCCCTTGATGTCGGGCGCTATGAAGATGGTTGCAGCCAGTAGTATGACGAAGCCTATATAGGTAGGGTAGGCGAGCATCTCGTAATACTTCTTCTCGATGTTGAGCAGTATGATAGCAATCACCAACGCACATCCTATCCACACGAGCTGCTTGCCCGTGAATGAAGAGAAGCTAAAGAAGTCGGTGTCACCGAAGTCATACGTAGCGCCGCAAATGCTGAGCCATCCGCATGCCACCAGTAAGAAATAGAGTATAATGGTAAACCAATCTATTGATCGCCAAAGGTTAACGTTCCTGATTGCCATAGTAGATTACGCGTTGTTGTATGTCATTAGCTTTTTGCTCACTTGCAGCACTGAGTGTGCCGGTGAGATACTTCTCCATGATAAGTGCTCCGATGGGCACACCATATACTGCTCCGAAGCCACCATTCTCCACATACACGGCAATGGCAATCTTGGGATCATTCATCGGTGCAAAGCCCATAAAGGCAGAGTGGTCCTTTCCGCGGTTCTGCGCCGTACCCGTCTTACCACATACCTCGATGCCGGGCAAGTTGGCAGCGCGGCAAGTACCATTGAGCACTGCCTCACGCATACCCTTCACTACGGTCTCATAGTGGCGCTCGTCTACCAATGTGCGCTTCGGAGTGCTATAGATGCTGTCCATAGCCTCACCCTCCACCTCTTTTACCACGTGGGGTGCTATGTAGTAGCCTCTATTGGCAATGGTCGCACCCAGATTGGCAATCTGCAGGGGTGTCAAGGTGACCTCACCCTGGCCAATGGAGATAGAGATGATAGTCAGTCCGTTCCAGCGTCCGCCATACCACTTGTCGTAGAATGCAGAGTTGGGGATAAAGCCGCGCGCCTCACCAGGCAGGTCGATGCCCAAGCGATAGCCAAAGCCCATCGCTACCATGTGGTCTTTCCAGTGGTTGAAGGCGTCTTGCGACGAGGTGTATCGGTCTGAGCCAATCATACGATACAGGCCCCAGCAGAAGTAGCTATTACATGAGGTGGCCAATGCCGGTACCAAGGGAAGAGGAGAGCCGTGAGGGTGGCATCCTACGTGGAGTCCCTTGAAGCGGAAGCCGTGAGCACAGGGGAATGAGGTCTCAGGGCTTATGATGCCCTCATGCAGATAGGTGAGCGCCTGCGAGGTCTTGAAGGTAGAGCCTGGAGGATAGGTACCCTGTATGGCACGATTGAGCAGGGGTTTCTGCTTGTCTTTAGAGAGTATCTTATGATTCTCACCACGCTGGCGTCCTACCAAGATCTGAGGGTCAAAGGTGGGCGATGAGGCCATGCAGAGCACCTCTCCCGTAGAGGGCTCAATAGCCACTACGCTACCAATCTTATTCTCGAGGAGTCGCTCGGCTAACTGCTGCAGCTCGATGTCGAGGCTCAGCGTGAGGTTCTTACCCGGAACGGGAGCTACGTCCATCGCGCCATCGAGGTAGCGCCCCTTGATGCGGCCATGAGCATCGCGCAGCAATATCTCTTTACCCTTCTCACCGCGCAGGTACTTTTCGTAGTAGCTCTCGATACCCTGCTTGCCGATAAAGTCACCACGTACGTAGTAGTCATCGTTTGCGATGTCCTTCTTTGACACCTCACCCAAGTCGCCGAAGATGTGTCCTGCGACGTGATAGTCATATTGTCGTACGGTACGGCGCTGTATGGAGAATCCATTGAACTTATACAGCTGCTCCTGGAACATGGCAAAGTCCTCTGCCGTGAGCTGACTCAGGAAGAGCTGGTCCGTGTAGGATGAGTATCCAGGGTTGAGATTCTTGTTCTTGATGTCCTTGATGCGCTTCTCAAAGAACTCACGCGTGATGCCGAGCGAGTTGCAGAAGGCCAGCGTGTCGAGGTCCTTGACGTTGCGCATGCAGACCATCACATCGTATGCGGGCTGGTTTGATACGAGCAGTTTACCATTGCGGTCGTACATCACGCCTCGCGAAGGGTATATAGTCTTGTTCAAGAACGCGTTTGAGTCGGCATACTTCTTGTAGTCATCGTTGATTATCTGCAGGGAGAAGAGTCGGCAGATGAATGCCACGACGATGGCCAATACGATGCCTACAATCACGAACTTGCGGTTTTCGAACCGATAATCATTGATCATAAGTGACGTGTATTAGTGGCGGTTACGGATAAACTCTATAGCCATCACAAGCATAGTGGTGAGTAGCGTGCTGCACACGATGCGGAGCGAAAGGTATCCGATGTGTGCCAGCGAGAACGCTTCGAGGAGAAACACCGCAGCGTGGTGTATGAGCAGTGCAGTGAGTGCGTAGCGCAAGAAGGGCATGGGTCCCAAGACGTGGATGCTGGGCTCAAAGTCATCAAACTCTTCACGCGGAGCATACATACGCAACACTCCAGGGCGCATGTAGGCGATGAGTACCGCAGCACCGGCGTTCACTCCAGGGGTGTTGCTGAAGATGTCTACCAACAGACCTGCCGCAAAGGCGATGAGCATCAGTATGTTGTGGTTGATATGCTTGTTGAGTATCAATATCGGATATATATATAGGAATGGGGTAGCCACACCAAACAAGAAGATGTTGTTGAGCACCAGTACCTGCACGAGGGTCAGTCCCAGAATCCAAGCGGCATATGTAAGTATTCGTTCCATGTCTTAATTCTTTTTCTTCTTCTTTTTGGGGTTCAGTGACTCCTGCAGTATGGCATACTCCTCTGCATCCATCTTGCCCATGATAAACACGTGCTCCAGGCGAGCAAACTCGGTAGAGAGCATCACCTTCAATGTCACATACAAGCCATCCGTCGAGGGCAGCTTCTCCTCTACCGTGCCCACGGGCAATCCTGAGGGGAAGAATGTAGAGTTACCGCTGGTGACGATGGTGTCTCCTATCTCTACGGTGGTGTAGCGTGGCAGGTCATATACCATGGCATAGCGTGCGTCGCCACCTTCCCAGCGCAGATAGCCGAAGTAGTCGCTTCCCAGCACCTTACAGCTCACGCTGCTCTTGCTGTTGAGTATGGGCAACACGAGTGAGTAGTGCTTGCTACACTTGTATACCACACCCACGATGCCATTTACGCCCATGATACCCATGTCGGGCTTCACTCCATCAGCTTCACCCTTGTCGATGGTGAGGTAGTTGTTTGTCTTGTTGATAGACTTGTCCACTACCTGCGCAGAAATGATGTTGTATCCCGTGCGATGTATCTGCTCCATAGTCTCTATGTGAGCGAGGCTATCGAGGTGATGCATCGAGGCTGCTGCCTCCAGCTCCAAGATACGTTGCTGCAGCTGCGCGTTCTGTGCCACGAGGTCTCTGTTCTTCTCGGCCAGGCCAAAGTATGAGGTGACTCTGTCTTTGCTCGACACGAGGCGTGCCGTGGCTCTATTGGCGGTAGATAGGTATATGCTTCCCTGGAAGCTGTTGTACGAAAACAGCAACACGAAGCATACCACCTCCAGCGCGACAAATACGATATGGTGAAGGTTCTTGTATAGGAATTGAAAAATGGAGTTCACGTTTACTATAATAATTGCGAGTTGAGAGTTGAGGGATGAAAGAAGCCAACCTATTGGTTCACTACACTCTCACCCCTCAACCCTCAACTCAGGAATCAAACATTATCTCATCAAGAACGAGAAGCGGTCAACATTCTTCAGTGCGATACCTGTACCGCGAGCTACGCAGTGCAAGGGGTCATCAGCTACGTGGAAGGGGATGTTGATCTTGTCTTGCAGACGCTTTGCCAAGCCACGGAGCAGAGCACCACCACCTGCGAGGTAGATACCATTGTGGATGATATCTGCATAGATTTCGGGTGGAGTGTCTTCGAGGGCGTTGAGCACGGCAGTCTCGATCTTGGCGATTGACTTATCCAAGCAGTGTGCGATCTCCTGGTAGCATACGGGCACCTCCATGGGGAGTGCGGTGATGCGGTTCGGGCCATGTACTACGTAGTCCTCGGGAGCCTCCTCATCGGGCAGGTCTGTCAAGGCTGAGCCTACGTGTATCTTGATACGCTCTGCCATACGCTCACTGACCTTCACGTTGTGCTGGCGGTTCATATACTCCTGGATGTCGGCGGTGAAGTCATCACCTGCTACGCGGATAGAGCTGTTCTTCACGATGCCACCGAGCGAGATTACGGCGATCTCAGTAGAACCACCACCTATATCTACTACCATGTTACCCTCGGGAGCCTCTACGTCGAGACCGATACCTACCGCAGCAGCCATGGGCTCATAGATAAGGTATATGTCGCGTCCGCCAGCGTGCTCGGCAGAGTCGCGTACGGCACGCAGCTCTACTTCGGTACTACCTGAGGGTACGCCGATCACCATACGCAGTGAGGGTGTGAACAGGTGTGAGCGGGTGTTGACCATCTTGATGAGGCCACGCATCATCTGCTCACAAGCATTAAAGTCGGCAATCACGCCATCGCGCAGGGGGCGGATGGTGCGGATGTCGGGAGATGTCTTTTCGTGCATCAGCTTTGCACGTCCGCCTACAGCCACCATCTTCTCGGTGCGGCGGTCGAGGGCTACCACAGAGGGCTCATCTACCACGATCTTGCCATTGTGCAAGATGATGGTATTGGCCGTACCGAGGTCCATCGCTATTTCTTGTGTAAAAGAGAAAAGTCCCATAAATTCAGTTAAGAGTTAAGAGTTAAGAGTTAAGAGTGATTTGTGGATTTTTTTGGGGAGTCAATATGAGCTATCAACTCTTCCCTCTTCACTTTTAACTCTTCCCTCGATAAAATTAGTGCTTGAAGTGGCGGAATCCAGTGATTACCATTGCTACGTCATTGTCGTTGCAGTACTGCACTGACTCTGCGTCGCGCACTGAGCCGCCGGGCTGGATAACAGCAGTGACACCTGCCTTGTGAGCGATCTCCACGCAGTCGGGGAAGGGGAAGAAGGCATCGCTGGCCATCACAGCACCCTGGAGGTCGAAGCCGAAGCCCTGAGCCTTCTCGATAGCGTGCTTGAGAGCGTCTACGCGTGAGGTCTGACCCACACCGCTGGCGAGCAACTGCTTGCCCTTAGCGAGTACGATAGCGTTGCTCTTGCTGTTCTTCACGATCTTGTTAGCGAAGAGCATATCCTCGATCTCCTCTGCTGTGGGAGCCTTGGTGGTAGCAGTCTTACAATCCTCTACGGTCTCAGTCTTAAGGTCGCGGTCCTGTACGAGTACGCCATTGAGTACTGAGCGGTACTGCTGGCGGGGGAGCTCGTTGCTCTTGCGTACGAGGATGATGCGATTCTTCTTCTGAGTGAGGATCTCGAGTGCGTTCACGTCGTAGTCGGGAGCGATGATTACCTCGAAGAAGATCTTGTTGATCTCCTCAGCGGTCTCCTTATCGATAGCGCGATTGGTGATGAGCACACCGCCGAATGCTGATACGGGGTCGCCAGCCAAAGCATCGGTCCAAGCAGCGAGCAGGGTGTCGCGTGATGCGAGGCCGCAAGCGTTGTTGTGCTTGAGGATAGCGAAGGTGGTCTCGTCAAACTCGTCGATGAGGTCTACAGCAGCGTTGATGTCGAGCAGGTTGTTATATGAGATCTCCTTGCCGTGGATCTGGTCAAACATTGCCTCGAAGTCGCCGTAGAAGTAACCCTTCTGGTGGGGGTTCTCACCGTAGCGGAGTGCCTTGGGGTGGTTCACTGCCTTGCGGAACATTGAGCCGTCGCCACCGTCGAAGTAGTTGAAGATAGCTGAGTCGTAGAGTGAAGATACGCCGAATGCCTCCTTAGCAAACCATGCGCGCTCCTCGAGTGTGGTCTGAGCACCCTTGGCGCGGAGGATATCGGTAAGCGGAGCGTACTGGTCCTTGCTGGCTACGATCACCACATCTTTGTGGTTCTTGGCAGCTGCGCGGATGAGTGAGATACCGCCTATGTCGATCTTCTCGATGATAGCCTCATGTGAAGCGCCCGATGCTACGGTAGCCTCGAAGGGGTAGAGGTCTACGATCACGAGGTCGATCTCGGGAATCTCGTAGTTGACCATCTGTACCTGGTCGCTCTCCAGGTCGCGACGGCCGAGGATACCACCAAACACCTTGGGGTGCAGGGTCTTTACACGACCACCGAGTATTGAGGGGTAGCCTGTGAGGTCCTCTACGCGCTGGCAGGGAACGCCGAGCGACTCGATAAACTCCTGAGTACCACCTGTAGAAAGCAACTGTACGCCCTCCTTATGGAGCGTTGTAATAATCTCTTCCAATCCATCCTTGTGGAATACCGACACGAGGGCGGTTTTCATCTTTTTGTTATCCGACATTATCGTAATGTTTTAGTTATTATTCTGTTTTTTGATTAAGTGTACAAAGGTAGTGATAATCGCACGATGCTGCAAGTTTTAAGTGCTTTTTTCCGAGGCTTCGCACCATCTTTTTAGAAACTTTAGCGAAATGCCTTCGTGATTATACGAAAACGCCCTCTCCCTCCGTTATTTCTCGTGTGATGAACCCTTGCCTTATGACCCGACGCCTCCTCCTCATGCTGGCCACCCTGGCCCTCGGCGCATGTACTCAGAGCTACACTGTATTTAGCGACAAATACTTTGTATCCTTCTCGTGCGACATGTCTGCCGTGCCCTTCAACAGCCTCCACACCCTCGGCCATTTCCTTGCCGTGCGCCCCAAGACTACCAAGGATGGCTACCGCGTGAAGTCCCCCGACGGCGCCGAGCGCGACTACCCCTATACAGAGGTGCAGAGCCGCATCTTCAGCTTCGGCCTCGCAGGCCTCATCATCGGCCAGCCCTACTTCGAGGAGAGCATCTACGCCTTCGACCTCGGCTGCCCCGAGTGTGACAGGAGCTCAGCGCGCCTCACCGTCGACCTCCAAGGCATGGCCACCTGCTCGCGCTGCCAGAGCATCTATAACCTCAACAATGGCGGCATGCCCCAGTCGGGAACTACCAACCCCCTCTACCGCTACCGCACCACTCGCAATGGCAATACCCTCATGGTCCACAACTGAGTCCTCCCCATCGCTCGCCCCGTAATTTTCTTGTGCACTAAGTCAGAGATCGCTTGTCAAGCTCATCGGGTCGCCCCCATCCCTTTGATTTTGACAGTGCAAAGTTACTACAAAGATTTTTGGCACTTACGTTTATTGTATTTTAGTGTACTTTACTGTATTTTATTTTGCGGCAATTCGAGCGTAACGCGCTTGATTACAGCGTGTTGGTAAAAAATAATTATTACTCGCGTGATGCGCGTGCGGCGGCGATTTATCTGCTGTTTCTTGGCGGCGCAAGGCAGGTGCAAGGCGATTTTATCAGATGTGCTTGTTTTGTCTGCAAAGCTGCCTCAGATTGTAGACAGTAGACAGTAGACAATAAGGTTGCGCTGTCTCTTGCTCTTTTGGGTCGCCGCGCCTATAATAATAGGGCTTATTTATATAATTAGATATACTATGTATATCTAATTAATAAATAAGAATTTTTACATAACACTATTTTACCACCTTTAGTGAGTGCGCATATTAATTGTCTACTGTCTACTGTCTACATTTTGTCCGAATTGCTGCTGATTTTGCGGCCTGATTGCTTCGTGAATCAGAGTGGTAAAAATCTCCATTTTTTGCCTCGATTTCCCGATGAAATGGGCGTTTTTTGAAGGTTTTGCGGCAAAAAAAGAGTCCAAAAATCGCTGTTTTTTTTTACCAAAAATCATCAAAAAAGTGCGTTATTTTTCAGTGAATTTTCCACATCACGTGATGTAGACAGTAGACAGTAGACAATTAATATACGCTGTCTCCCGAGCATTCACTCCACGACCTCGATGGTGGTGTCTGCGATGTCTAACTCGTCGAGAGTGGCGGTGAGGCGGATGGTACCTACCTCTTTCTTTAGGGGGCGGATGACTACGAAGGCGCTGCCTTGGCAGGTGGTGACGGAGTGTATCGATGGTGACATCTCGCGACTATTGCCTGCGGCTATGATGATGCCAGGGCCGCGGATGCGGAGCTTGAGGGGTATCTCTGCATCGGGCACGGGGTAGCCACCAGCATCCAGTACCTCGATCTTGACGAAGCAGAGTTCGCCATTGGCATTCGGGGTCTTGGGGCGGTCTGAACTCATGTAGAAGAATTGTGACTCGCCTGCCGTGTAGAAGAGGAAGTGGCTCTTATACCGTCCGCTGAGCTTCACCTTAGACCTTGAGATCCTGGGCTGCCATAGTCGGCGTAGGTCAAAGGAGGTGTAGGCATCCAGCAGTCCAGGTTCATAGGGCACGTAGTATGTGGCCTGGTGCGCACGCTTGCCCAGCTTGGTGTTGCCTATCATCCTGTCGTTGAGGTTTAGGGTCACCCAGTCGCTCTGGCTATACACGTTGACCTTCATTACCTTACCTTCATACCCAGGCCACGTCCAGTGCTGCACCTCGGGGAGCCATACGATGGTGTCGGTCCGTGTCGTGTCGGGAGCCGATACACCCATAGTGATGCTGCTGACCATGCGCTCTGCGTCTAACTGGTAGGCGCGGGGTGTCTTCTCGCCATGAGAGCGGCGCTCATCGCTCCAGCGATAGTCGAGCAGTATGTCGGTCGGTGCTATGGGGCGGCTGTCGTCTAAGGTGCTGAGCAGCTCGTGCTTGTGGCTGTCGTCGCTGATGCACCACATGACGATAGACGGATGGTTTCTATACTGCTTGACGAGGCTTGCCGTGGCGGCATCGCTCCACTGCTCATCGGGGTGTATGGGGCTGAAGGCATCGACCAGGACCATCACGCCCAGCGTGTCGCAGGCATTGAGCAGGTGCTCAGAGAGCAGTCCCATGGGGCAACGGATGGCTGTGTAGCCATTGTACTGCATGTGCCCTACGAGCAGCTCTTCGGCTCTGCGGAAGGCGGTGTATCCGGTAAAGCGGCCGTTGTACTCGAGCGTAGAGCCTTGGATGAGGGGGCGCTCGTCATTGTGGAGCAGACCCATCTCTGATGAGTAGGCTATGGTGCTGATGCCGAATGGGATAGCTATGGAGTCGCACATCGTCTCGTCGACGCCGATGCATAGGTGTGCACGGTACATGTCGGGGGTGGCTGCGTACCAGCTCATCGGGTTGCGTAGCGTCACCTTGGTGGCAAATGTGGTGCTATCGGTCAGCTGTATGGGGCGTTGCTCATCGTACACCTTGCTGCCCTCGGGGTCGGTGATGTGGAGGCGCAGCCATCCCTCTCCTTGGGATGCGCAGGTATTGCGTATCTGGGTGCTGACCTGCAGGTCTGCGTGCCACTTGCCACGGCGCGAGTATACCTGGCTGGTCTTGACCTGTGTCTCCCATGTGTCGAGGAGTATGCGGTCAGCGCGGACGACCCACGTGTCGTGTGTGATGCCTGCGCCGTGGTAGACGGTGTTGTCGGTGGGACTGTTGGCTACGCGTATGGCGAGGTGGTTGAGCTCCCACGGGGCACGCAGGTAGGGTGTGACATCTATCCTTACGGGTTCGTAGCTACTGGATGTGCTGTGTATCAGTGTGTCGTTTATCCAGATGTCGGCCTTGCCATGGATGCGCTCAAAGTAGAGATATACATTCCTTGCCGTATCAGAGTCTTGTATGGTGAAGGTCTTCCTGTACCATCCGACGGTGTCGGCTTCGGTGGGGATGCTGTTCAGTGAGTCGGGGGTGAGGCGCCAGTCGTGTGGCAAGTCTACCATTTGCCAATGATAATCGTGAAAGTTAGTCTGCATGGCACCGAGTGTGTCGCCACGATGGAAGCGCCACGCATCGTTGAAGAGGTTGCGCTCATCGGCATACATCTCGCCCAGTGAGAGCAGTAGTATTATCAACCAAAGATTTCTACGCATACACATTTTGTTCGATCTGTCCATATCCCCTTACTATATATTACTTCTCTTCTGATTCGCGTGTCATGTACACACCGCTATTGGTCATACCCTCTACGCTGACGCTGAGTGAGCGTGAGTAGCTGTTGTTATAGAAGGTGAGGTTGGCCTTACCCTTGACGTCGGTCGTCACGTCGGGGTTCCAGTAGATGGTGCGGCGGTAGTCGGCATCGCCCTCGATGGGGCCATTGGGGTACTCGGGAGCATAAAACTCCAGCTTGGGTGAGTAGCCATCGAAGGTGGTTTGGCGGGTGTTCTTGTTCCACGCCACGCGGCTCTTGCGACCTGGGTGGAGGTGTATCTCTACGACGTACAAGCCTGCGGGATAGTATGTATCTCTTTCTTTTGCAAAATTCTGAACATAGCGTATATCGCTTATATCGAGACAGTTCACCACCTCCTCATTACCCATGTAGCTGTCGGGCTTGTCATATACGATAATGCTCTTGACATCGGCAATATCGATCTCGTAGCCTGGCTGGCTCGATGGTCCTGTAGCGTTATTTTTACCCTCTTTGATGAGCCAGAAGGTGCGGAAATCATTGATAAGTGTCTTCTTCATAAGCCAACGATTGTAGCTGGAGCGCATGCCCATGAGGTTGCCGCCTTCGGCCTCTTCGTTAGACATTGTCTTCACTATGGCAGGTTCTACCAAATCGTGCTGGGTGTTTCCGCTGCCATTTTCGCCGTTTGGGTCTTGGGCATTGTTGTCTTCTAGTTGCGATTCTGCAGACTGCTCCCAGCTCTCTCCGTCGGAAAGTGTAATGTCGTATCCTTTATCTATCAGATAGTCAGCTACGGTATAGGTATACTCTCCCTTGTCGATCATCAGCTCGGCATCTTTGGCGGCATCGAAGGCTTGGAAGGTGCAGTAGTCGATATAGCGGCGGCGGCCTTCGACCTCTACTTGGTCGAGCACGATGGTCTTCTCGGTCATAGGCTCTCGCTTCTCGGGCTTCTCCCAAGGGGTGTACACGGTGCTGTCGAGGCTGTGGCGTAGGTGTAGCTCGCTTGTCTCATAGGCCAATACGTCGGGCGCAGAGGAGCGCTCGAGGCGTAGGCGGCTCACTATGGGCTTGCCCTCCTCATCGTAGGTCTGCAGGCTGAGGTCCCACTCGCCCTCGAAGTCCTGGAGGTTGAGGCCCCAGTAGCCCTGCTCGTCGGTGGTGACGCGCATCTCCTGCACCTGCTTGCGGTCGGGGGAGTAGAGCTTCACGGCTACATCGATGCCCTCCATGGGCTCATCTTTGCGGGGGTGTAGTGCCCAGCCGTCGAGCACGAGGGCATCCTCGGTGTAGTGCTTTATGTCGAAGGGGGTGGCACCCGACATCTGCTGCCAGTCGTAGCGGCTCCAGCCCTGTGTCAGCATGAGGCGGTCCAGCGCCATGCGGTGCTCCTCATCGTCGGCCTCGAAGTAGTAGGTGGGGTTCTCGATGTAGCCCTTCAGCTCTGAGGAGAGCAGCATGTAGCTGCGCAGGTCATCGGTGCCTCCCGTGCCATAGTCGGCAGCATCGCGCACGGCGAGCGAGAGGTGGTGGTTGCCCTCCTCATGTACCTGTAGGCGTAGCTTCACCTGCTCGAAGGGGCCATAGCTGGACTTGTGGGTGGTGACGGTGACGGGCGCAGCGGCCAGGCCATTGTTGACGAAGAACATGCGTGTGGCATAGAGGGTGCCGCCAGCGTCGAAGAGGGCAAACTGGTATACTCCCGTGGGGAGCTTATGGGTAGGGATGATGCGTGAGAAGGTACGCTCGCGCATGGTGAGCGTGTCTATCAGTGCGCACTTGCCTTGGTGTACGAGGGTGTAGCCCAGCAGTCTGTCGGCCTCGGGCTTCGGGGTGGCGATGGCTATCTGTAGGGTGCGGTCTACGCGAGGTGTGAGGCGTAGGGCATAGCCCTCGGTCTCGCCCTTGGGGAGGGTGAGGCTGTAGCTCTTGCCAGCGCTGTAGGCCTTGACCTTCATGGTGCGCTCGGTGGGGGTATAGAGGAAGCTGCCCATACCGCGATGTTGCGGTGTGAGGGGCAGGGGAGTGCCGTCAGCGAGGGTGAGCGAGTCTACATCTACGCCCAGGCCATCCTGACCGGTAGCCTTGAAGGCGATGCGGTTGGGCACGCCCAGTATGAGGTGGCCGCCCTCGGGGAGGAGGTCGATGGTGAGCGCAGTGCGCTCGGGAGTCTCGGGACGCTCGATGCCGCTACCCTTGTAGATGTCCATCTGCGGATTGGCATAGTCGCCCTCCTTCTCGGGAGCCTTGTATACAGGGAACACGCGGGAGAAGCAGCCCTGTGAGTCGAAGTTGAGCATGGCGCGGGTGTAGGCCCTCACCTCGTAGTATCCGCTGGGGTAGCTCAGCATGCCGCGCTTGGCATTGGCCTCAGCGACCGAGGCATCCACCAGGGGTAGCGAGCCGTGGCAGCGGCCATCGATGACCTGTAGCTTCTGCTGGCGCAGCACCACACCTGTAGGGGATAGCAGCTCTACGTAGAGCACCTTGCTGTCGGCCACGGTGCCCTCGGTGGCCTTCGTCACATGGGCACTAAACCATATCGTTTCGCCTTGGAAGTAGGCGGTATTGTCAAAGTGCAGGTACACCTTCTCTTGCGGACACAGGCGGTTGAAGTGGTTGATACGGGCACCCTGCATGAGGATGGCTTGTGCCTGTTCTTGCATGGTGGGCTGCTGGGCCGAAGCTGCGCAGTAGAGGAGGAGGGCGCTGAGGAGCAACCCTGCTCGGCGGAGACGGAGGTGTGCGCTATGATACTTCATGATGTGTGTATGTGTGTTTTATGATATGAATACCAACATGTCTCTATATATTACCAAAATCACGAAAATGTATAATCGATTGGGCAATTATTTTTATAGTTCCTTTATTTTTGCTCCGAGTCATACACGATAAACTCACCATTGCGGGTGAAGCCTTCGGCACGGATGTGGAGGTGCTTGGTTCGCGAGTTATTGTAGAAGGTCACTGAGGCGCGCCCCAGGTTGTCGGTCCATATATCGGGTTCCCAATGAAGCGTGCGGCGATAGTCTGCCGTATCGGGCAGAGCGCAGTCGGAGTAGTCGGGTTTGTAGAAGCTGCGTACTTGGCTATAGCCATTGTAGTAGGTCATACGAGTACCGTTATGGAGCATATAGGGTGCTCGGCGTGGGCTTTGCCTATGAGGAAAGCTTTCCACATCTATATAGGCGGCTGGAAGAAATTCAGTGTCTCTATCTTTCTCTAAAGGTAATGGATTGCGCGTCATTAGATTGGAGTAGACTCTGATGGTTTTTGGCATATAATACTTATTGATAAATCTCTGACTTTTCTCTGCGAGAGAATCGCGGCCATCAGTAGGCCCCCAAATCTTTACCCTTCCCAATGAATAGTGTATCATCATCTCATTGTTAGGGTTAGCTGGATCAATTATACTTGTTGGCATAAAGGTAGCATCGGATGCACCCCCTATGCCTGTATCGAAGAGCCATAACAGCCTATCGCTATACCAGTTAGCAAGCGGTATACCTCGGTCAATAAGATTATTCCACTCCTTATAGTAATCGATGACCATATCGGGGTGCTCGAAGTTGATTTCGCGAGTCGTCTTTTGTCGTTTCTTTATCGTAACTTCTCCTAATAATCTTTCGTTACCCTGTATGGTCTGCTCCTCATAACGCAATAATAAATGCTCCTCGGGGCTATGTACCTGATAATAGGAATATGGTGTTGTAGATGGCGAAAAGGCTCTATTAAGAACTGGATAACTGTATGTCAATGAAGCAGGAATAACTTTTCGTATCAACTTAGTCACTTGGGATGGATCTTTCTTATCACTGAGAAAAATACTCAGCAAAGCATTACCATAGAAGGGCTTATCTATATCGAAGTGAAAACGTCCTAAGCTATCGGCAAGGCATTCCGTGTTGTAATGCAGGCCATTGGCATCCATGTTTATCTTTACTCTCACTTTAGGGATACGCTTATACTTGTCGGCTCGTGCAAAATGCTCTTGCTTGACAATGTCTGAGATTACATAACCATCAATCTCCAGCCCCTTCTCAGGGGTGTATCGGGGTATAAAGTCTTTGTTTGAGGCCATTGACTTCCACTCATACCTGCGCCATCCCTGCACGAGCATCAGACGGTCTATGTCTGCAGCTATAGCGGTGTCATTGGCATGGGCGAAATAGGAATCGACATTCTCGATGAATCCCTTGAGGTCAGAGGCCAATAGCAGTTCGCTGCGGATATCGCGCGTGTCGTGGGTGTTCTCGCCTCGCTCCTTGGCATCGGTAATAGAGAGCGAGAAATGGCCTTGAGGAAGCCAGCTGCGAGGGTCGTGAAGTCGCATGTTTATCTTCACCTCTTCGTAGGGCTGTACACTATCGGGGAGGTTCTCGACGAAAAATTTGGATACTTGTTTAGGCGATACGAAGAAGAGGCGGTCGGCAAGTATCTCGCCCTGCGGGGTGAACAGGGTGAGCTGATTTACACCGGGCTTCAGACTCTCTTTGGCTATCATCACTCGGTATGTGGCATTGCTTCGCAGAGTCAGCGTATCAAAGTCTGTCACCATGCCGCGGCACTGTAGCGTCCATCCCAAAAGTCGCTGAGAGTGTTGCTCTGAGACGGATACGCTGAACGAAGCGTCGCCATCGCCGATGGGTGGGTATACATGTATCGTCGCGCCCTGCTTCTCGATGGGTGGCAGCTCATAGCGATAGTGGCGGCCCTTATACTCTACATGAGCATAATGTTTCTTGCCACTTTGAGGCGATAGAGTGAAGACCCCTCTACCTCGTCCCGATGTGTAGAAGCGGGTAATCTCATGGTTTCTCCCCTCGGTAATCCTTCCACTTATTTCGCGCTTTCCACCGAATTGGTCTCTCACCTCAAAGGCTACAGTAGAGGGCAGATTCTCTACAAGTGATCCTCCCTCAGGGTAAAAGGATATTCGGAGTGAGTCATCCATAAACTCCTCCTCCGTCACTTCTGGAGCTGCCAAAGCCGTATGCAAGGGATACCACTCCATCTCTGCCTTATAATAACCGGGTTCCTTGGGCTTCATATATACAGGGAAAACGCGGGAGAACATGCAGTGATTCATATCGGGTACAACGGATTGTTGAAAAATCTCGTTGCTTCGGAATTCCGAAGTTGGTGTTGGCTGCTCTGCTATTGTTGTCCATGCCTTCGACTCATTGCCCCAATTGAGCATGTAACGCGTATAGGCACGTATCTCATAATATCCCGTGCGGTAGTCGTCCTTCAGGACAAACTCACCATGACACATGCCATTCTCAAGGCGCATTTTCTTGCGCTCCATCTCAACGCCCTTCTCATTGAGCAACTCTACATAGAACACTCCGCTCTGCTGCGTAGGGTGCAATGTCGTAGCATTCATCACATAGGCCTTGAACCAAATGGTGTCGCCGATGAAGTAGCTGCGATTGTCCATGTGGAGGTATACCTTCTCCTGCGGATGCTCACGATTGAAGGTGATGATATTGCGTGCATAGTCCGCCAGCTTCTCTGCCGTCTCTGCCGTCTGAGCCGAAGCCCCGCAGCAGAGGAGGAGGGCACTGAGGAGCAGCCCTGCTCGGCGGAGTCTGAGGTGTATGCTATGATGGTGCATGATGAGTCGCTTTTTCATTAGTAAAAAAGTCTTAGTAAATGTTCTTGAAGCAAAGTACCTACAAACGAGCAAGATATATAAAACTTGTTTCCATAATTTTACAGCAAGTGTAGTGTACCTTCGCGAGTCATTGCAAAGGTAAGCATTATATGGCAAATAAAAATGAGGAAATTCCCTCAAAGTTTTGGGGAAATTCCCTCAAAATAGCCATAACACGATGTAGACAGTAGACAGTAGACAATTAATATGTGCTCTCTCCCGACATACGAGAGTCATTCCCGAGGGCGGCCTCCATGCCTCTTTAGCCCCTATCCTGGCAACGCGACATAAAAAAAATTAGGGCGCAACGCACGTTGCACCCTAACCTTGATATAGCTATAAATTGAATTACTCTGCCTTTGCCTCTTCAGCTGCGGGAGCCTCAGTAGCGGGAGCTTCAACAGCCGGAGCAGCTGCTGCGCTCTTCTTTGAACGACGAGTACGTGTAGCCTTCTTGGCAGTCTTGGCCATGTTCTCATTGTAATCTACCAACTCGATGAATGCCATAGGAGCAGCGTCGCTCATACGTGAACCGAGCTTGATGATACGTGTGTAACCACCGGGACGATCGCCTACCTTTACAGCAACCTCCTTGAAGAGCTCGGTTACAACGTACTTATCCTGAAGGTAGCTGAATACTACGCGACGAGAGTTAGTAGTGTCGTTCTTTGACTTTGTGATCAGAGGCTCAACGTACTTCTTCAGTGCCTTGGCCTTTGCAAGAGTCGTAGTGATTCTTTTGTGCTTGATCAAAGAGCAAGCCATGTTTGACAACATAGCGCTTCTGTGAGAAGCAGTACGACCCAAATGGTTGAATTTCTTATTGTGTCTCATTTCAATTAATCTTTATCTAATTTGTATTTTGTAATATCAGTTCCAAACGACAGATTCAGACTCTCGAGCAAATCATCAAGCTCAGTGAGCGATTTCTTACCAAAGTTGCGGAACTTCAAGAGGTCAGTCTTGTTGAACTGTACGAGCTCACCAAGAGTCTCTACCTCAGCAGCCTTCAAGCAGTTGAGCGCACGAACAGAGAGGTTCATATCGGTCAACTTGGTCTTGAGCAACTGACGCATGTGGAGTACCTCCTCATCGAACTCCTCGTTAGCATCGAATGCTGAGTCGTCCAATGTGATCTTCTCGTCAGAGAAGAGCATGAAGTGATGAATGAGGATCTTTGCAGCCTCCTTCAACGCATCCTTCGGGTGGATGGAACCATCGGTGGCAATCTCAAGTACGAGCTTATCGTAGTCAGTCTTCTGCTCTACACGATACTGCTCGATCTGGTACTTGACATTACGGATAGGTGTGTAGATAGAGTCTACGGGGATAGTGTTTACATCGGTGCAGAACACGCGATTCTCCTCAGAAGGAACATAACCACGACCCTTGTTGATAGACAACTCTATCTGCATTGTAGCCTTAGAATCTAAGTGACAAATAACCAATTCAGGATTTAACACTTCAAATCCGCTAAGGCACTTACTAATATCACCAGCCTTGAATTCTGTTGCGTTCTCAACGGTAATACTAACCTTTTCCGTTTCAACTTCTTCTACAATCTGTTTGAATCGAACTTGCTTCAGATTCAAGATAATGTTGGTGACGTCTTCCTTAACACCGGGAACCGTAGCAAACTCATGCTCAACACCGTCAATCTTAACAGTGTTGATAGCATAGCCCTCTAATGAAGAGAGGAGGATACGACGGAGAGCATTACCGATAGTAATACCGAAACCCGGCTCAAGGGGACGGAACTCGAACTTACCCAACTTCGAGTCGGCCTCCAACATGACAACTTTATCAGGTTTTTGAAATGCTAATATCGCCATGAATAAATTATTAATTTTTAGAGTACAATTCTACAATAAGTTGCTCCTTGATGTTCTCAGGGATATCCTCACGTGCGGGAACGTGGAGGAACTTACCAGCCTTCAATGACTCATCCCACTCGATCCAAGGATACTTGCTGTGGTTGAAACCTGCCAATGAGTTCTCAATCACCTCGAGAGACTTAGACTTCTCACGAACACCTACTACATCACCGGGCTTAACTGCGCAAGAGGGGATGTTTACCACCTTACCGTTAAGAACGATGTGCTTGTGTGACACGAGCTGACGAGCAGCAGCACGAGTAGGAGCGATACCCAAACGGTATACTACGTTGTCGAGACGAGACTCGAGACCCTGAAGGAGGAGTACACCAGTAATACCATTCTTACGAGCAGCTGCATCGAAGAGGTTGCGGAACTGACGCTCCAATACACCGTATGTATACTTAGCCTTCTGCTTCTCAGCCAACATCACACCGTACTCAGAGGTCTTACGACGCTTGTTGTTACCGTGCTGGCCGGGAGGGAAGTTTCTCTTTGCTAAAATCTTATCTGCACCGAAGATGGGCTCACCAAATCGACGTGCAATCTTTGTTTTTGGTCCAGTATATCTTGCCATTTCTTTAGTTCAATTTAGCATTCTCAACGTTTATTCAGCATTGCCTACAGCCGCGATTGCAGATAGGAAGAGTACAATCCAAAAAGACAATGCGGAATAAGTGTTGGGAACAGGTTATTTTATACTTTTCTTCTCTTAGGAGGACGACAACCGTTGTGGGGCAGCGGTGTAACGTCGATAATTTCCATTACTTCAATACCTGCTCCGTGTACCGAGCGGATAGCAGACTCACGTCCGTTACCGGGACCCTTTACATAAGCCTTTACTTTTCTCAAGCCAAGGTCGTAAGCTACCTTAGCGCAATCTTCTGCTGCCATCTGTGCTGCGTACGGTGTGTTCTTCTTAGAACCACGGAATCCCATCTTACCTGCTGAAGACCAAGAGATAACCTCGCCTTCACTGTTAGCAAGCGAAACAATAATGTTGTTGAATGATGAATGAACATGAAGCTGTCCGATTGCATCAACCTTCACATTTCTTTTCTT
>JAFZFF010000033.1 GCA_017556045.1 Bacteroidaceae bacterium | reverse complement strand
CTTCTCGTAAGGAGCCTTCACCTTTTCTTCCAATTCATACCCCGCAACTTTGATACGTTCTACATTCTCCAACGCTTTCTTGAGAATGGCTTCAGGCGCTTGCTTCGTACTACACGCCCCCAGCAGCACCGCCACGGCAAGGGCAAGGAATAGTTTGGTTGGTTTCATTGTATGGGTTGTTTATTATTATCGGCAATTGTCGCTCAGCTCCCTTTCAATATCTTCAATACTGGGGAGAGATGACTTGTAATCTGACATCAGCTCATTGTATATCTGTATGGAGGATACTCCAATGGGACTTTCAATATTGCGCAGGGTGTATTCAGCAACGATGTCGTCTTTGTCTTTACAAATCAACAGGCCTATTGTCGGATTATCGCCTGGTGTACGCAATTGGCTATCAACGGCGGAAACATAGAAGTTGAGTTGCCCGATATGCTCTGGAGCGAATTTTACAGCCTTCAACTCCACTACAACAAAACAATGTAGGCGAACATGGTAGAACAACTGGTCGATATAGAAATCTTCGTTGCCAACTTTGAGATGTACCTGATGCCCGTAATAGGTAAAGCCCTTGCCTAACTCCAACAGGTATTGTGAGATATGCGAATCCAAATGTTGCTCTATCTCACGTTCCTTCATATCTTGCCGAATCCCCATGATGTCGATTACGTAAGGGTCTTTGGTCATTTGCTGCGCCAAGTCGCTTTGCGGTGCGGGCAATCTGTTTACAAAGTTGCTGACGGCCTTTCCGTGACGGTCATATAGATTACTGTCTATCTGCCATTCTAAGGCAGAGCGGCTCCAATTGTTCTCTACTGTCTGTTGGATGTAAAAAAGCGCTTTGTCCAGTTCCTTGCAACGCTGCATAATCAAGATGTGGTGTCCCCAGGGCACAGAGAAGAAATCAATAGGAATAGGAGGCTGAGATAATTCGGGCACAGCTTGTACCCGAAACTCATTTTCCAAATCACCTATTTCGGGCACAGGCTGTGCCCGAAATGTACCGAGCTGACTATAAGCGGAATACCATTGCCTCATTCGGCGAAGATTGCGTTCGTCCCAACCAGTCATCTTGGGAAAAGCTTCCATGAGGTCGTGACTCAAATGCTTCAAGAAACCATCTCCCCAATGCGCATGTTTCTGTTTCTCTACAATATCGTATCCCGTTTGCCAATAGAGTTGTAGCAGCTCTGCATTGACTTTTACCGCAGCCTTGATTTGACACTCACGGATACGCTGCTTCAAATCAGCAAGCCATTGTTGGTATTCCACTGATATTATTTCCATTGCCTATTCTTATTGTCATCGCAAAAATAGTAAATATTCCCGAATATATACTAATAGTGGTAGAAGAAACTTTTGCTACTAACAAGCTTGTTACTAACAAAGATATTACAATTATAATGATAAGTATTAGGTTTATCTTGTTACACAAATTTTATTTGTGGATAATTTGTGGGCAATTCACGGTAATTTATGTTGAAAAAAATGAATACAAATGGGCACGAATTGGCCACGAAACGAGGTCGCCGCCCACAGGGGCCAAAGGCAATTTATCATGAATTAATTCTTCGTCCCGTTCATCATCTTCAGCAAGTTTTCCAGCGCATTGAGGTCGCGAGGGTCAGCATTCACACCGAGGATGTTGCCGTCGCGGTCAATGAGCTTGTAGGTGGGGTAACTGTTCACGCCAAGGTAGTGCTCGATGGCGGCTTGCTGCTCGGTGGGGAGGTTGTAGTGCACCACGTTGTCGCCCGTCACGTTGTATTCCTTGATGACATTCTTCCACGACTCTTCATCGGAACGGTTTGCAAGATAAAGATATACGATGTCGTAGTCCTTCAGATGCTCGTATTCCTCTTGGCTGTTTTCCAATGCTCTCTTGCAAGGGCCGCACCAGGTGCCCCAAACATCGAGTAGGATTATCTTGCCCTTGTAGGGCTCGATGAGTTTGCGCAATATCTTCTCACCGTCGCTCATACTCTTTACGTCATCGGAGGATTTCAGGTTGGAGCCTAATATGTCGCGGTGTTGTATAGCAAGGTATTTGTTATTTTGCTCTATCACTGCGGCCTTGGCTGCAGGGAGTTTTATTTCCTGTTCCATCCAAACGACAACTTCAGGGAGAAGTGGTTTACGACTGATATCTATCCATTTGTATAATGTGGCTGCAAGATGAAGGTCACGCAAGTTGTTGTCGCACCCTACGGAATCCAGCACCTCCAATGTCTGGCGCAGATTGAAGATATTTCCGGCTTTTTGTATCGGTTCATCGAACACCTTCAATAGTTCATTGACCACCTTAACCTCTTCGCTCGCATTGAACGTTTCTATTAACACTTCACGTTTCTTTTTATCTGTGGCATTTTCAAAATCAGTGCGGAACTTTTCCAGTTTCACTTGATAATCCTCCAGCGCCCTCTTTCCCTCGGTTGTCAAGGATATTTCTCCGCTTTCGACCATGCAATGGAGAAGTTCCATCCTTGTTATTGGTTTCTTCATGAACTCCAGTTGGTCGATATAGTCGCGCTTGAATATGTTGAAATCAGTATACAGTGTATAGGGTTTGATCCTTTTCTGCCATATTTCTTTGCCCACAAAATCCATATAAGGCTGGGGAACTTGCAATCCTTTCATAGAGAATCGTCCCTGCATGAGTTCCATTCCAAGCCCCGCCTGATACCAGCCAGTGAGATAGTCAACGTAGCGTTGCGAGAGATTGGAGTGTTGCTTTATCCGTTCTTGCAACTCATTCATATATTTATTGCGTAAGTTGTTGGTCGCAGTCAAGAAGTCCATAGCCTCCTTCTCGTCACTATCCCGTTTTTCCATGCGTGTATCGTACCATTCGGGTGGATAAGAGAGTAGTTCGTTTTGCAAGCGAGCGTCAGTGCCCATGAAAAGCCTTTGCCCAGTAGAAAAGTCTACAAGAAGAAAATAGGTTTCGCCAGGCTCCAACACAGTGTTGATATGACTCCTTTTCCAATCGACCAATGCCTGAGAAGTATTGAGTAATGGCATCTTTAATACGAATTGGCCCAGCGAGTTCATTGAGGTATAGAAACTTTGCTGCTCATTCGCAATGATATTCTGAATCACCACCTCAAATTCCTTGCCTGCTCTTTTCCAAGCACGCTGTGGCATATCCTTGAGCCATCCGACGATGGTCACGCTGTCGCCCATGCGATAGCCATTATCCTTGAGGCCTTGGCGATTGTCTCGAGTGGAATAGTCGGGCAGGGTGCTTGTAGTGATAGGGCTGCATTTTACTCGTCCGTCCTTTTCGATTATAATTGTGCGCTCGCCCTCTTTCATTGGATTCACCTTGACCTCTCTCGTTCTGTTATCCTTGCGAATGGTGAGTGTATAGCCTCCCCCTTGTGCTGTTTGCTCCACGATGTCCCATACGGCATTGTCATAGATAACATGCTTCTCGGCAAAGCCGATGACCCAGTCACCCGTCTTGTCATCACGCCAATAGGTATTGGTGAGGCTCTGCGTCTCTTGTGCTTCTTTATTCGCACACGCCCCCAGCAGCACCGCCACGGCAAGAGCAAGGAATAGTTTGGTTGGTTTCATTGTATTGATTATTTCTGTTGTTACACGAATTCTCATGAATTATAGTTATTTCTCCAACTCCTCCTTCAGCGTGCTCACCATCTTGCTGTGGTCACGCAAGTCGTTGCGTAGGCCATAGTTGCCATCCTTGTCGACAAGTACGTAGGAGGGGATGCCTGTTATTTTGAATGTATTGGTGAGATAACTCCATTGTGCACTGTTCACGCGGTAGTGGATACCCTTGATGTTGGGGATGGTCTCAGCATACACGTTAGAGGGAGAGGTTTCGTTGGCTATGTATATCCACACGATGTCTTCGCTGGAGAGTTCGCCTGTCTTATACGGCTCGTTCTCCTTGATGGCACTTCGGCAAGGTCCGCACCAGGTGTTCCAGAAATCTACCAACACAACTTTACCCTTGTGCGGAGCGATGATATGCTCAAACAGCACTTCAGGAGCTGTATCCTTGACATCTATGATGTTGTTGTCGAGTTTGGCTAACGCTTCTGTCGTCTGATGCTGTACATCAGCAATGACCTCTGCGTAAAATTCAGGCTTTGCCAATCCCTTGCGTATACCCTCGATGGTAGCATCTTCCATTAGGTATCGACGTGCTGAAGCAACAGAATTATGGGTAACATAGAGGTCAAAGAGTTCAAGAATCTTTCCGTAGTCTAACTTTTGTGTGCATTTGGCTATCATATAAGGTTCCTTTGTGAGCAGCAGGTATGGGCTACCCACATCGACAAGGCCATAGATCCGCTCATAATGTTCAGACTTCAAGGGATCAAGTGCAGCTGCTTCCTCCTCGGACAGCACATAACGTCGGAGATCGTTTTCGAGAATGCCCAAGCAATCGACAAAGGTGCCTCTCTTGGCAATCTCCTTCTGCCATGCGTGGCAGGGGTAGTTGTCTACAAAGTTGCATAGGGCTTGGTAGTTATCTATCAAGCGGTCGGTGTATTCGTCAGCGGTGATGTTCTCAAACATGTTTCTTGATATGCCAAGCGAGTCGGGCAGCTCCCAATCTACCGACGGCAGATTATTCAGTTCATCGTAGCGGCTACCCTTGGTCCAGCAACCTTTTATCGAGGGAACTTCTACGCCCTCATCATAATTATATCTTAAGCTCTTATTGATGTGGGCAAGGTTTACGTAAAGGTCGACGCTGTCACCTGGAGCAAAGAAGAAGTACTCGTGGCCCTCTCCATTGATTACAATATACGAACTTCCTGTTCCGTACTGACGGAAGGTAACCGTACCCTCTCCCGTCTTGGGATCGAGGTTTACATCTACGCTACGTTGTCCCTCAAAGGTTGTATTTACTGGAAGCGTTATGTATCTCACCAATCCCTCGCGATAGCCCAGCAGATGCACGTTGATGGTGACATCGCCTATCTCGTAGGCATACTGGGGCATGTCGCCCTCGGCCTGAGGTATCTGTTGTAACGCTTCGGGCAGTCCTGCCGGTCTGTTGGCATCGCGCTCCCCTGCGAGGTCTATGTCGAAGATGCGCCAATCGTTCTTGGCATCACTCTCGATGTAGTCGAATGATGTGCATCCCTTGGGAAGTGGCTCGAACAAGAGGGTGAAGCACGAGTCGCCATCCGCGGGCATATAGAGTTCCTTGTCAATCTCCACATCTCTGCTGCCAAGTAACCTGTATTCCACACCTTGCGCAACAAGGTGGGTGTATGAGGGCACTCTGATCCATTCGTTCGGGCGGCTGAATCCGCGCACGGTGAGCACCGTGGCCGTATCGGTGAGCTCCACCTTCTCAAGGACGATGCTGGTAGTGTTTGCCGCGCCTACCAAGGGGAACTCAATCACTCTGTTCTCTCTCGTACATGCCCCCAGCAGCACCGCCACGGCAAGGGCAAGGAATAGTTTTGTTGGTTTCATTGTATTGGTTGTTTATGTTGTATGTTATTCTATCTATATGACGGAGAAAAGCCCCGAAAGTTACAGCGAGGTGAAAATTTCTTATCGACATCCATCGCCTCCCAATCAAGCGGAGGTGACGGAGATGCCCAAGTCTCAAAAGCAATCTCCGCGCTCCGCAAAACCTACGCAAATGAATAGAAAAACTCGCCACTCGCCAAAAGAAAAACCTAAAAATGCATTTTTAGATATCTAAAAATATGGATTTAGACGATGAAATGGGGGGAAATAGAAGGAAAAAGTTTGAAGTCTGCTCCGCATGAAGTATTTTTGCACAAAATACTCATCATCAAAATATATGATACCCGAAGGCAATACCTTAGAAGATATAAGAGAAAGAGAACGGATAATACGGGAGTTTTATCGGGAATGGAAAGAGAAGAATCCATCGCAACGAAAATATAACCTCTCGCTGAAAGAGTATATAAACATCCGTATGGTGTCAATCGTAGAGACTAGCGAACATGCTGCAAAAAGTTACCTCTCGACCTTAGCCGTGTTGCAACTGGACGCAATACTGACAGGAGCACGCAAAGTGTCGTTGAAGAAACCGAAACCCGGGAACAAGAACCAACAACCATTTGAACGCATCATGATAATGGAATACGACTTGGTGGGTATAGGTACGGTGAAGATGACCGTGGGAGTGCGCCGTAGAACACAAGAAAAGGTGCAGTATTGTATCACGGCCATCGGCAACAAATAAAAAAGGATGGTACACGACCATCCTTATTACTGCCCCAAATGCGTGAAAGAGGGTTACACTATCGCGTGTGATGCTATGCTGGCGGGGACTTGGCACGACCCATATGCATCGTCCGTTCACGACTTACATTTCTGCGACAAAGGTAGTAACTATAATTGAAACGTACAAACTTTGTAATTGTTTTTTTACAATAGACACAGCATAATCCAATGAACCACCGCTACACCTACATATATATACTGCTGGCAGTGATGCTGCTGGGTGCATCGTATCAGCTCAACTACCGCGACAGCCGGGAGGCCGTGTGCGAAAGCATCAATGAACGCTTCAGGGAGGAGGTGCCGTACTGGGGAGATTCGATACTTTCCATACGAGATATTCCAAGATGGGGACGACATAGTAGCGAGGCTTATGCACGCAAAACAGAAACGAAAATCATTGGCGAGATGGGTTTCTCTAACGGTGTGGATACCGTTGTGATATCTGCCCGCTATTATTTGCCAAAGACATATGGGGAATATCAGCATAAGAATTATGAAACTTCGCTTATGTTGTGTGAAGAATACGAGATAGCACTCACCGACTCGTTCTTCAGCAACCTATTGACGAGTATGGGCATAGAGGCCGAGGCCGCCACCGAGCTGCATGCGAAGGACCTGAAGGAGATGTTCCCCACGGCAGACTCGATGAATGTGAATGCGCCCATCCGTGAAGTGCTGGTAGCGAAGCATGTGGAGGGATTCGTCACCGACAGCGTGGGCATAGGCATCTGCGACCAAGGCCTGATGGTGGGCAAGGTGGCTGTGAGCCGCCACACGGTATTGGCCCACATGCGCTGGGTGAGCCGATGGCAGATAGCGCTGATACTGCTGCTTGCCGCAGGCTATGCCGTAGCAGCATACTGCCAGAAGACGGTAGCCCGCCTGCGCAGCATGAAGATAATAGGTAACACCTGCATAGATCTCGACGCCAATGTCATCCGCTACTGGGACGGCACCACACAACCGCTCACCCCGACCAAGAGCGCACTGCTCAGCATGCTCGCCGATGCAGCACCCGACTACCGGTTGCTGAAAGAGGACATCTGCCAAGCCATCTGGCAACGCAACGCCAAGGACGGACAGGCACTCTACCATGTAGCCGTGAGCGAGCTGCGCACCTATCTTGTCGCTCCCGACGATGCCCTGACACTCAACACCCTACCCCGCGAAGGCATACAGCTCGTCATCGACCCCGAACGCCTCTACCCCCACCGCCACCTGCATTACTGGAGGAGACGATAAAGGTGCAATAAAGGAAGTTGGTTGAGAGTGAGAGGTTATCAGAAGCAAGACAATCCCCCATAAACGCCTCACGCCCGAACGACAAGGTTCGGGCGTGATGCTATAAAAGCTATTTTACTTCCACAATGGCTCCTCCTCCCAGTTCTTGGGGAAGCCCATGGCGGTAATGTCTACATTGGGGAAGCAGGCAAGAAGCGACTTTAAATGCTCCTTCATGTCGTTTTGTGACCAACGATGTTTGGGACAACTGCTATATTGCAGCCTGTATTTTTTTTACAAAAAATAGGTTCTTCGTAAATTTGTGGTCAATAAATTCCTCTTAACGTTATGTCATTGTTTTAAGCGAAAATGCAATGTGTAGATAGCTGTATTTGTGTATAATATACAAAACGTATGCATTATGCAATAATATATATTATTTAACATTAAATAGCCTTTTCGGTATGCAAGACGTTGGTATATTATTTGTATCTTTGCACGTTTTTTGTGGAGAAGGCTCTCCGCACCTGTGATTGAGTGAAAATAAAACCAATGCGAATAATGAGAAAAAGATTATTGACTGCCGCCCTTGGACTGATGGTGACGTTCGGTACGCTGCTTGCGCAAAACTTTGTGGTAAGCGGTACGGTCATCTCTAAGGAGGATGGCGAACCGTTGATTGGTGTAGCGATACGCCAGCTGGACAATCCTAACAACGGTGTGATTACAGATTTTGATGGTAACTATACCATCGAAGTAGTGGGTAAGGAGGTTACGCTGAGCTTCTCCTATCTGGGTATGAAGGAGGAGCAGCACAAGGTGACCGCAAAGACTAAGACCCTGAACGTAGAGATGCTGCCCGACGTACAGCTCATGGACGAGGTGGTGGTAGTGGCGTATGGTACAAGAAAGAAGGGTACCATTGCCGGTTCGGTGTCTACCGTGAAGGCCGATAAGATTGCTGAGATCCCAGCGGCTGGCTTCGACCAGGCGTTGCAGGGTCAGAGTGCGGGTCTTATGGTGCTCTCTAATTCGGGTGAGCCTTCAAAGGCTGCTACGTTCCAGATCCGTGGTACCAACTCTATCAACTCGGGTACAGCGCCGCTCTTCATCCTCGACGGTGTGCCCATCTCAAGCTCTGACTTCAATGCTATCAGCCCCAGCGACATCGAGTCGGTGTCGGTGCTGAAGGATGCTTCGTCAACCTCTATCTATGGTGCACGTGCTGCCAATGGTGTGGTAGTAATCACCACCAAGCGTGGTACGCAGATGGAGAAGCCCAAGGTGACGCTGCGTGCTCAGACTGGTTTCTCTCAGCTGGCAAGCGCCAAGGAGTGGACGCTGATGAACACGGCCGAGCGTATACAGTTTGAGAAGGAGATCGGTCTCGACGCTGGTCAGGACTATGAGTATCTGAGCCTGACTGATGTGAACTGGCAGGAGGCTATCTTTAATAACCGTGCGATGCTGCAGAACTATGACTTCTCGGTGAGCCGCGCTACGGAGAATATGAACTACTTCGTGTCGGGTAACTTCTACGACCAGGATGGTATCGCCCAGGGATCTACCTTCCGCCGCTACTCACTGCGCAGCAATGCTGACGTGAAGACTGGCGACTGGCTCAAGATGGGTACCAACACGATGATGGCTTACGAGGAGGTGCAGCAGGCCGATGAGGGTGCCTACACACTGTATACTCCCATCTCGGCAAGCCGCTTCATGCTGCCCTACTGGAACCCCTACAAGGCTGATGGCTCTATCGCTTCGTCAAAGGATGGCTCATGGGCTGGTACTACACAGAACCCCATAGAGTGGATGGAGGATAATCCTCAGCTCAATCAGAAGTATAAGATGCTGAGCACCGTATATGCTGAGGTGACTCCCATGAAGAACCTCACCATGCGCTCACAGCTCGGTGTGGACTTCTCACTCTCGACAACAGACATGAAGTCATTGCCCAGCTTCCCTGGCAACAATGGTATCGGCTCGGCAGGTAAGGCTTCGGCCAATGCGCTGCAGCTCACAGCTACTAACACCGCAAACTATAAGTTTAACCTGGACTATGTGCACGACTTCAACTTTATGCTCGGTCAGGAGGGTGTCAACTACCGCTCTGAGAGCTTCCAGGTGGTGACACGCGGACAAAACAATGACTTCCTCACCACCTTGTCAAACGGTACATACGCTTCGTCATGGGCAAACAGCTACTCAAGCTATGCGTACCTCTCATTCTTCGGACGTGGTGAGTATAACTATATGGATAAGTACTACGCCGACTTCTCGCTCCGTAGCGACGCTTCGTCACGCTTCGGTAAGAATGGCCGCTGGGCAAGCTTCTGGTCAGTGGGTGCCATGTGGAATGTGCTGAAGGAGAAGTTTATGCGTCCCTATACCTGGATCACCAATGCGCAGGTGGCGCTCAGCACCGGTACCTCGGGTAACTCATCGATCCCCAACTACGACCACTTGGAGCTCGTGGGTGGTGGCTACATCTATAATGGTGAGTCGGGTATCGCTCCTTCGAGTGAGGGTAACCCCAACCTCAGCTGGGAGCAGCTCTGGAGCAGCAACCTCGCTCTCCACTTGGGCTTCGTACACCGCTTCAATGTAGACTTTGAACTGTATAACAAGCTCACCACTAATATGCTGATGCTCGTGCCGCAGTCGTATGCCAACAATGGCTTCGGTCAGCGTTGGGACAATGTAGGTGCTATGGTCAACCGTGGTGCTGAGTTGTCGGCAAACCTCGATGTGATCCGTACCGAGAAGTTTGTGTGGAACATCAGCGGTAACGCTTCGTACAACCACAATGAGATCACCGAGCTCTACAATGGTCTCGACGAATATGAGATGTCGGGTACATCGACCAAGCTTGTGGTGGGTCATCCCGTGGGTGAGTTTTACATCAACCGCTACGCTGGCGTGAATCCCGCCAATGGTGATGCGCTCTGGTACGACAAGGAGGGCAACATCACTACCGAGTTCCGCGAGTCAGACAAGGTGCTCATCGGCAAGACCTATATGGCTCCTTGGCAGGGTGGCTTCGGCACCTCAGTGTCATGGAAGGGCTGGACAGCCAGCACTCAGTTTGCTTGGGTGGCCAATCGCTGGATGTTCAACAATGACCGCTTCTTCGAGGAGAGCAATGGCTTGTACTCGGTATACAACCAGTCAAAGCGTCTGCTCTACGACCGTTGGAAGAAGCCCGGTGACATCACCGACATCCCCCGCTATGGTGTGACCCCTCAGATGGACTCACGCTTCCTCGAGGATGCTTCGTTCCTCCGCATGAAGAACCTCATGCTCAGCTACACACTACAGCCCAAGACATTGGAGAAGATGAAGGGCATCGGCGGCGCACGCTTCTATGTGCAGGGTCAGAACCTCTTCACCTTCACCAAGTTTAGCGGTATCGACCCCGAGTCTACCAGCAACGTATATGCTGCGCAGTATCCCATGTCGAAACAGTTCTCTATCGGTCTTGAACTCAATTTCTAAACCTCTGACGAATTATGAAGAAACTCAAATCATATCTGCTCATCACACTCAGCGTGTGTATGCTGTCATCTTGCCTTGACAAGTATCCGCAAGATGAAATCCCTGCAGGCAGCGCCATCACCACTATCGAGGAGGCTAATCAGGCTGTAATCGGTATCTACAGTGCATGGCTCAGTGGTGCGCTCTATAGCGGCTACCTCACCCTGCTCCCCGACTTGCAGGCCGACCTCGCCTATGCTGTCAACGGATATACCAATACCTATGGTGACGTATGGCGTTGGGACATCCTCGCTACTAACTCACAGATCACCTCTGTATATGGTGCGCTCTACGATGTCATCGGTCGTAGCAACTTCTTGCTCGCTAACGTCGATAAGGTGCGCGAGAATATCTACAGCGATGAGGACTTCGGCCGCCTGGAGCAATACTGCGGTGAGGCCTATTTCGCTCGTGCCTTGGCTTACTCTGAGCTTATCAAGCTCTTCTGTAAGGCTTATGAGAGCGACGATGAGGCTGCTGAGGAGCTTGGCGTAGTGCTCAGAAAGGACTACTACAGCAATGAACCCCTCGTGCGTGCTTCGCTCAAGGATTCATACGAGTTTGTTATCAATGACTTGAAGCTCGCTGAAGACTGTCTCCAGATCGATGGCGACAATGAGCAGGGCTACACCTACTATGACAGCCCCTACTTCAGTGTATATACTGTATACGCGTTGCGTGCGCGCGTGGCTCTATATATGAAGGACTATGCGACAGCTATCAAGTACGCTACCTTGCTTATCGATAGTGGCGAGTTTCTCTTGGCAAGTGCCAGCACTGCTGCTACTACCATGTCAGACTACTTGTCGATGACAAATAAGCAGATCAGCCTCTATGAGTACATGTGGCGCTACAACTTCTCTTATGAGACCATCTGGAAGGTGGGCTTCACCACTACTGCATACGGTGGTGCATTGGGCTCAATCTTCTTCAACTGGGACTACTCTTCGTACAAGCCCGACTATGTGCCTGCTCAGTGGGTGCTCGGCCTCTACGGAGCAAACGACTTGCGCTACAGCGCTATCTTCCAGGAGGTGACTACGGGTCACAGCCACGGACTGACATGGCCCCTGCTCGCTAAGTACTGGGGCAACCAAAGCTTCTTTGAGAGCGCACAGATGCTCCACGTATGTGAGCCCCAGGTGTTCCGCCTCTCTGAGCAGTACCTCATCCGTGCTGAGGCATACGCACAGCAGGAGAAGCCCGACTACGCTAAGGCATCGGCAGATATCGCCGAGCTGCGCAAGGCACGCTACAGTACTGGCGCTTCGGCTGCCCTCACTAAGGACAACGCCATGGATATCATCGAGGAGGAGCGCGTGAAGGAGCTCTACATGGAGGGTTTCCGTCTGCAAGACCTCAAGCGTTGGCACAAGGGCTTCGAGCGTACACCGCAGACACAGTCACTCTCTAATGGTAGCAGCCTCAAGATCGAGAAGGACAATCCGCTCTTCGTATGGCCCATCCCCCAGCACGAGCTGGAGTCACCGGGTGCTAACATCGAGCCTAACGAAAGCAACAAATAAATGAAGGAGACAGAACGTATGAAAAAGAATATATTACTTGGCATCGTAATGCCATTTGCGCTGCTTGCTGCATTTACAAGTTGTAAGGAGGAGCACATCACCTATCAGGGTGCAGAGTATATCATGTTTGCCGATACGCTCACCGTACTGGGTGTGGAGAATAGCGAAGAGGTGTTTGACATCACCATCTCAGCTACCACAGCAAGCGATCAGGATCGCACCATGGCCGTAGAGGTCATCGACAAGGAGAGCAGTGCTATCGAGGGTGTGCACTACACCATCGAGTCAAACACAGTGACCATCAAGGCGGGCGAGCTGGCGACCAGCGTACGCATCCGTGCTAATTACGAGAATCTTACCATCGAGGAAGACCCCTCTATCAAGCTCCATCTCATCACCGATGAGGAACTGCAGTGGGACCTCTATGAGGGTGGCAATGAGACAAAGGTATTGCTGCGCAAGGTATGCCCCTTCGATATCAATGCCTTCTCAGGCTATGTGATGGTGACCTCTACCTTCCTCTATAATTATACCGGTAGCTACAACCGTCTGATCAAGACTGAGGTAGACACCACAGCTGAGAATACCGTCATCTTGCGTGACCTCTACTACGATGGCTATGACGTGAAGATTCGCTTCACCACCGAAGACTCGCTCAATCCGCTCATCGAGATGGATGACCAGCCCTTGGCATCTACTGGTGAGGCCTTTGGTACCGTATATGGCGATGGCATGCTCCACGTGTATCAGCCCACATCGTATGTAAGCTATTACAGCTCATGCGAGAAGTTTGTATACCAGTACATCACCATCTGGGTACCTGGTATGGAGGCTGGCTACAATACGGTGGGTACCTTTATCCACGCGCTTGAGTGGATCAGCGATGATGAGGCTCGTGTGCTCATGAGTCAGGGATATTAACGAGATAACACACTATAGATATGAAGATCAATAAAATATTATTAGGCTTTGTGGCATTGTCTTCACTGCTCTTGGGAGCATGTAATGATGTCATGCCGGGTTCCACTACCCAGGGCTTTCCTACCGATACACTGAGCTACACTGTGGCGCCTGGTGATACCGTAACAATAGACTTTGCTGCCGAGTCAGACTGGCAGCTCTCATCAGATGCTATGTGGTGTAAGGTCGATGGTTTGTTCCTCGATACCCGTGGCAAGTCGGGCAATCAGTCAGTATCCTTTATCATCAGCGATGAGGGTCAGACTGTAGATGTCTCTAAAGCATCAATCTCTTTGCGTTTGAATGATGAGATTCGCGTGATAGCTATCGTCACTCGTGTGGGTATTACCGATGCGATGATCCTTGGCTCTGATAGCATCAACTATACCCATGGCGAGACTCTAACTATCGGCACCAGTGCTACTCAGGCTTTGGTGATACGCAAGACCACCTTTGATAGCAATAACCTCTATATCAGCAGTAATGTAGACTGGCTCGATATCACTCGTGAGGATTCTGTCATCACCTTGAGCGTCAAGCCCGAGTATCAGAAGTATAGCCAGTATAGCACTACAGACTCTATCTGCTTCAGTGATAGAGACAATCCTATGATGCGCCTCAATGTGCAGTACGTAGGTATGAATGCATACGATGTGATCTTGGATCCTGCTACTCAGTGGGATGTACGCATCGCTGCTGATGGTAAGACCTACAAGGATGCCATGTTTGATATGACTGGCACCGTACACGAGGCTCCCTTCACCTCTGTGGTGACAGTACTTAATGATGAGTATGAGCTCTACTATGCAGCCTATGACAAGACTACAGGATGCTCACTTGTAGGTGAGGACGACCTCGAGTGGTACACCGTAGAGGACGATAAGAAGGGTCACATCAGTGTCAGCTTCGGTGAGAACGATGGTAGCAAGCATATTGCATACCTCTTTGTGCTCCCTCAGGTGGTGAGCGATAGCCTCTCTGCTGAGGGTGACAAGCTCGCTAACATCGCAGACTTCCTTTTCGAGGAGGTAGAGGACAAGGCTGAGGTGAAGTTTGAGTGTGAGAAATACCTCATCGCAGAGTTTGTACAGGAGAATGCCTTGGCCGGCTGCTTCAGCATCCAGGATGGTCAAGACCTCAATGATGTAGACTTCGTGCGTGAGACCGATGAGCAGTGGCTCACGATTGCTTCGGCTCGTGGCGTAGCTGCAGATAAGGTGTTCCGTGCTGAGCTGGAGTTTGGCCTCCCCTACAATGTCAATCCTATGCTTGCTATCTCGGCTTGGAGACCCGATGTAGTGGGTGGTGCTCACATCGAGTTGTGGAGCAAGTCTGGCGAGCAGTTTAAGGCTGACTACGACTACAGAGCTGAGCCTGCGATGACAGAGGATGACCTCTACTACTATATGCAGCTCCAAGTTTATCTGGAGGAAGAGTATATCATCTATTTTGTTGACGACCAGGGTAGCTACCTCAAGGCATTGGTCGTAGAACCTATCTTATAAACCATGAAACAGGCTATGAATATGACAAAGATATATAATTTATTGAGCAATCGTCTTACAGCCCTCGCACTGGTACTATGTACTTTGGGCTTTATCGGTTGTACAGAGACAGAGGACGAGCTGGCCGCATCATATGGTTACGTGCAGTTCAAGCTCTACAAGAATGACACAGCTCCTACTCGTGCCACTACGTTGGACTATCTGCATGATGCTCACAAGGTGAAGGTGACCATGCAGCGTGAGGGCTCTACCATCGAGCAGACTCTCGTGCTGAATGCCTACAACAATGAGCATGCTGAGTATGGCTTGCGTAGTGACAAGCTGAAGTTGATGACTGGCGAATACCGTGTGGTAGGTTATACCCTGTATGGCCGATTGGATGAGAAGTTGCTCGACGAGAACGTAAACTCTTCGTTTACCGTTGTGAGCAATGGCTTGACCTCTCACAACCTTTCAGTGAGTGTTACTCCCCGTGGTAAGGCTTCGTTCCGTCTGGTTAAGCCCGAGAGCTTCAGCGCTACTCGTGCTGGTGAGGCAGGTGCCTATCCTTTTAGCAATATCAAGGCGGTGAGCTTCACTGTAAAGAATACAAAGACACTGGAGAGCACCGATATCAACAAGGTCTTGGTAGCACTCGAAGAGGGCTTCCATGATCACTCTATCGATGGCTCAGAGTACAATGCTCAGACCACCAGCTTCGCTGTTGACACCGTGGTATGGCTCAAGGCTGGTACCTATACTATCCACAGCTACACCACCTATTCAGACAAGAAGGCTCGCACCGTGCTTGAGGCTGTAGAGGTGACCGATGGTGCATCTTTTGAGGTATGCGACAATGAGCTTACCGACTCGGTTGCCATCACCATCCAGCTCAGCGAGACTGCAGAGCATATCAAGGACTATCTCGCCCTCAAAGAGATTTGGTTGGCTCTCGATGGTCCCAACTGGAGCTACTATGGTGAGGCTGAGGTTCCTGGATGCAACTGGGACTTCAATAAGGACCTCGATATGTGGGGTGAGCAGCCTGGTGTAAGCATCGATGGTGATGGTCGTGTCATCGCACTCTCATTGGCAGGTATGGGCGCACGTGGTGTCGTACCCGACGCTATCGGTCAGCTCACCGAGGTGGCAGTGCTCTCTTTGGGTACTCACGATGAACTCTTGGGCGGACACCTCTTCGATGAGATTGAGGGCGCGATGACTGCAGAGCAGCGTCAAGCTATCCGCATGAGCTACCACGATAAGTTCCTCAAGCGCGACATCCGTGAGGGATTGACAGATATCCTCCAGGATGCTATTAATCGTGATGAGAAGCAGACTCCCATCGTGAAGAGCAGCCGCATCACCCTCAAGGACGTACAGTTTGGCAAGCAGACCAATGCCATCACTGGTATCTCACGTGCCATGATGCGTCTCAAGAAGCTGCAGCAGTTCTACATCGCCAACTCACCCATCACTGCCGATAACTTCTTCGTAGCGGTAGGGGAGGACTCTCCCTACTATGAGGAGCAGGCTACATGGAACTGGGCCGATATGGAGTCGCTCACCGACGTTGAGATCTACAACTGCCGCAACCTGGAGCGTCTTCCCTTGGAGATGCTTACCGCTCTGCCCGAGTTGCAGTCACTCAATATCGCTTGCAACAACAAGATCTCTGGCGCTCAGCTCAAGAGCGACTGGGAGGCTATCATCGAGGGTACCAGTGGTCCCCGCTTGCAGCTCCTCTATATGGGTTACAACAACCTCGAGGAGTTCCCCGACTATGAGCATCTGAGCAAGATGGTGAAGCTCGCTTTGCTTGACTGTACCAATAATAAGATCAAGGTACTCCATCCCTTCGGTAAGAATATCAACCTCACCAAGGTATACCTCGACTACAATGAGATTGAGAGCATCCCCGGTCACCGCGAAGATGATGGCTACGACTACTTCTTTGGCTACTACGACGTAGAGCTCTTCTCTTGCACTCATAACAAACTCACCGAGGTGCCCGACGTATTCAATGCCAAGTCTGTCAATGTGATGAAGGATGTTGACTTCTCATACAACCAGATCTCAGGCTTTGAGCACGGCAATGCACACCGTGGTATCAATGCCACTTCGGTATCGCTCTCATATAACAAGTTCGAGGAGATGCCCGCGCAGCTTTTCAAGACCGGTTCGCCCATGACAGTACTTGTCCTCTCGGGCAATGGTATGAAGCGTATCCCCGAGGGCTCTATGACAGGTAAGTACTCACACTATCTGCAGACCCTTGACCTCAGCTACAATAAGCTCACCGATCTCCCGTCAGACCTCTGGGCTACCAACTTGCCCTACCTCTACGGTATCGACCTCAGCTACAACTGCTTCAAGGAGTTCCCCTATGAGCCCCTCGACTGCTCATACCTCACCACCTTCGGTATCCGCCACCAGCGCGATGAGGATGGTAACCGCACCCTGCGTACCTGGCCCACAGGTCTCTATACCTGCCCCAGCCTCGTAGGTTTCTATATCGGCTCTAACGACTTGCGTAAGATTGAGGACACCATATCGCCCTACATCCGCTACTTTGAGATTGCTGATAATCCCAACATCTCTATCGATGTCTCTGGTGTGTGCGATTATATTGCTGCCGGTTACTACCTGCTTATCTATGATAAGACCCAGGATATCCGTGGTTGTGACTACTTAGACCTTGAATAACCATTGAAAAATTGAATAGGATTGTATATGAAAAGACCAACTATTATATTATTAGCCGTGCTGCTCTTTGCAGCTTGTCAGGAAGAGAATCTGCTTCCTCGTTTTGAGATTGACAAGCCAGCAATCACTATTGGTGCTGAGGGTGGTACCGAGTATCTGCAGGTGACCTCACCCACCGAGTGGGTAGCCATGTCTACCGAGCCTTGGGTAAGCATCTCTCCCGCCAATGGTATCGGCGACACTAAGTGTAGCATCTCTATCGACTCTACTCTGGTCGATGGCGCTCGCACCGCAACATTGTATTTCAGATCTGTAGGCGAGGGTGACTTGAAGGTGTCAGTCAACCAATTGGGTTTTGGCAAGCAGATTATCCTTGAGGATTCTGTGCTCACCATTGCCTCATCTACCAATAGCCTTGCAGAGCGCTACTTCGAGGCAAATGTCACTGCCAACGTGCCCTTTAGCGTAAAGGTAGAGTACGAGGAGTCTCCCCTCATCGAGTGGATCACTCCCAGCAAGATAGACCTTGAGCTCGATCGTGGCTCACGCCCCCGCACCACTACTGTGCGTTTCGATTGGAAGATCAATACCCAGTTCGAAGAGCGTGTAGCACGCATCCACTTCGTGCCCCTCGACGAAGCCGACGAGTTGGATAACCCCGCCGTACTCACCCTCACTCAGGAGGCTGCGCCCACCATCACCGACGATCGTGCTGGCGACTCTTTGGCCCTCATCACCATCATTGACCGCTTGCAGCTGCTCAGCCCGTGGGAGGTATCTGAGAACATGCAGTACTGGCCTAATATCACCTTGTGGGAGGCTACCGATGAGGAGATTGTCAGTGGCGAGATACCCCGTGAGGCAGTAGGTCGCGTACGCTCGGCCAACATCATGATGTGCTACACCAAGGAGAGCATCCCTCAGGAGATCCGCTACCTCAAGTACATCGAGACACTCAATATCTATAGTAATGTCAACACCATGCTCCTCAGCATCGAACTGGGCAATGAGGTGTGTGAGCTCGAGTATCTGAAACACCTGCAGTTGGGTGCCTTTGGTCTCGTGTCGCTCCCCGATGACTTCGTGAAGCTTGGCGATAAGCTCGAGACGCTCGACCTCAACTCAAATAACTTCAATGAGATACCCGCCGTGCTCACCAAGGAGAACTTCCCCCGTCTGAAGTCACTCAATATCCTCGCTTGCCGTCGTTGGTCAGTATATGACCTCAGCAAGGGACACTCTTACGAAGAGGGTATCGGCTTGCACTTCAATGCCAATGAGGATGATGCATTGCGTCGCCTCCTCCTCTGGGATACACTCGAGGAGCTGCGCCTCTCAAACAACTACATCGAGGGTCAGATCCCCGACTTCAAGGCTGGCGATGAGGGCGTAGAGCTGTGGACTGCTGCCGACGTGGCTGGCAACGACACCTTGAAGAACCTCATCGGTCGTCCGAAGATCATGCCCAACATGAAGCGCCTCACACTCAATCTCAACTTCTTCACAGGCAATCTCCCCGAGTGGGTACTCTACCATCCCAACCTCTTGGATTGGTATCCCGAGTCGCTCATCTATATGCAGAAGGAGGATGGTATCGACTCTAACGGCAAGATTGTCAAGTTTGACAACGAGCCTACTGACTATGAGTACTACTACAACTTCTTCCCCGGCTACCGCGAGAAGTATGAGATTAAGGAAGAATTCGAAGACTAAGAAGATATACTGAATATGAAAAGAAATATAATATATTCCTTATTATTAGGTCTGCTCGTCACCGCATGTAACGATGTGGAGTTCACCACTCCCAGCGGTGTAGAGACCGAAATGGACAACATCTTCATCCCCGAAGATGCAGCCAATGGTGAGTTGCTCATCAAGTTTGTTCCCGAGATGACAGACATCCTCGACCAGATGGCTGAGGCTACATCCGTGATGACCCGCAGTGGCATCCCCACTACCGATGAGGTACTCCGCATCTTGGGTGGCTATGAGCTGGAGCGCGTGTTCCCCGTAGACCCCCGTCACGAGGAGCGTGCCCGTCAGAATGGTATGCACCTGTGGTATATCGTACGCTTCGATAAGAATACCGACCTCAAGGTGGCTGTCAGCAACCTGCGCCGCTTGGGTGAGGTGTCAAAGGTACAGTGCAACACTACCCTCAAGCGTGTCGACAACACTACCCGCAAGCCCGTAGCTATCAGTAGCGACCGCCTCATGAGCGCTACCCGCACTGCTGAAGCACACTTCAACGACCCCGGCCTCTATCACCAGTGGGGCTATGTCAACAACGGTGGCTACGACTTCGCACAGGAGTGGGCACCCACCATCGCAGGCTCTGACGTCAACTGTGCCGAGGCATGGGAGATATACCCCGAAGCTGGAGACCCCGAGATCATCGTGGCTGTGCTCGATGAGGGCGTCATGTGGAGCCACCCCGACCTCGCAGGCAACATGTGGGTCAACGAGGCTGAGGAGTATAATTCTAAGACCGATGCTGACGGCAACGGCTATGCTGGTGACCGCTACGGATATAACTTTGTGAAAAACTCACCCATCATCTGCTGGTCAGAGATGTATGACACCGGTCACGGCACTCACGTGGCAGGTACCATCGCTGCTGTCAATGGCAATGGCGAGGGCGTATGTGGCGTAGCAGGTGGTAATGGCACTCCCGGCACTGGCGTGCGCATCATGTCGTGTCAGGTTATCGATGGTATGTACTCGGTGACCTTGGCTCAGGAGGCTCGTGCCATCAAGTACGCAGCTGACAATGGTGCTGTCATCCTCCAGTGCAGCTGGGGATACAATAGTGCTTTGGCCAATATCATGATGGGCTACACTCCCGGTCCCAAGTCAGAGGAGGAGTGGGGTGGTCTCTATCCCTTGGAGAAGGACGCGCTCGACTACTTCATCCACAATGCAGGTTCGCCCAACGGCGTCATCGAGGGTGGTATCGCCATCTTCGCTGCAGGTAATGAGTATGCCGCTATGCCCGCCTTCCCCTCAGCCTATTCTAAGTGCCTCAGCGTAGCTGCTATCTCGGCCGATTTTACCCCCGCAGGCTACACCGACTATGGTGTAGAGGTTGACTTCTCTGCTCCCGGTGGCGATACCGAGTACTATGGTGCTCTCGGTGAGAATAACGATGGTACCGACTGGACCAAGCCCAACGGTAGCATCCTCTCTACCCTCGTCATCAATGGTCAGGCCAGCTATGGCTACTACGAAGGTACCTCAATGGCTTGCCCCCACGTATCGGGCGTAGCTGCATTGGGTCTCTCGTATGCCGCTAAGATGCGTCGCCACTTCAAGGCTGAGGAGTTCATTGAACTGATGAAGACTACCGCTCGCGACCTCGACTCTAAGTATACAGGCATCAAGAAGTATCACTACAATCACGCTTCGGCAGGTTACTCTACCGTACAGATGAACCTCAACGACTATCGTGGCAAGATGGGTCGTCTCATCGATGCAGGTGCTCTCCTGCGCGCTATCGATGGCACAGGTACCGAGGATGGCAAGCCTGCAGGTAGCGACATGCGTATACCCAATATCACCGTGGCTCCCGGTGCTACAACCAGTATCGACTTGGCGAAATACTTCGTTGAAGGTGAAAGCGTCTTCTACATCGTGAAACTTGCTTCTTCAACCGTTGCTGACGCAGCGATCGTAGACGACACTAAGTTGGTTGTGACAGGTATTGAGCCTGGTACTACTACTGCTACCATCGAGCTGCACGACAAGAACTCACAAATTATCACCAAGCAGACCATCGCGATCACCGTACGTAAGGCAGGTGACAATGGTTGGATGTAATTAATTAATGGATAATGGATAAGTGATAATTGACAATTAATTCTCAATTTCTATGCTCCATAGATTCTATCTCATAGCTTTAGCGTTATTGCTCTCGCTTAGCACCGCAGCCCAAGTAGCGGTGCGCGACATGCGTGGCCTTACGCGTGAGCAGATAGACTCTATCGTGCGTCCCAAGGTAAGCCCTCAGGGTGCCGAGCAGCTCGTGGCCGAGCACGACACCCATGACTTGGGCAACCTCTCTGAAGATGATGAGCCTGTGAGCCACACCTTCACCCTGCGCAATGTGAGCGGCAAGAGCGTGCGCATACAGCGTGTGCGTACCACCTGCGGGTGTACCGAGGCAGCCTTTGATACTACTATCATAGCGTCTGGAGCCACCACCAAGGTCACCCTCACCTACGACCCAGAGGATCGCCCCGGCACCATCGATGTCAATGCTTACGTATACCTTGCCGATGGCAGCAAGCAGCCCACAGCACGGCTCTCGCTCTATGGCGAAGTGCACGATAGCGATGTGTGGAGCCATCTGCCCCAGACGATGAGCACCCTGCGTGTCAAGCGCAAAGAGGTGACCATCAGTGAGCTCCCTGCCACAGGCAAGCCCTCAGTGCGCATCGCCTGTGCCAATAGCGGAGAGCGCTCCCTGCGTCTGAAGGCCTCTATGCTTCCCGCCTACGCCACCTTCCGCACTGAGCCCGAGGTGATAGCACCCGGCACCGAGGCCGACATCATCGTCACCATCGACGTGGCCAAGCTACCCAAGCGAGGCGACACCCTGCGCTTCCCCATGCTCATCGAAGGCATCGCAGGCCGCCCCTCAGAGCGAACCATATACGTTAATATAAAGAAATAAAAACGAACACCGATATGAAAAAGATTTTCAACCTCCTGATGCTTGCCTGCCTCCTTGTAGGCACATCATGTACCCCCGAAGAGACCGTAGAGCCCACCCTCGTGGTCAACACCTTCAACCTCGACGGCACCTGGAAGCTCGCTGAGTGGCGTGAGGCACCTTTGGTCGACAGCACCTACGTATACCTCGTGCTCGACCGCAAGGGTACCTTCAGCATCTACGACAACCTCAGCTCTATGTATCCCGTATGTCATACTGGAGCGTTCACCCTCACTGACGACTGGCGCGAGGACCACATCATCTCAGGCACCTACGACTTCGAACTCGGCGCATGGGGACACCAGTACATCATCACCGACCTCTACAAGGAGTCGATGGTATGGACCGCCAAGGACGACGCTACCGACATTCAGAAGTTCGTACGCGTAGCCGACGTGCCCGAACACATCCTCGAGGCAGTACGCTGATATAGTGTTCTTTACAGCATAGTTAATGCGCAGGACTTACGCAACATTTACGCAAGTCCTGCGCAACTCTTTTTAATATACCATGTTGATGCTCAGCGCGTTGTGGCTAATTGTGAAAGTCTATGCTTATGCAGCACATTTTTGTGCTGCACGCTTCGGTATCTTACAGTAACAGCCCTGTTGCACACGCAGCAGATAACCCTTCTCGCAGAGTGTGCGTAGCTGGTAGTTCACGGCACGCGACTTGATACCATGCTCTTCGCCCACCTTGATGGCTATGGCCGTAGAGAACGACTTGGGTAGCATGCTCAAGAAGGCCAGTGCGCTGATATGTGCAGACTCCTTTACTACCATGGGAGCACGCAGACGGTTATACACAGTTGAAGTCTGCATTATCAAGTAGAAGATATAGGTGAGCCCCCATCGTAGGTCGTCATCAGTGGTGGTGAAGACTGTCTCGGCAAACATTCCCTCTGACACACCCATCTCTTCGTGGCGACGGAGCACAGCGATAATCATCAACATACGATAGAGGTTGAGGCGGGTACGCAGGATAGGGGCACGCAGGTCTCTATCGGGCTGGGTGAGCGCTATGAATGCTACCAGTTGGCGATAATAGTCATTGATGAGGCTGCGCTGTGCATCGCTAATCATAAGTCGGGGCATCTCCTCGTCCGTCTTACCCTCAAACTGGCGTAACTCCTTCCAAATCTCCGTGAGCTGACCTCTATGGTGGGTATATACATCATTATACGCCTCGGCCATCGTCTCATCCATCTCGTCGCGTATGGTACCCTTGGCGGGAAGGTTGTGGTATAGGAAGCGCGTAGAGAGGCCATCCTCGAGGTTGGGGATGAATGCACGCACCGATGACTCAGTGCCCGTAGCTACCAGCGCCAGTCGGGTACGCTCGATGAGAAAATCTTCGTCGTCGGTCTTACGGGCAGTGTGTAGGGGTTCCTCGTTCTGTGCTGCCAGCATGATGTATTTAAAGTCTCCGTACGCCGTATTGTTTGCCGCATTGATCTCTGCCAGCTCGGGCACATAGAGGTACGAGATGTTGTTACCATTGGCATAGAGTAGGCAGTGGTAGTTGGCCGCCGTAGTCTTCGAGGGCAGTTTGTGCATACGTCGCATGGGCTTCTCGGGTTCATCTACATCGCCAGCGATATCGTTGATGTCTACCAACTGCGTAGAGTTACCCTTGGCTGCGCGGTCGAGCTGCTTGTTAAGTCGGTCAAATCTGGCACGCTTCTTGCGATAGTCCGCCATCTCCTGTGCCGACTCGCGGCATACGATCTCATTGATACCATCCACCAAGCTCGCTACATCTCCGACAGTGCCCTTGCCCGAAGCCGAGGGGCCTACACATACGTTCATCATACCAGGGGCATAGAACGTGTGATTGTGACGAACTCGTACATTACTCATCGCCGAGCCCAGCGTGGGCATCATCGCTGCCAGGAGCATGGTGCGGATGTCAGCATCCTCATACAGCGAGAGAGGCTCGCTTATCATCTGCGGCAAGGTCCGTATCATCGCATCGGGTAGGGCGCAGGGCACCACCACACCCTCCTCGTCAGTGTGGGCATTCATCAGCGTGAGAGGGTCATCTACGATACCTTGGGTCACCTTTTGCAGTAGGGGGAATTCGGTTTGCTGAGTCTCACGTAGCGTGTCTACATACGACATGGGTTGCTCGCTTAGACTTTCCATAGTTGTCTCATGGGTTAGATTTTGATTGGTGTTTTTGTTGGTTTTGGTCATGAATGATTAGTTTTTTTATAAGGGTTAATAATAGGGTTTCGCGAGGGCTCTCCCCGTCGCTTTCGTATCGCAAAGTTACTACACGGGAAATGCGATTTGCAAACTTTTACCACATTATTTTTTTTAAACACTCCATAACTTTTTTCCTCACGTTCCTTAGCTCCCTCTCGAACCTCTGAAAACCAAAGCATTACAAACCGATAATGATTTCCCACTTTTGTAATATTTTTTTTCTCTTTTGTCACGATACGCCAAATTCGACGAATCAGCAATATGTGGGATGTCGTATAGACTTGCGCAAATGATTATATAATGTATTGAACAATAGATGTTTATGTGTTGTATGGCTTGCGCGTAACTTGCGCAAAAGTTGCGCAAACGTGTTGCATATGCCTCATTTTTGCTCGTAGAACTTTAATTTTTATAGAATCCTTGCCTTGTTCTATTTCCACCATACTCCGTAGCTTGAAATCTGATGTTAGTAGTTTGGTTACACTCAGCATTGTTATGCTCCTCCCTTCTCAAAAAAAACTAAATGTTTGTAAATAATTTAAATTTAATTACTAACTTCGCAAAATCTCGATGGTGATAGGTGGGGATGATGTCTTGAAAATTCAATGTTTAACAATATAAAGTTTTTGCATATGAGAAAACTATTTACTTTTATGAGTGCCTTGCTGCTATTGCAGACTATGGCAGTGGCACAGAACTACCTGCGTATCTCTCAAGGAGATTCGTTAGTGTCCATACCCTTTAGGGAACTCGATAGCGTGACGGTGCGTGACGCAGACTTCTATAGGCTGCAGTTGACACCAAGCGGACTCGACGGAGTATGCTACACGGGGCGGGTACTTGATGCCTTTGGTAGGGATACCTACACTTTTAATCTTAAGTTAGTGGATGCTGGTGATGGAAAGACCATGTATATCTATGACCTCGACCCCTTCTTCTTCATGAACGGTTTTGAAGCCAGTATCGGGTATAACATCTTACAGGGTACGCTGGTGACAGCGACTGATGGTAAGTCGGCTACGCTCACCTGTGCCACAGGTCAGCTCATGGGATATAGCGATGTGATGTTTGTCAATCCCTCCGATGCTTCACAGCCTATCGTGTTTACTATCACTGAGGATAAAATTTCCTGTGATACGGGCTATGGTCTCTATACTGCGTCGCAGGGAGGATACTACAGTGCCTTCTGGTCATTTCAGCTGAGCAAGAGCACCACTACACGCGTAGCGCAGGCGGCTTCTGTGATGCGTAAAGCTGCTGTGCCAACCACTCAGCCTGAGATGAAACTAATTCCCTTAGAGATAAATCGTGCGCCCAAGCAGCGTATTTCACAACACTCTGGAATGCTATTGCATACTCCGCAGATGGAAGTGGCCCCCAAGAGATTACAATAATAAAATAGCAGGATATATTATGAAACGCAATCTAAAACTGACTATGCTGCTTATGCTAGCAGCAACGACCATACAAGCGCAGGTGCTCATCAAGCATGGCGAGGAGAAAGAACGAATAGAGTTTGGAAACGACAAACTTGTAAAGATTATTTTTAACAGCTACGACTACGAAAGTAATGGTGACAACATCATCTTCGTGCGCCAGTCGGGCGAGACCATGACCTTCGATATTGACCTTGTCTATCTGTTGGGGTTCGCACCCGACTTCTCGAAGGTAGACCAGGTGGTACTCAATGGCGAGACCACCATCCTCTACGATGCAGACAAGGCTACCGTACGTGTCACCAATGCCGAGGACGAGATGGGCACTATACGTCTCTTCAATGCTGAAGGCCGACAGGTGAAGAGTGCGAAGGGCACGTTGCTCTGCCTCGCTGAGCAGCCTAGCGGACTCTATATAGTGAGCTATAATCAGAAGTTGAACGCTAAAATTATCAAGAAATGATACACACTATATATCATACCATCAAGCGTATGGTCATGCTCAGCTTTATGGGAGCGATGACAGCCACTGCTATGCAAGCGCAGGAGGCATTGCACCTTTTTTACAAGGGAGGAACCAAAGAAAAGATAGAAATCACCGAAGATACCCAGGTGGAGTTTGTGAAGCAACCCTACATGAAGGCCTATTGGTCATCCAACGATACGATACATCTGCCTGCAGCCTCAGGTCGTTCGTTTGATTTAGGATTTGTAGAGACTAACGTAGGCTTTACAGTATCAACGGATGATGATTGGCTGCTTGTGAGGAAGGGAAACCATAAAAACAACATGGGCGATGGAATGTATGATTGCTATTTTGTTGTATACCCGACTGCTAATAAGAGCAATCAATCTCGATATGGTAAGGTCACAGTGACATCAGCCAAAGGCGGATTTACTAAGGATTTTGTAGTGGAGCAGCATCCCTACGTATTGACCCTGGACTACTACCGTAGAGGTTTTGACTATGAGAGGGCTTACATAGATACCACTGAGATTTTGCCCTGGAACGACTCCACCTATTACGCGATTGTCTATCCTAACCATGGAGTGGAGATTGCCAGCTATCCAGAATGGATGGAGCTGGTGAAGAAGTGGGATGGTGATGATTATTGCCAGTTTGAGGACATCATGAAGGTGGAAGAGGCACAGAACGCAGGCCAAAGCCATGATACCTATGTGTATTTCCGATTTGCTCCCAATACGTCAGTAACTGATCGTAAGGGACAAATCGTTTTCGAAGCACAAGGACAGAGGGCTGTAGTTAACATCATCCAGGAGGGACTCAACGATAAGACGATGCTACGCGCGTCAAAAGAACTGCATGAAATGCTGTATACATCTGGAGGGGCCGCAGGACAAGGTTATCATAACGACTTCGGTGTACCCTCAATGATGCTGTTTACGGAAAGTCGCGGTGCAGACCTGGTCAGCCGAGTGATGGGTTACAACTGGTTCGGCGTACCAGTTCGTTATACAGACCTTAGTCCAAGTAGCGTACCTACATATGTCTATTGGTTCACGCTCTACAACAATATCGATGTCATCAATCGTAATATCCTGCAATTAATGGAGCTGGGAGAAAACCAATATGTCAATTGCTACCTTGCGCAGGCGTACGCATTGCGTGCGTTCGACTACTTCTATCTGGCGCAGATGTATGAACATACCTATGTGGGTAACGAAGAGGCACTGTGCGTACCTATCGTTACCGAAGACAATATGCATGACTGGTATAGCGTCGGTATTCCACGTGCTACCGTAAGGGAGGTGTATGATTACATCTTGGTTAATCTGGACAAAGCCATCGAGTTGCTCAAGAACAATACAATTGCATATCCTGACAAGGGATTCATCAGTGTACAGGCAGCCTATGGTCTGCGTGCGCGTATCAACTTGGTGATGAATCGTTGGGAGGCTGCCGCTGCCGATGCACAGAATGTCATCGATGCTGGCGTGGCACGCCCTTATACTCGAGATGAAGTGAGTCGTCCTGCCTTTAACGATATCAATGACCCTGCTTGGCTATGGGGTATCAATGCTGATACTGCTGATGCCGTAGCGATGGGCTTCGCCAACTGGCCTTCACATATGTGTACCTTCTCTTATGGTTATACTATGTTTGGAGCATGGAGAATGGTGAGTCAGTCGCTTTATAAATCAATACCCTCTACTGACGTGCGCAAGGGATGGTTCCTCAATGACCAAGGTACATCGCCCAACCTCGATGAGAGGCAGAACGCATATATACAGAATTATGGAGCACCAGTTTACACACAGGTAAAATTTGCTCCTTATAACAACATGCTCGGAAGCAACGAAAGAGACATCAAGGCAAGTGATATACCTCTGATGCGTATCGAAGAAATGTATCTCATCCTTGCCGAGGCCAAAGCTATGATGGGCGATGTGGCTAAGGGTGTCGAGGTTCTCAATACCTTCGTGAAGAACTATCGCGATCCGGGATATAACTGCACTGCTGCTACTACTGAGGAACTAGCCGCTGCCGTTTGGATGCAACGCCGTATCGAGTTGTGGGGTGAGGGACACTCGTACTTTGACCTGATGCGTCTCGGTAAAGGTGTCGATCGCCGTGGAGCGGGATTTGAGCAACAGTATATCTTCAATATCCCAGCAGGTGACGCTGCCCTTATCTATCCTATTCCCATCTATGAGATGAGTGGCAATAAGCAAATGGTGCAAAACCCTGCGGCAGACCAGCCTGTGTCAGTAGGTGAATAATGCTCAGTATAGAAAATGCAAGCATTCTTATACTTTCATTCGGTTTGCAGTAACTTTATTATTGTAGTCCGATAAAATCGTATCGTTCTACATACATGAGCTCGGCTATCGTTCTGGCGGTAGTCGAGTCTCTTTTTTTATTTACAAGCACCCTTTGTTCAAACAGTAATGTGCTCCCATGTTGGCTCCGTAAGGCTACTGCAAAAAATAATGCGAGGACATCTCCGTAGGGTGGGCATCCCATTCCCCTCTTTTCTCTCCCATACTGTTATTTCTCTCCAAAACGCCCAATTTTCATGTTTTGCAACATATATTTGTCAAACGTTTAATAATTGCCAAAATGGGTTAAAATCACCTACTACTGAAAATCAGTCACTTACGAAAATCGTTTAAATTTTCCTTCAAAAAAGTTCTTATATTGTTTGGTCAGAAAGTAAAAAGTATCTACCTTTGCATCCGCAATCGAGAGGGACACCCCTTGAGATGGTAAAAAGAAGAGTTCTTTGAAAAGTTTTTCCATACAGACAAGTAGTACAAGAAGCTATCTTGTGATGTCGTCACGAGATAGGGTAAATTGAACGAACCGTCAAGTTTTCTTTAAGTAGATAAGG
>JAFZFF010000032.1 GCA_017556045.1 Bacteroidaceae bacterium | reverse complement strand
TTGGGAGGGTGACGGCCGCTGGATACACATATCCTATGTGCCAAGTGACCTAAAGTGTCAGGTAATTGCGTAAATTTGCACTCTATCCGTTATATCCATTCTCCTCAGAATTGTTTGAGGCGGATGGATATATTATTACATCACTCTACTTAATATCCCCTTAAGGCAAACCACTTACCTTAAAGTAAGCCATCAAGGTCTTATAATTGTCTTGCGCCGTGAGGCAGGTATCCATCAAGTAGCATTTCTTGCCGATATCGGCAAGAAATAGCCCGTTTTTATGGTTTTTCACTACAATTGCTTGCCGATAAAGGGCGCATTGGTACAAAATATGTTGTTACATTTTTTGTAACAACAATTTGTGTTGTTACATGTTTTGTACTATATTTGCAAAAAAAAGAACTATGGAGACTCCCTTTATCTTTGGAAAGATTGCAACAGAGAAGAATTTTACTGACCGAGAGATGGAAACTGATTACTTGGTGCAGAACTTTACTTCACTGATAAACACGATAATAATATCTCCTCGTCGATGGGGTAAGAGTTCACTTGTCAATAAGGTTTCAAAAATGGCAATGGAGCAGGAGAAGCACCTTAGGGTCTGCCATATCGACCTCTTTAATGTGCGTAACGAGGAGCATTTTTACTCTTTGCTTGCACAAAAAGTCATTGCCGCCACCTCCACAAGATGGGAAGAGGCAGTAGAGAATGCCAAGAGTTTCTTCTCACAACTTGTCCCAAAGATATCTATCGGTACCGACCCGATGAACGAAGTTTCCATAGACTTTGATTGGGAGGCTGTAAAACGTAACCCCGATGAAGTTCTTGACCTCGCCGAAAACATTGCCAAGAAAAAGGGAGTCAAGATAGTCATCTGCATAGATGAATTTCAGAACATTGCCGAATTTACTGACCCTGACTATTTCCAAAAGAAGTTGCGCTCTCACTGGCAGCTGCATCAACATGTAGCATATTGTCTCTATGGTAGCAAGCGCCACATGATGTTAGAGGTATTTACCAACTCTTCTAAGCCATTCTATAAATTCGGCAATTTAATATTCCTCAACAAGATTGATACACCCCACCTTGTCGAGTTCTTCAACACTCGTTTTGCAGATACAGGAAAGAGCATTACCAAGGAGGCAAGCCACCTGATTGCAAAGCTTGTAGACAACCACCCGTACTATGCTCAACAATTGGCACAACAGTCGTGGTTGCGCACTAAAGATATATGCACTGTAGAGATTGTCAGCGAGGCACACGCGGCATTAGTAGAACAACTGAGCCTGCTATTTGTCACAATTACTGAAACACTAACAAACCAGCAGCTCAACTATCTGAAAGCTCTCATCGCAGGCGAAAAGTCCATTGGCTCTACTGATGTAATGCACCGTTACCAGATATCATCTACCACCTCGATAGCCCGTTCGAAGGCCGCTCTCGTAAAGAACGATATCTTAGACAACAAGGCTGGAGAATATTCATTCCAAGACCCAATCTATGCCTATTGGCTGAAAACCGAGTATTTCGGAATTGGCAAGTAACATCAACTCACATTATATTATTACCTAAAGATAAGCGCGTGACACCGGTGGTATCACGCGCTTGTAGTATGTGGATTGTGTACTGTGCCGTTAGTTGGCTGCCTCGAACTCCTTGAGGAAGCGTACGTCGTTCTCTGAGAACATACGGAGGTCTTTGACCTGGTACTTGAGGTTGGTGATACGCTCGATACCCATACCGAGGGCGTAGCCTGAGTATACCTTGCTATCGATGCCGTTGAGCTCGAGGACGTTGGGGTCTACCATACCGCAACCGAGGATCTCTACCCAACCGGTACCCTTACAGAAGGGACAGCCCTTGCCGCCACAGATGTTGCAGCTGATGTCCATCTCGGCTGAAGGCTCGGTGAAGGGGAAGTATGAGGGGCGGAGACGGATCTTAGTCTCCTCACCGAACATCTCCTTAGCGAAGAGGAGCAATGCTTGCTTGAGGTCGGTGAACGATACGTTCTTGTCTACGTAGAGGGCCTCTACCTGGTGGAAGAAGCAGTGTGCACGGTAGCTGATGGCCTCGTTGCGATATACGCGGCCGGGGCAGATGATGCGGATGGGGGGCTGGGCATTCTCCATCACACGGCTCTGAACGGATGAGGTGTGGGTGCGGAGGATGATGTCGGGGTGTGCCTCGATGAAGAAGGTGTCTTGCATGTCGCGTGCGGGGTGGTCCTCAGCAAAGTTCATCGATGAGAACACGTGCCAGTCGTCCTCTACCTCGGGACCATCGGCGAGGGCAAAGCCCATGCGGGCAAAGATGTCGATAATCTCGTTCTTTACAATAGAGAGGGGATGGCGTGTACCAAGCTCTACGGGGTAGGCGGTACGGGTGAGGTCCATCTCGGCTGCACCGCTATCGTTGGTCTCAAATGCCTCCTTGAGCTCGGCGATACGCTCGGTAGCGCGTGTCTTGAGTGCATTGAGGCGCATGCCCACCTCTTTCTTCTGATCGGCGGGGACATTGCGGAAGTCGGCCATCAGGTCGTTGATAGCGCCCTTCTTACTCAGGTATTTGATGCGCAGTGCTTCGAGCTCTTCTGCGTTGCTGGCGTTGAGGTTTTCGACCTCTGCCATCAGTGCTTCTATCTTGCTTATCATAATTTGTATAATTTCCTTTTTTGTTCGAATGTGCAAAATTAGTGCAAGCCGAGCGAAATATCAAATTTATTTGAAGATTTCCGAGGCGAAGCCTAATTTCAGCGCGCAAAGCGCCGCTAAAGGTAGTGCAAACCGAGAGAAATATCAAAACTTATTTGAATTTTGACAATAATATAGCAGTTTACCCTGAGCCAAGGATTGTCCCCCTAACGTAGGGGGACGAGCGAAGCGGAGGGGGTATTACATTGCATAAGCTCATACCACCTCCCCCTCTACGAGGGGAAAAGCCTTCGGCGCTCCTTAGGGGAGATAAATCTCCCGTCGTCGTAACCGACGCTTTCATACCGCGTCGGCCTCCTATCTTAGGAGGAGAATCGTAAAAAATGGGCAAACACCTATATTATTACTTGAAGATTTCCAAGGTTATTTAGGCATTCTTGCGCTCGAGCTCCTGCAGATTCTCCATCTTCTTGGTCTCAAGGAACTCGTATACGCCGCAGAGGTGCTCGCGCACACGCTGGTGGCCAAACTCGTATACCTTGGTAGCGAGGCCATCGAGGAAGTCGCGGTCGTGGCTCACGAGGATGAGGGTGCCATCGTAGTCTTGCAGGGCTTGCTTGAGCACGTCCTTGGTCTTGAGGTCGAGGTGGTTGGTAGGCTCGTCGAGGATCAGGAGGTTGACGGGTTCGAGCAGTAGTTTGAGCAGCGCCAAGCGGGTACGCTCACCTCCGGAGAGTACCTTGACCTTCTTCATCGACTCCTCGGGACCACCGAACATGAAGGCGCCGAGCAGGTCGCGTATCTTGTTGCGCACCTCGCCCTTGGCGACATCGTCAATGGTTTGGAACACGGTGAGCTCGTCATCGAGCAGGGCTGCCTGGTTTTGCGCAAAGTAGCCGATCTGTACGTTGTGACCCAAGGTGATGGTGCCGTCGTAGGGTATCTCGCCCATGATGCTCTTGACCATCGTAGACTTACCCTCGCCATTGCGTCCGACGAAAGCAATCTTGTCGCCACGCTCTACCATGAAGGTGGCATCCTTGTAGATGAGACGGTCGTAGCTCTTGCCCACGCCATCGGCTATCACGGGATAGTTACCACTGCGGGGTGAGGGCGGGAACTTGAGGCGGAGGCGTGATGTATCCTCTTCGTCGACCTCGATGATCTCGAGCTTCTCGAGCATCTTCACACGGCTCTGCACCTGCAGGGTCTTAGAGTAGGTACCCTTGAAGCGCTCGATGAAGTCCTTGGTCTCCTGGATCATCTTCTGCTGCTCCTCGTACTGCTTTTGCTGCTGCTCGCGACGCTCCTTGCGCAACTCGAGGTAGTGGCTATATGATGCCTTGTAGTCGTAGATGCGGCCCATGGTGACCTCGATGGTGCGGGTGGTGATAGAGTCTACAAACTTACGGTCGTGGCTGATGACCACTACGGCCTTGGCTGAGGTCTTGATAAACTCCTCGAGCCACTGTATACTCTCGATGTCGAGATGGTTGGTGGGCTCATCGAGGAGCAACACGTCGGGATCCTTGAGCAAGAGCTTGGCAAGCTCGATACGCATGCGCCATCCGCCCGAAAACTCTGAGGTGGGCTTGTCAAAGTCGGTACGCTCAAAGCCGAGACCCAGCAGCGTCTTCTCCACATCTTCCTCAAAGTGGGTCATATCGATGGCGTAGAACTTCTCGCTCAGCACGGCCACCTGCTCAATGAGTGCCATATACTCGTCGCTCTCATAGTCGGTGCGTGTAGCCAGCTCATTATTCATACGCTCAATCTCGGCCTCGGCCTCGTGCAGATGAGCAAAGGCCTGTGAGGTCTCCTCGAAGACTGTGCGGCCATCCTCAGTCATCAGATGCTGGGGCAGGTAGGCGATGACACAATCTTTGGGTGCCGACACTCTACCACGCGTGGGCTGACGCACTCCAGCGAGTATCTTGAGCAGGGTGCTCTTACCCGCTCCGTTCTTACCCATCAGGGCGATGCGGTCTTTTTCGTTGATCTGAAACGATATGTCTTTGAATAATGTAGTGCCGCCAAACTCCACGGCCAATCCGTCTACTGAAATCACGTTTTATCTTATATTAGGTGTTATCAAAAAAATGGTTGATTGCTCCACACAACATACCCGCACGGCTTGTCCTAATGGCCCATAGTGTTTTTCATGTACTAACAGTCATCTCAGAGAAGCGTGCGGGCGCAAAATGCGATACAAAATTAGTGCAAACCGAGAGAAAAAGCAAGTTTACTTGCATTTTTCCGAGGTGCAGCCTAATTTCAAGCTGCGAAGCAGATTAAAGATACAGCAAACCGAGAGGAGAACAAAATAAATCCTTTTATTTTTTATCCCGAGGTGCCGCGTATCTTCAAGCTGCGAAGCAGATTAAAGTTAGTGCAAACCGAGAGGAGAACAAAATAAATCCTTTTATTTTGGCAATAATATAGCAGTTTACCCTGAGCCTAGGATTGTCCCCCTAACATAGGGGGACGAGCGAAGCGGAGGGGGTATTACATTGCATAAGCTCATACCACCTCCCCCTCTACGAGGGTACTCCTCCTACTTAGGAGGAGAATCGTAAAAATGGGCAAACACCTATATTATTGCCTTAAAGTTAGCGCAAAACATTACAACCAACATTGGCAACCGAGAGAGACTCTCAATTGCCAACAAACAGATCAGGATTTCTATATCATCAGAAGGCCAAACCGAGGCGGAAGCCAAAGTTGCCTGGGTCTTTGAGCTCTTGGCCCATCACCTTGCCCTCATTGGTAGAGAAGCTATAGTAGGCAGCTACGTGCAGGCCCATGCCATTGTCCCAAGGGTACCAGCGAGCACCTATCTCGGGAGACATGTAGAAGCCCCAAGTGTCGGCAGACGACTTATAGATGTAGTAGTACGAAGACATGTGGGCATACTCGGCACCAAGCTTCAGGGCCACATAGGGTTGGCAATCGGCCTCGACAATGCGGTAGAGCGCGGTGACACCGAAGGGGAGCTGATAGAGCGAGCGCTGCTGATCGGTGAAGATCGAGGTCTCAGAGTTTACCGCTACCACGTGGCGTTCGACGTACTCATTGTTGGTATGGTAGTTCATGAAGGCACCGATGGCAATGTCTGGAGTAAGGTACCAGCCGGCATCGAAGTTCATGCCCCAGCCACTGGCTTTGTTGGCAAACTTATTGATGGGGATGTTGAACTGCCAGTCGACATTGTAGTAGGCATCGAGCGATACTTGTGACTTGGCGGGCAGAGTGATGCCCAAGAGCAGGGCCATGGCTACTACCAAACGGGTAGAATACTGCTTAAGATTTTTCATATCTCTATAGTATTAAAAGGGTTAGATTAAGAGGGAATAACATCATTTCTTCAGGTAAGGCGACTGGCTGAATGCCTGGGTTACGCCCTGCTCCAACTCGGAGGTGTTGAGTGAGCCATTGGCATTGAGCAATCCACTGATGTAGGTGCTCCATACCACGCGAAGGGTCTTAGAGGTGGTGGGAGGCAATGTCAAGTCGACGAGCTCGCCCAATATAGAGCCTGTGGTATATGAGTAGGTGACGTTATATGGCCAGTACCATCCGCCCCAGTTGCCCCAATAGCCGAAGTTCCAGTACCAGGGGTATCCGTACCACCAAGGATAGTTATTGAAGTAGCGGAAGCTATAGGTATCCTCGACGTAGCTGATCTGCAGGCCAAGATCTGCGGCGCTCTTATCGGTAGTGCGGATGTAGCCTGCGCTCTCCATGCCTCTGACAAAGTTGCCAATGATGATGTCTGAGGCGGGTGTTGCGTACAGATACTTGGGCTTGTCGGTATTGCCAGTGATGATGAGCACGCTATCGGGCACGTAGAAGGTGCTGAATGCCTTGAAGTCGGTATCTTCGTCATAGTTGGTGTATACGAGATAGTCATCATCGAGCTTTCCCGTGTCGGGAGTCTTTTCGCAAGCAGTGACCATCAGAGCTGCCGCGAAGAGCATCGGAACAAATCTTTTCATAAGTTTAGGGATTAAGAGTTGTATAATATATGGATTAGGGGATACTTGCGAGTGGGTCGGGGAGCTTTACTTGCTATCCTTGACTCTCTTCAACTTATGTCTCATGTCATGCGACACACGCTTCATATGCTTGTCCACCTTGTGCAGAGCGCTGTCACCCTCGGCCACCAGGTGCATCTTGGGGCGATCGCTATACGAGATGAGTTCGTAGACGATAGCAGTAGAGTCATTGGGCATACCCACCAGCACCAGCTTCTGACCCTCATCGTAGTTGGTGCGCGTCAGGCCATTGGTCTCCGTGTAGCTCTCGGTAAGGCTGTATGTGCCATCTGCATTCAAGCCATAGCTCGTGACCGTGAGCACATAGTTTGCAGGCACTCCTGCGTCGGTAGGCAACACACCCTCGTAGATGAAGGTTTGTAGTTCGCCAATGGTCGAGTCATTCAGCATATAGATACTATCGCTATACGCCTCTATCGCCGCCAGGGGTTCGACCTTCTTTTTGTTGCCGCACGATACGGTAAGAGCGGCCAGACACGTAGCGGCCGCCATTGTTAGCATTTTCTTCATTGTCTTCTCCATTTTAATGGGTTAATAGCAATGAAGTAACATCTGATATTACAAAATGTTTGGGAATAATATAGCAGTTTTCCCTGAGCTACGGATTGTCCCCCTAACGTAGGGGGACGAGCGAAGCGGAGGGGGTATTAGCAGAAAGTTCATACCACCTCCCCCTCTACGAGGGGAAAAGCCTTCGGCACTCCTTAGGGGAGATAAATCTCCCGTCGTCGTAACCGACGCTTTCATACCGCGTCGGCCTCCTACCTTAGGAGGAGAATTGTAAAAAATGGGTAACACCTATATTATTCCCAAAAGAAATTCCCCCTTACCGAAGTAAGAGGGAACCTATAGATACATCGCTCAGTGCCGTTAGAAGAAGAGGCGGAGGATGTCGTTAAAGTTTGCGTAGATCATCAAGCCAAAGAGGATGATCATGCCAGTGTACTGGGCATACTCCATGAACTTGTCGCTGGGGGTACGGCCTGTGATCATCTCGAAGATCAGGAACAAGAGATGTCCACCATCAAGAGCGGGGATGGGCAGGATGTTCATGAAGGCGAGGATGATAGAGATGAAGGCTGTCATAGTCCAGAAGGTGAGCCAGTTCCACAATGAGGGGAAGAGGCTACCGATAGTAGCAAAACCACCCAGTGAGGTAGCGCCCTCCTTGGTAAAGATATACTTGAAGTCGCTCACATATCCTACGAGGGTGTTCCATCCGTAAGAGACACCTGCGGGGATAGAGGCAAAGAAGCCGTACTTCTTGTTCACACTTGAGTATGAGGGCACGATGGTCACGCCTACTCTGAATGAGGCATCTGTGGGCACCACTACGGTGTCGGCAACGCCATCACGAGTATAGACAAGGGTGATATCGTGATTGACTATCTCACCTTCTTGCTCTTTCTGGAGCAACTGCTTGAGCGCCGTAGTGAAGGTTGTCCAGGTATTTGCTACAGTACCATTAATACTCACTACATGGTCGCCCGACATCAGACCAGCCTGAGCAGCTCCACTTGAGGGGATGACACTATCGATGACCATGGGCTCATAGAAGCTGATGAAGGGCTGCACATCCTTGTTGAAGTCGAGCATGCTACGCTCCTCGGGCATAGTAAGCTTCACCTCAGCGCCATTGCGCAATACGGTGACCTCACTGGCCTCGGTGAGAGTACGCAACATATCGGCACCGTAGCGCTCAAAAGCTTCGCCATCGGCACTCACCAAGACGTCGCCATCGCGGAAGCCCATAGCCTCGGCACGCTCATTGAACTCCATGCCATACTTGCAATTATCCAGGGGAGTATATGTGTCGCCCCACTTGAAGAGTATCATCGCATAGATGAAGCAAGCGAAGATGAGGTTGAAGCATACGCCACCAATCATAATGATAAGGCGCTGCCATGCTGGCTTGGTGCGAAACTCCCAGGGCTGGGGTGGCTGCTTCATCTGCTCCAGATTGAGGCTCTCGTCAATCATGCCCGACAGCTCTACGTAGCCACCGAAGGGGAGCCAACCCACTACATACTCGGTCTCACTACGCTTGGGCTTGAAGCGCAGGATAGGTTTACCAAAGAAGAGCGAGAAGCGCTCTACACGCACTCCGAAGAGGCGTGCGAAAAGGAAGTGTCCCATCTCGTGTATCACTACGAGTAGTGATAGCGAGACGAGCATCTGAATGATCTGAATAAAAGATATTGACATCTGTCTAAGTTATGAATTAATGTGTTATGAATTCTTCAGCTACGCGACGTGCTATAGCATCGGTAGCTACGTAATCTTCGTAGGTGGGTGTACTGATAAAGTCGACCTTCTGCATGGTACGTTCTATCACATCGCTCATCTGCAAGAAGCCTACACGCTCCTTGAGGAAGGCAGCTACGCATACCTCATTGGCTGCATTGAGGATACAGGGCATATTACCGCCACGCTCCAAAGCCTCGAACGAGAGGGCAAGGTTGCGGAAGCGTACAGGGTCGGGCTGCTCGAAGGTGAGGCTTGACAGGGTAGAGAAGTCAAGACGCTCGGTGCTGAGCGGCAAGCGCTGAGGGTAGCTGAACGCGTACTGTATGGGTAGGCGCATATCGGGTGTGCCGAGCTGGGCCTTTACAGAGCCATCGGCAAACTGCACCATAGAGTGTACCACAGACTGCGGATGCACGACAACCTCAATCTGCGAGGGAGCGACATCGAAGAGCCACTTTGCCTCGATAACCTCGAAACCCTTGTTCATCATCGAAGCAGAGTCAATGGTGATCTTGGCGCCCATATCCCAGTTGGGGTGCTTGAGGGCTTGCTCGCGTGTAGCGTGCTGTAGCTGCTCCATGCTCCATGTGCGGAAGGGACCTCCCGAAGCGGTAAGCAGCAGCTTCTCTATGGGGTTGCTCATCTCACCTGCCAGGCATTGGAAGATGGCCGAATGCTCAGAGTCGACGGGCAACAGAGGCACACGGTTCTCGATGGCCAGCTGGGTAACGAGCTCACCGGCAACGACCAAAGTCTCCTTATTGGCCAAAGCGATAGCTTTACCTGCACGAATAGCATTCATCGTGGGACGAAGTCCTGCATAGCCCACCATAGAGGCCAGCACCATATCGATAGGCTCAGCAGTTGCCACATCGGCCAAAGCATCGGCACCAGCATATACCTTGATGGGGAGATCGGCCAAAGCATCACGCAACTTGGCGTAGTGCATCTCATTGGCTACCACCACCACATCGGGAAGAAACTTACGAGCTTGTGCGATGAGCAGGTCTACATTATTATTAGCGGTGAGAGCATACACCTCATACTTGTCGCTATGCTCCTCTATGACTTGCAACGCCTGAGTACCAATGGAACCCGTAGAGCCCAGAATAGCTATCTGGCGCTTGCGAGCAGTATTGTCGTATTGATTATGCTTGTCCATAGTATACATTATATTATCTATTAAAATGATATATATTGAGTGGGATCGAGGGCGGTACCCTTGTGCCACAACTCGAAGTGCAAATAGGTCTGCGAGCGCTGCTTATCTGTGGGCTTATTCAGCGTACCGATAGGCTCACCAGCCTTTACCTTATCGCCCTCATTGCGGAAGTTGGCAGACAGGTGCTTATAGATTGTCACCAGATTGCCCACGTGCTGAAGCATGACTACATAGCCATCATTGGGGGTATAGCCACACATCACAACCGTACCATCGAGCACGGCGCCCACATTTTGATTAGTACCTGTAGGCACGAGGTCTACGCCAAAGTGCATCTTCGTGGGATTAAACGTCTCTGACAACATGCCACGCAGCGGTGTTGCGAAGTGCAATCCCTCCATATCGCTCTTGCGCAAAGGGAGCGAAGTGAGGTTATACTTCTCATTCTCCTCGTACTGACGCACAAACTCGCTCTCACGCTCGGTACGCCCCATAAGGTCGGTACTGCGCAATACGGTGATCGAGTCAATCGTGCTCACGGAGTCGATCTTTATCTCACCACGGAAGATATCCTGCAGGTTCATCACATAGAGCTGATGGCGCTGCACGGTCTCGTATAGTGAGTCCACACGAAGCGAAGCCTCCAGCATGAGTTCACGCTGCTCAGGGCTCACATAGCCTGGCATATATCGCTTCATCGGAGTATAGAAGAGCACTGCCGTAGTGATAGCCACCACGAGCACCACAGCCACCAACGAACAGAAAGCAACACCCAGTCGAGACACCGACAGATGATACTCGATGTCATGAAATCCACGTCGCGTAGCCACTACATCGTAGCGTCGCGAGATTCTCTGCCAAAGTCCTTCCTTGTCTTTCTTTTTATTACTCATACGTTGGATGCAAATATACGGTTTTTCACAATGCCCTACCCTCTCGTGATTGTCTATTCTAACAATCCTTCAGGTAAATTAAACTTTATTATACGTTCATCGTGGTCGATATCCTCGATAAACGCCTCTTGAGCGGGTATCAGCAGCTCCTCGCCATCGGGGCGCTCTACCACAAATAGCGTATTGACGGTACTCTCATCTACGTCGACCAGTTCGCCCAAGTGACCATGAGTAGCATCTTCGGCCTCGAAGCCGACAAAGTATTGCCAGCTATACTCACCATCCTCGGCCTGCTCAGCATACGACTTGGGGAAATACACCTCCTTGTTGGTAAACATCGCAGCAGCTTCAGAGGTGTCGATACGCTCAAACTTGATGAGCGCCACATCGCGACTCTTGAAGCGGTACTCCTCGATAAAGAAAGGCACGAGTATACCATCCATAGAGCACACGAGATAGGGGCAATCGACGCGGTCAAAGACATCGTCCGTGAAGGCCAATGCCATCTCTCCCTGTACACCATGGGTACGGGTAAACTTACCTATGCAATATACTTCTTCTGGGCGTATCATAGTTCTACACGAGTTATGCGGGCACCGAGACGATTGAGACGTTCGTCAATATTCTGGTATCCGCGGTCAATCTGGTCAATGCGGTCAATACGGCTGGTACCCTCTGCGCTCATAGCAGCGATGAGCAACGCGATACCGGCACGGATGTCGGGCGAAGTCATCGTATGTCCGCGCAAGCTGATGGCATGGTCATGTCCGTTGACTACAGCACGGTGGGGGTCGCAAAGGATAATCTGAGCACCCATCTCGATGAGCTTGTCTACGAAGAAGAGGCGGCTCTCAAACATCTTCTGATGGATGAGCACACTACCTCGTGCCTGTATGGCAGTGACGAGCAACACGCTCAGCAGGTCGGGCGTAAGTCCGGGCCAGGGGGCATCAGCTATAGTCATGATAGAGCCATCGATGAAGGACTCTATCTGATAGTGTTCTTGACGAGGGATGAAGAGATCATCGCCACGCTCCTCGATGACGATACCCAAGCGGCGGAAGCTGTCGGGGATGATACCGAGGTTTTCGATAGAGGCATTACGAATAGTCAGTTCGCTACGTGTCATAGCAGCCATACCGATGAAGCTACCCACCTCGATCATATCGGGCAGTACGGTATGCTCGCAACCCTGCAACTCCTCGACACCTGTGATCACCAAGCGATTGCTGGCAATGCCCTCTATCTTGGCTCCCATGCGACAAAGCATGCGGCACAACTGCTGTATGTAGGGTTCGCACGCGGCATTGTATATGGTAGTGGTACCCTTGGCCAATACGGCAGCCATGATGATATTTGCCGTACCCGTCACCGAAGCCTCATCGAGCAGCATATAGGTACCCTTGAGCTCCTTGGCACTGAGCTCATAGATGCCACGATTCTCATCGAAAGAGAACGAAGCACCCAGCTTTATCAAGCCGAGGAAGTGGGTATCAAGTCTACGGCGACCAATCTTATCGCCTCCGGGCTTGCTGATGAGCACACGGCCAAAGCGTGCGAGCAGGGGGCCCATGAGCATCACCGAACCACGCAAGCTGGAGCAGAGCTTCAGGAACTCATCGCTCTCAAGGTAGTTCTCATCGATATTGTCGGCTTGGAAGCTGAAGCGGCCCATACCCAGACGGTCCACCTGCACACCCATCGACTGCATCATAGTGATCAGGTTGTTTACATCCAATATGTCGGGCACATTGTCTACAACCACTTTACTGCGTGTGAGCAACGTGGCGCACAGTATCTGCAACACCTCGTTCTTCGCACCTTGTGGAGTAATCTCTCCCTGCAGGCGATGTCCGCCTTCGATGATAAATGAAGCCATGGTTAATATTTTTTCTTATTCTTGCGGCGTTGGTTCTTGCCCTTGTTCTTATTATTGTTTTGCTGCGATGGTGCTCGGTACACTCCGAGGTTGAGCTCATTCTCAGTGAGGCGTATCTTACCATCAGAGTATTCGCAGATATCTTCGAAGATCTTACTATCCTCTACGCTATCCTTGTTCCACAACACGTACTCCTTCTTCATCTGCGCAGCTATGAGACGCAGCAGCTCGCTACGCTCCTCGCCCTCGGGCATCTCACACGCCTTCTTCATCATCTCCTCGATGCAGCGACCATAGTGGCGGTAGCGTATAGCACCCTTCGGATAAGACAAGCGCTGCGGCACAGCATGCATCTCTTCGGGCTTCACCACTTCGTAGGGATAGTCGATATCAAGCTTAAAGTCTGACATCACCGCGAGGTGATCCCACAACTTATGCTTGAAGTCGGGCATATCGCGCAACATGGGGAACATATTGCCCATCACAGCAATGATCGTGTTGGCGCAACGCTGACGCTCGGCGCGGTCCTCAATAGTCACCGCATGGTCTACCATCTTCTGCACAGCACGTCCATACTCGGGCAGCGGCAGATTCTTTTCTTGCGTATTATATTTCATCGAAATGTATAAATTTTCTAAAACACTTTGTTCTTCGCCACAGTGGCAACGAACTCCTTCAGGTAGTAGGGCTCGAAGTAGGCTACATCTTGGAACGTCTCGTTGTGGTACTCACGGTCTGCCAAGGGGAACATCCATCGTGCCAAGGGCTGTATATCGTCGAGGAAGCGAGCGTTGGGGTGCGTGATTACCGTCTTACACTTGGCTGCTCCATTGCCAAAGAAGTATACCGGCTGCTTGTCCAGATACTCCTTGTAGCTATCGGCATCGATAATGTCGGCACTCACCTCCTTCACGGGATTCAGAGCACGGTCATAGATCGCCGAATACACCTCCATGCGACGAGCATCGATCATGGGACACAGCAGTGCATCCTCGGGCAACTCATCCATCAAGAGCACTGGCACACTCAAGACCTTGAGCGTAGGCAGCGCTATCAACGGTATGTTGCGACCATAGCAGATGCCCTTGGCCATCGAAGCACCTATACGAAGTCCCGTATACGAACCTGGGCCGCAGCTCACCGCTACAGCATCGATGGGCTTGGCGTGGCTATCGGCCATCGAAAGCACCTCATCAACAAAAACACCCAAGGTCACCGCATGTTGAGGACCATTAAAATCTTCTTTTGAGAACAACACTGCTCCGTCTTCGCTCAAGGCTACCGAGCACACATCCGTAGCCGTCTCAATGTGTAATATACAAGCCATATTCTATGCTATCTACAGAATTGTTTGCAAAATTAAAGATTTTATACGACAAAAGCGCTATCTTTGCGCGAAAAAGCAAAGATTATAAAGATAAAAGAGACATGATACTATCAATGACAGGCTACGGCAAGGCTGTAGCAACATTCGGAAGCAAGAAAATTTATGCCGAGATAAAGTCGCTCAACAGCAAGGCGCTGGACCTCTCCACACGCATCGCCCCACTCTATCGTGAGAAGGAGATGGAGATACGTACCCTCATCGCACAGCAGCTCGAGCGCGGCAAGGTCGACTTCAGCCTCTGGATTGAGGAAGATGCAGCCCAGCAAGCCACTCCCATCAACAAGGCGTTGGTAGAGAGCTACTACAACCAACTCTGTGAGATAAGCCGCACCACCGGCATACCCGCCCCTGCAGATTGGTTTGCCACCCTGCTGCGTATGCCCGATGTGATGAGCCGCACCGAGGTCAAGGAACTCTCTGACGAGGAGTGGGCAGCAGCACGCACCGCCATCACCGAAGCCATCAATCTGCTGATGGACTTCCGTCGCCAGGAGGGTGCAGCACTCGAGAAGAAGTTCACCGAGAAGCTCGACAACATCGAGCAACTCCTCCAGAGCATCGCACCTTATGAGAAGGAGCGCACCGAGAAGATCCGTGAGCGTATCCTCGACAACCTGCAGAAGAGCCTCGGCGTAGAGTATGACAACAATCGCTTCGAGCAAGAGCTCATCTACTACATCGAGAAGCTCGACATCAACGAAGAGAAGCAGCGCCTCACCAATCACCTCAGCTACTTCCGCGAGACCATGAGCGAAGGCCACGGCCAAGGCAAGAAGCTCGGCTTCATCGCTCAGGAGATGGGTCGCGAGATCAACACTACAGGTAGCAAGAGCAACCATGCCGAGATGCAAAACATCGTAGTGAAGATGAAAGACGAACTCGAACAAATCAAGGAGCAAGTATTGAACGTTATGTAATTGGTTGAGGGTAGAGAGTTGAGGGAACAATCCGAACAGACAACATTGCGGAGCCTCTCTCAACCCCTCATCTCTCAACCCTCAACCCTAAACCCTCAACAATATGACCGGCAAACTCATTATTTTCTCAGCCCCCTCAGGCTCAGGCAAATCTACTATCATCAACTATCTCATGCAGCAGGGCTTGGGTCTTGCGTTCTCTATATCAGCCACAAGCCGCGCTCCTCGTGGTAGCGAGCAGCATGGCGTAGAGTACTTCTTCCTCAGCCCCGAAGAGTTTCGTCAGCGCATCGCAGCAGGCGACTTCCTCGAGTACGAAGAGGTATACCCCGACCGCTTCTACGGCACACTCAAGGAGCAGGTAGAGCGCCAGCTCGCTGCAGGCCAGCACGTCGTATTTGATGTCGACGTCGTAGGTGGCTGCAACATCAAGGAGTACTATGGCGACCGCGCCCTCTCACTCTTCATCCAGCCCCCTTCAGTAGAGGAGCTTCGCCGCCGCCTCGAAGGCCGCGCTACCGATGCCCCCGAGGTGATACAGCAGCGTATCGACAAAGCCGAATACGAGCTCTCCTTCGCGCCCAAGTTTGACAAGGTAGTCATCAATGATGACCTTGCCACCGCCCAAGCCGAAGCGCTCAGCATCATCAAGAGTTTTATCGGTTGAGAGTTTATTAGTTTAGGGTTGAGAGTTGAGGGTTTAGGGAAGCTCCGCGATGTAGCCCATCCGGATGGTCCTCTCAACCCTCAACCATGGGAACCTTAGCAAAAACGAAGGAATATGTACAACTTTGAAAGATTAGAGGTGTGGCACGTCGCTCGAGAGTTAGTCACAAAGGTATATCACCTTCTTTCTAAATTTCCGGTAGAAGAGCGCTTTGCTTTATGTGATCAGATACGTAGAGCGGCCATTTCTGTCCCTTCAAATATCGTTGAGGGTGATAGCCGAATCTCTCCAAAGGAACAAATGCATTTTGTCGAGATTGCGTACGGTTCACTCATGGAGCTCTATTGCCAATTGGTTATTGCTGTAGACTTAGGCTATCTGCAGAAGGAGTGGTCTGAAGTTATTGAAGCCAATAGACTTATAGACCAAACAGCCAGGATGCTGAGCGGCTTACGTAAATCTTTAGAAAATAAAACTATCGCTAAATGATCCCTCAACCCTCACCTCACACTCTTCATCCAGGGCTCCTCAACCCTCAACCCTCATCCCTCAACCGAAGAATAGGTATCTTCGGGGGATCCTTTAACCCCGTACACCTCGGCCACACCGCCCTTGCCGCCTACATCTGCGAGCAAGGGCTGGTCGATGAGGTATGGATGATGGTGAGCCCGCAGAACCCCTTGAAGCAAAACCTCGAGCTACTCGACGAGCAACACCGCTTGGAGATGCTACGACTTGCCGTAGCCCCCTACCCCACTCTACAGGCCTGCGACTTCGAGTTTCATCTGCCTCGTCCCTCCTATACCTACCACACACTGCAAGCCCTGCGCGAAGCATACCCCGAGCACACATTCAGCCTCATCATAGGCGAAGACAACTGGCAAAACTTCCACCGCTGGTATCGTGGCGAAGACATCTTGAGCGAGACACCCATCATCGTATATCCTCGTAGTTCGGTTGAGGGTTTAGAGTTGAGAGTTGAAGGAAAAAAGGTTGAGAGTTTAGGGATGAGAGTTGAGGGAACCATCTGGATGGACAACATCGCGGAGCCTCCCTCAACCCTCAACTCTAAACCCTCAACCCTAAAACTTCTCCCCTACAGCTCCACCGAAGTGCGCGCTGCCATTGCCGCAGGAGAGTCCACAGCAAAGATGCTCCACCCCGATGTGGAGGCATATATCAAGCAACACGGATTTTACAAACGATAATCCTATCCCTTACGCCTCAGCGTCACTACCACTACATCTGTAGGAGCACAGAAGCGCACCGGGTAGCGAGAGGTCCCGAGTCCGCCCGAGATGATGATAGGCACTCCCCCACTGCTACGGCGCAGTCCTGTACGGAAGCGAGTGCCATAGCGCGATGCGGTGACTGGAGCATATAGCCCGAAGAGTGTCACCTGCCCACCATGCGTATGTCCTGCCAGCGCCACATCGGCCACCGCAGCCTCAGGCTCCTCCACATAGTCAGGAGTGTGTGTGAGCAACACTACGAAAGACTCTTCACTCAGAGGCGCAGCACTATCACCCCTACGTGGTGCCGTAGCGTAGCGCCCAGCATAGGGATTAGCGCCCCACACCACAATATATCCATCACCACGGCGCAACGTATCCACCTCCTCCTCGAGCAAGCGAATGCCATGACGCCTCATGGCCGCACGTATCAGTTCCGTACAACGCTCATAGTCATTGTTGCCCAACACGGCATATACCCCATCGGGAGGACTCACCCGCGCCAACTCTGCCAGTAGCGGCTCCACATATTCGCACCCCTCTTGGTAGTCACCCCCGAGCATCAACACATCGGGAGCAAGTGCCTGCAGCGCTTTCACCGTGCCATGCAATTGACGCTCCTTAAACTTGCTCTTCAGATGAAAGTCCGAGGCAAAAGCGATACGATAGCCATCAAACGCCTCAGGCACATCAGCACTCTCGATACTGAAGTCACGCACACGCCCCACCCCCGCATACCGAAGCGAGGTACACGAGCTCAGCGCAAGCATCAGCAGCAACAAAAAAGGTATTATACGGCGCATCTCGTTATTTTTGGGCAAATTTAGCAATTTATTCACTCCCTTGCAACATACTCCTCATATCCGCTTCCCGAGAGAGAGCATATTAATTGAAACGAAACATGAAACGGTACGCCACGAAAGACATTTTCTTTCCAATAAATTTTATTAATCAAAATTAATCATTACTTTTGCGGTGACAATGCCTGCAATAGCGGGCACATTGTCAAGACATTTTGAAAATAGAAGCGTTATGCTTGTCTGGTGATTGGGAACGTAGGAAATTTTCAATAGCACACAAGGGCTGCATAATGGTTCTGCGCGTATCGCGTGGACTGTTATCCCTATATTCGTGTGCATGGTTTTCCTACGACCTCCAATCAGAAATAGTGTATCAGCTCCGCGCTTTTTTCTATAATGGGACCAAAAATAAAGAGACAATAAAATAATTACCCAAATGATTATACATTTCCATAATTTTGGAAACATATTATATAAACATCATGAAAACGACTAAACGACTCCTTGCCTTTGCTTTAGCAGCACTTCCTATGGCAAACATGTACGGCCAAATGTCCTTTGATTACTTCAGTGAGAGATGGGCCGAGTACCAACAACATACAGAGAGCAATCTGAAATCGCTCCATCGTAATCATTTCAACGATACTGTAACGGTGGAAGAAATGAAGGAAGCTTTCTTTAAGTACAACGGCAAGCGCCCTTGTCAGTCACCCTATGAAGGTTTTGACTCAGTGGTATATGTCGGTGGTTATGGGGAAAACGTCATGCTCATATCTCCCTTGGAGCGACATCCTCAAAAGAAAGTAAGAGAATGTCGCGGTGTTTGGGCTTGGATGGGAAATTATAAACTCCTCGACCTGCAGGACGAAAATGGGGTATCACAAAAGCAACTCTTGGAAAAGCTGAATAGCGACAAAGAGCAAAAATGGCTAGACGGAGAAGTGCTGAAACTTGGTGAACCACGTTGGTATATGGGATTCGTGGTTTCGCCCCGTCCTAACTGGGATATTTATGATGAGGGCAAGTTGGTGGCGAGGATAGGGTATTCACAATATAGTGATCCAGATTTCTTTTCTTATGCCAACCTTACGAAATCTGTATTGGATGGTGATTGGTATTCATGTATTGATGCAGGTGCTAAGTTATTAGGTGCACTGCATGGCGTGCAGTCCTCTGCCAATTTAGGCAAATCTGAGAAGACATTTTCCGTATTACTCTACGAAAATCCTAAGTCAAAGGCAACTCCTTATACACTAGAATTGCTCGAACCAAGCAATCCTGACAAAGAGACTGCAGAGCTATTCAGAAACTTCAAACGCTTTGTCGAACGTATTCCAGCCAAGGCATTCAAGCCCTATTACACTACCGATTTCCGCCTCATGACAGGACGCTACTATCGTGTGACAGTCAACAAGTGTGGATGGCTGGTAGAGGACTACTTTACCATCAGCAAGTACCTCACACCCATCAATCCGCCCTATCCCATACGAATAGGCAAGTACGATGTGAAGGAGTACAACATTAGCGACTTTGGCGAATATCCTGCGGTGAAAATCATCGGTTCAGCGAAGAAGTCAGCCACCACAAAGCATCAAGAAATCACCAGCCAAGGTGTCTCAGTATCTCACGCCGTCGAGGCTTTCCTGAGTGGTGGTACAGAAAGGGCTTCGCTTTTGGCTGGATTCTGCCTGACAGAAGAGGACATCGACTCTGTGCGCATCTACTTCCCTGGTGAATCTGACCTCTGCGGCAATATCGGCGACAATGGTATATTGGCCATCTATTTGAAGAGATATGTCGAAGGACTTCGTAACTACAAGCAAGAATAGCTCAAATAAGTATGGAGGCTGCCCGCGAGGGTGGCCTTTATTGTTTGGAGATTTAGTAAAATCTGATGAAATCGGCATTTTGGGACGAATAACCTGTGCGAAGTAGGGATTTTTCAGGTGACAAAAGTTTATTTTTGGGGTGGCATGGCAGTGCTGCAGAGCAGCAAATTGACAATGGATAATTGATAATTGATAATTAGCCTCCGGGCTTATTAAACGTGAGCCTTATATCGAACTTACGTGAAAAATATATTGCAGGTGCG
>JAFZFF010000031.1 GCA_017556045.1 Bacteroidaceae bacterium | reverse complement strand
CGAGCTATGAAAACATACGGTGCGCACCGCGTGCCGACCAACACGAACGGAAACCTTTTTTAATTAATCTATTTAATAACTAATCAACTAAAAAAATGAAGAAAAAGTTTACTATGCTTTTTGCTGCCCTCCTCGCGTTTGCTGGAGTGGCAAAGGCAGATGTCACTGACCTGCCTCAAATCTCAACAGTTGAGAATCCTATCTATTACACCATCTACAACACACGTTCAGAACAACCTGGCGGTTTGATGTACTATGCTGGTGACAATGTCGGTTTGAAGGATGGTTGCACATCTTTAACTTTGGAGAATAAGTACAAATTCTTCTTCACTGGCACACACGAGGCAATGTACATTCATAATGCAGCGACAGGAAAGAAGTTGGCTAGTGTCGATTCATGGACCGATGCAGGTATAGAGTGGACAGTTTCTGCTCCTACAAGCAACGGACTTGCTTTTGGTCCCAAAGGAGAGAACGGAAATGTTTTTTGGAATGATAAGAACTATGGAACGAACGAAAATACCAGCGACTTCACTGTATGGAGTGCTACTGACGCAGGTTCTATCTTCGTTGTAGAGTTGGCGGAGGATTTTGTAGCTCCTATCTCTGGTTTGTTCTATGTTATCGAGGCTCCTTTGTTCGAGAAGGTGCAGGGAGAAACTGGCAAGAAGGCTATCTATGTAAACGATCAAAACAAGGCTGTTTGGGGAGCGGAAGATCTCACCAACCATAACTTCTACTGGATTCCCACTGTAAAAGATGATGGAACTATCGCATTGAAGAACTTTGGTACTGGAGAGTATCTAAGCGACGCTGCTGGTGTCATGAGTAAAGATGCGGTATATGGCAACCTGAATGCACTTGGAAGCAATTCTTTTAATATCAAGATTGGGGGGACTCTTCATGCCGCTGGGCATGATTCCGGTAAGGGCGCAAACGGTAATCTCACAAGCTGGGGCGGTGTCATTGGTTCAGCATCTGCATGGAGCTTTGTACAAAAGAACGACCCCACTGCATTGGTTGAAGTTACTGTAAACTATGAATTTACTTATGAAGATGAGGTTAAATACACACAGGAAGGTGTTGAAACTTTCGTAGGTGAGGAGTATCCTGCTATCACTGTTTCATTCCCTTATGGTGTATCTGCCTCTAAGCCCACTGGTGTAATCGCAGCCGAGGATGTAGTTGATGGTGTTGTTACAAAGACTATCGAACTTTCTGTAGCTGAGCTTCCCTTCGTTGCAGCAGCTAACAACAATAGCATCGAGAATTGGTACTACATCAACATCCACACCAATCCCTTAAATACAGGTTTCCTTCAGTATACAGAAGAGAACACATACATCGCTTGCGAGTTGAAAGGACAAGTTGCTGCAGACAACAAGGATGCTTATACTTGGGCATTCGTTGGCAACATCTTCGATGGTTTCAAATTAGTAAACAAAAAGGCTGGCATCGAACAGGCCGTTAACTCTGATGGTTCTAGCGCTCCCGTATTGGGCAACTATGCAACAGGTGTAGATTGGCAAATGATTGTAAGCCGCACAAACAATGCAGCTCAATACTTCTGCTTCAAATATCCTAAGGGCGAATGCTTGAATGCTCCCACAAGCGGCCAACTTTCGTTCTGGTGGGATAACGACAATGGTTCTACCATGTGGGTAACCGAGCGTGATTTGTCTGGTGCTACAGAACTTCTTGCACTTGTTGAGTCTGCCAACGCTATGGCTAATGCTTTGAGCGAGAGCACTGGTGTTGGTAGCGTTACAAGCGAGAGCCTTGCTGCATTGGTATCTGAGATTGAGAAGGCTCAAGCAGCTGCCGACGCTAAGGAAGGCTGCATTGAGGCTCAGGTTACTCTGCAGGCTGCAATCGATGGTCTTGTGACTGTTCAGCCCGAGGAAGGCAAGTTCTACACCATCGCAAGCGCTATGCCTGAGAGTGATGGACGCAGCGGACAGTCTATCTATGTAAACGAAAATGGTGGCATGAATTTCAGCAATGAAGAAGGCACAAGCAAGCTCTTCCAATTCGTATCTGCAGGCGAAGGTAAGTTCTACCTCTACAACGTAGAGAACGGCAGCTATCTGAACACAGCAAAGGATCATAATGGTGGTCAGGCTGAGGCTAAGGCTTTCGCTACTGATGGTGCCAAGGCTGTAACTATCACCAATATGGGCAGAAGCAATGCGGTTAAGATTGTTCCCGAAGGTGGTGCTATGCTTCACGCTCAGGCTTCAGGTTCTTCAGTTGTAGCTTGGAACAACGATGACAATGCAGGTGCTTCTGCATGGACTATCTCTGAGGTAGAATTCTCACTCACAGACCTCAACCACACCCTCACCGTATCAGAGGCTGGCTGGGCTACACTCGTGCTTGGTTATAACACTACTATCCCTACAGGTGTTAAGGCATACGCAGTGTCTAACATCGCTGAGGGTAAGGCTGTTCTCGCTGAGGTAGCAGACGTTCTCCCCGCTCACACTCCCGTGCTCATCGAGGCTGTAGCTAACGACTACACATTCGAGTACACTGCTACTGAGGCTACTGTTGAGAGCAACCAGCTTGCTGGCTCAGTATTCAATACTGAAGTTGCACCTGTTGAGGGTACCACAAACTATGTGCTCTCTAACAATGGTGGTGTAGTGGCTCTGTACAAGAAGACAACAACCAACGATGCTGGCAAGATTGTGTTCGCCGCCAACAAGGCATACCTCCCCGTACAGACAGCTGCTGAGGGAGCTCCCGCAATGTTCGCATTCAGCCGCGGTGGTGACGATGAGGATACCACTGGCATCGACCAGCTCATCAACGCAAACGGTGAGGTAGTAATCTACGACCTCGCAGGCCGTCGCGTTGAGAAGATGGAGAAGGGTATCTACATCGTTAACGGCGTTAAGGTAATCCGCTAAACATCCATTTATGATTTCTGATTTATGATTTATTTCGCACGACGCGGAGTAAATCATGAATCGGGAAGCATGAGACATAAATCACAATTCATAAATCAAAAATCATAAATCACAGATATGAAGAAGACATATATCACTCCCGAAGTGGAGATCACAGAGATGGAGTCACAGGTATTGATGTTCTCAGGCAGCTTCGTTGACGAGGAGGCTGAAACCCAGCTCGGCAACGACCGTGGCGACCGTCGCGGCTCATGGGGCAACCTCTGGAACTAATCCATAGACCCTGACCATACAGCGTGTGTGCTCCACGGGGCACACACGCCTACATAAACAGTAAAGTCTCGTCGCGAGATGCGCGAGATGTAATTTTTTTTCTCAAAATTTGATTCCT
>JAFZFF010000030.1 GCA_017556045.1 Bacteroidaceae bacterium | reverse complement strand
CGAGCTATGAAAACATACGGTGCGCACCGCGTGCCGACCAACACGAACGGAAACCTTTTTTAATTAATCTATTTAATAACTAATCAACTAAAAAAATGAAGAAAAAGTTTACTATGCTTTTTGCTGCCCTCCTCGCGTTTGTTGGAGTGGCAAAGGCAGATGTCACTGACCTGCCTCAGATCTCAACAGTTGAGAATCCTATCTATTACACCATCGTGAACACCCGTTCATCACAACCCGGTGGTTTGATGTACTATGCAGGTGACAACGTAGGTTTGAAGGATGAGCAGGCAATCGTATTGGAAGATAAGCACAAGTTCTTCTTCACTGGCTCACACGAGGAAATGTACGTTCACAATGCAGCAACAGGCTTGAAGCTTGCTTCTGTAAGCTCTTGGACAGAAGCCGGCGCAGCATGGACAGTAGGCGTATCACCCAAGGGTGGTGGCTTGGCATTCGGTCCTAAGGGCGGTTTGAATAGCAACGACTGCTGGAACGAGAAAAACTTTGCTACAGATGCGAACACCAGTGACTTCACCACATGGAGCGCAAACGACGATGGTTCTATCTTTATCGTTGACTTGGCTGAGGATTATGTATTCCCCGTTAGCGACTTGTTCTACGTTATCGAGGCTCCCTTGTTCGAGAAGGTACAGGGCGTAAAGAAGGCTCTCTATGTAAACGCTGAAGGTAAGGCTGCTTGGGCTACTGAAGACCTTAAAAATAACAACTTCTACTGGATTCCCACTGTAAAAGATGGTAAGGTTGCTTTGAAGAACCTTGGTACTGACACCTATTTGAGCAACACCGATGGTGACATGACAGATGCAGTAGCAGAAGCTACTCTTAAGATTCTTGGCGACTGTTCATTCAACATCAACATCGGAGAAGGAACACTCCACGCAAATGGACATGGCAATGGAGCAAGCGCGAACGGAACACTCACAAGCTGGGGTGGTAGTGCTGGTTCAGCTTCAGCATGGCGCTTCGTTCAGAAGAACGACCCCACAGCATTGGTTGAAGTTGCTTTCACCTATTCATTCGTATATGAAGGCGAGGAGAAGTGCTCTCAAAATTGCAATACTTTTGTAGGCGAGGAGTATCCCGCAATCACAGTAGCATTCCCCTATGGCGTATCAGCAGTTAAGCCCGATGGCGAGGTAACTGCCGATATTGATGGTAAGAAGGTTACAATCAACCTTTCAGTAAACCTTCCCTTTTCATATGCAGCGACCACAGCTCCTATTGACGAAAATTGGGGAGCATGGTATTACATCAAGAATAAGAATCTGTACTATCTCCACCATGATGAGGAACTTAACCACATCCCCTTGAGCGACAATGAGAAAGTCGTTGATGCAGAAAACAAGGATGCTTACTCTTGGGCATTTGTTGGAGACCCTTTCACTGGTTTCCAGCTCGTTAACAAGGCTGCAGGTATTGGAAAGATACTCACTTCTTCTACAACAATTGATGGTGACGGAGCTAATACATTCCCCACAGTTGGTGTTATGAATAGTAGTGATAAGAACTCTTATTGGGTACTCTCTGCAAGTTCTCACGCAGAGAATGGCTTCTTTATGGAGCAGCAGGGTCATACCTCTCACAAGATGAACAACCGCGGTAACAAGCTCGCTTACTGGACAGGTGGTGCTGACTTAGGTTCTACCTTCACCGTAGAGCTCCGCGATGACTCAGAGGAGCTTCAGGCATTGGTTGACGAGGCTACAGAACTTCTTGTAGCTCTTGGCGAGGGCACGGCAGTAGGTTGCGTTACCGCAGACAGCAAGACCGCAATCAGCAACGCTATCGCTGCAGCGAACACTGCTATCGAAAACAAAACAAATATCAACGAAGCACAAGTTGCCTTGAACGCTGCCATCGCTGCTCTTGAGACCATTCAGCCCGAGGTTGGCAAGTACTACGTCATCTCAAGCGCTATGCCTGAGAGTGATGGCCGCAGCGGACAGTCTATCTATGTAAACGAAAATGGTGGCATGAATTTCAGCAATGAAGAAGGCGCAAGCAAGCTCTTCCAGTTCGTATCTGCAGGCGAAGGTAAGTTCTACCTCTACAACGTAGAGAACGGCAGCTATCTGAACACAGCAAAGGGTCATAGTGGCGGTCAGGCTGAGGCTAAGGCTTTCGCTACTGATGGTGCCAAGGCTGTAACTATCACCAATATGGGCAGAAGCAATGCGGTTAAGATTGTTCCCGAAGGTGGTGCTATGCTTCACGCTCAGGCTGCAGGTTCTACAGTTGTAGCTTGGAACAACGATGATAATGCAGGTGCTTCTGCATGGACTATCGCTGAGGTAGAGGTTGCAGACCATGCTGAGACCTTCCAGCACACTCTCACCGTAACTGAGGCTGGCTGGGCTACACTCGTGCTCGGTTACAACACCACAATCCCCGCTGGAGTTAAGGCATACGCTGTATCTAGCATCGCTGAGGGTAAGGCTGTTCTCGCTGAGGTAGCAGACGTTCTCCCCGCTCACACTCCCGTGCTCATCGAGGCTGTAGCTAACGACTACACATTCGAGTACACTGCTACTGAGGCTACTGTTGAGAGCAACTTGCTCGCTGGTTCAGTGTTCAACATCACAGTTGAAGGTGACGGCTATGTATTGGCTGCTAAGGGTGAAAATGTAGGTCTCTACAAGGCTATACTTAACGAAGGCAAATTCACCAACAAGGCCAACAAGGCATACCTCCCTGCTCCTGCAGATGGAAACGCTCCCGCAATGTTCGTATTCAGCCGCGGTGGTGAGGATGAGGATGCTACTGGCATCGATCAGCTCATCAACGCAAACGGTGAGCTCGTAATCTACGATCTCTCTGGCCGTCGCGTAGAGAAGATGGAGAAGGGTATCTACATCGTTAACGGCAAGAAGGTGGTTAAATAATTCTGAATTCTGAATTTTGAATTCTTAAGCACAGCGAAAAGATTGGAGTTAAGGGCTGCATAGCCCACCCTGATGGGTTCCAGCATCCCTTAACTCCTCTAATATCCCCTAATAACCTTTAATAAAAAGAACAACTTATGAAGAAAACATATATGACTCCCGAGATGGAGGTAATGAACATCGAGACCGTAGAGATGATGGCTGCAAGCACATTGTCAATCAGCGAGGACGAAGTTGATGCAGCTGATCAGCTCGGCAACGACCGTCGCGGCACATGGGGCAACCTCTGGAACTAATCCATAGACCCTGACCATACAGCGTGTGTGCTCCACGGGGCACACACGCCTACATAAACAGTAAAGTCTCGTCGCGAGATGCGCGAGATGTAATTTTTTTTCTCAAAATTTGATTCCT
>JAFZFF010000004.1 GCA_017556045.1 Bacteroidaceae bacterium | reverse complement strand
TCGGGAGTCATACCGTTGATCTCGTCCGCTGTAAGGCGAACTAGTTCTTGAAGACCCTCGCTAATCTGTAGGAATACCTCTTGGGATTCGGGCTTGGAGTAGACATCGAGGGCAGTGCGGGCTGCTCCCTTATCCACAACATCACTTAGGTTCTGGTCGGCAGAGAGCTTTGTCTTCAATGCCTCTGCAACAGCACCCGATGTTACATAGCCTGTACCGCCTTCGGTAATACCACCCGTAGAGATAGCATCGAGTTTTCGCTTGTATTCGGTAGTAAAGTCCTCGGTAGAGAGCTGCTTGCCATCAACCTTGTCTACTTTGCCATTCATACCGCTAGTGTATGTAGTAACAGTAACATAGGTGTCAGCAACGGATTTGCCATTTACTTTGAGCGTACCGATGATATCCACCGAGCCGAGCGGGGCAATAACAATATCGCCTAACGCATTGCGAACAACAAAGCGATAGCTGTCTGCTGTATCAAAGCCCACAGTAGCAATCACCGCTCCGGCACTATCCTTCCAAGAGAGTGTATTCTGTAACTTCGGATCATCCTTGGTGTAAGCTGTGTTGCAGATGTCAATACCTCGCCCGGTGCTACTTACCGAGAAGAGACCGTTCACCTGTGCGGTTGCAGTCTTACCAACGACCTTGAAGATAGGTGCTAGTGATAACTTGCCATCATAAACCGCAAAGTCTCGGAACTTCGTGCCACCACCTTCTACTCCGTAGTAGTTGATGCGTATTGTTCCTTCGTCTGTAACATCCTGAGTATTGTAGATATCACAGCCCTGAATATGGATTGCGCCGATACGGGAATTATCGCTGAGCGATGTACCATACGAGATACCATCACCCGTAACACGTGCCAACTCCTTGCCTTGCTTCATAAATGAGAATGTACCGTCTGTACGGATTACAATCTCATTAACCAAAAGACCATTTAGATATGCTCCAAGTGAGGCATTACCATCGCTCTTAACGATACCTTTGAGCGAGTAGCCATTCTCACCACTTACAGATACTGCTGTCTTGGAGTTTATCTCCTTGTTGGCTGTAAATACACCTGCCAGCACCAGATCCTTCTTAATGGTCTGACGCTGGAATGGAGTTTCGAGCAGTACAGCATAACGCCCGAAGAACTTATCGATAAAGCGAGGGGCATAGTCGGCTCTGACCTCGATAGCCGCAGGAATCTTGCCAGTAACGGGATCTGCTGTAGTTGGCACTGTCTTACCCGCAGCACAGAGATAGCAGGTGCGACCACGCTTATTGACCTCATTGGCATAGACAACCGACTCGTGGCGATTGCTCTCATAGATATAGTATGGGAAGACGGCATCTGTAACGCCTTCAAAGCGGCGCACCTTACCACCAAGCCACACATAACCTGACGAGATAGTGGAACCCTCAACGGCACAGCCTGAAATGATAAAGTCAGAACAGCCGTCAAAGATGGTACTCATACTGAGGGCCAACTCTTGAAGGTTAAGTATATCATCCGAATAGGTGTATCGTCCACCTGTCTCTGCTACATATTCTTTCATTATTTCGTGTTCTTATTTGGTTCGTACTCCTCTTCATCAATCTTAATCAGATAGGTCTTGCCTGCAATCTTATAGGTATTCACAACATACGAGAGCATATAGACCATATCCTGTGGCGGAATCTTTATGGGTGGCACGCAGACCATAAAGCTGACCTTGTTTATGAGTTTCTCCTCGATATATCGGTAGAAGGGTCTGGGCTTCTCATCTTCGCTTGTGGCAGTGATGGACTCGCCATTGTACCACACTGTGCAGGGGCGCATATACTCGGCATTCTCGTGGTAGAGATCCACGCCGACACTCTCGCTCTCTTTGATAAAGATTCTATCTCGGCTATCCTTGAAATACTTCGAGAACTTGTAGTTCAGGAACCACTCAAAGTAGATAACCTGTGAGGTCATTCGTGCCTCGATATGCTTCTCACGGGCAAAGGAGCGGAACCACTCATTGATGCTTTGCAACGGATAGAGAGCACTCTGCACAAAGAGTATAAACCGTCGCCCCGCAAGGTAGTGCGGAACGAGACGGTTCACTAACTTATCTATGGGCAGTTTATATCTACTCATGGTTCTCCACTTTAAGGATTATAGCCTCACGGAATGATGGCAAGTCGGCCTCCTCATCCTTTCCCGAAGACTCTTTCAAATAGCCAGATGCGGTATAGGTCATGCGCTGTACACGCTGCATAGGCTGGATATTTCCATCCGTGTCGTGGCAAGCGATAAACACTCCCTGCTCCGGTGTGGCTGACTCATCGATGAAGACATCCGTAACATGCTCGGCCTTACGAATAGCATCAGTAAGGCGAGAAACATAGACTGCCGCATCAAACTCGATGTTCATCACATACTCCTTGAGTTGCGCCTCAATAGCGTCGTACATCTCTGACTCAGGAATAGCGCCATCGTAGAAAACCGTAAGGCGTGGGATAAGAACATCGCCCTTGGTGGAGATTACCTCAACACGAGTGCCTGCAAACTTCAACTTGCCGATGTAGGCATTGATAGGTACAAGTTCCTCGGCAGGGATAGCCTCAAGGTTGCCCTTTGTGCCTGTAGCTACCTTCAAGATTAGTTTGCTGTCGATATTCTGGTCGTCGGTGCTCTCAACATACGATACCTGCGTGATGATTCTCTTTGTCTCATCCACTGCGGCATAACCAAAGGCAAGACCATCTTCTCTTACTATTAACTCATCACCCTGCTGGTATTGCAGAAGAGCATTGGCGTAGTAGTTTGGCGTGCCATTGATACGGCCATTTATTGCTTCGGTGATATCCACAGCAAAGACATCAAGGAGTGTTTCAAAACTGTAAATCACAGCGGCTACAACCCAGAGGATGCCGTTCATTACGGACATCTTCGAGTCACTCTTAAACTCTGAGAGTTCGAGGCGTTTGTTACGCTCCGCAACGGCTGCGTTGTATATATCTTTTATAGTTCTACTCATACTGAATACTCCTTATCGTTAATGATAAACTTCCACTTGCCACCCTCATTCCAACTCTCCTCGTGGGTAATAACCCATATTGCCTCCATACCCGAAGTGATGATGTATCTGCCCGTCTGCTCATCGCGTGTCGGCTCTTGATAGACTCCCGTAGGTACTGCTGTGAGGGTTACTTCACAGCTCCTACGATTGCCGTACCTCTCAACCATAGCGATAAGCCACTCATCAAATACGGTGGGTTTTATTCTTGCATCTGTGAGGTTTAGTTGCATCAGTTCTCGACACTCGACAAGAGGCTTTAAGTTGCCACAAGAAAGCCCCGAAAGGTTGAGCGAGTAGATCCCCGTAACCATTTGCAGGCTATCGAGCGTGAGTGTCGCATCCTTAATGGTCAACTCCTCGATAGGCAGAGGTCGCAGGATAACAACCGAATTTGGTTTGAGTCCGCTCCAATCCACCTGTTTGAAGTAGGCATCGGTAAACCAGCGTATGCGGCGTCGTTTACGGACCTTGCTGTCAAAGGTGTGTTTGAGTATGCGAGGCTTGTCAGTCAAGGTTACTATTTCTGTATCACTATTATCTCCCCAATCAATCTCCAATGTGCCTATGCCCGATACCAAGCACTGCACATTGAGAAGTTCCGTAGGTAGCGAGAAAGCCACTGCAAGAGGCTTTGTGAAGACCTTTGGATATACATGGTGCTCGCCATTAGAGGGGACAATGCCGTGCATCTCGTTGTAGGCAACAACATCAGCGTTGATAACAAAGTCATCCGAGTAGATAAGTTCATCACCAACCTTGAGCGTTGTATCCAACGAAAGGTCTGTATTGCACATCATCAAATCAACAATACCCTCGATGCTACCGTAGATATGTAGTGCGATATCGTAGAGGTTCTGACCCGCTATAACTCTATACTTACCCATTGTTGTCCTCCTTCTCCACTGTTTCTAATAGCAGTTCTCCCGTTACGGAGTCCATATATGCATTCTTGATAATCATCTTATCGGATAAGAACTCGGCTTGTAACTTTGCTGCAAGCCCATTGTTCTCCAAACTGGAGTGCAGGAAGTCGATAAGACCTACACCTGTTGTTGGATGCTGGTAGTTATTGCCTGCCGATGCCTTCAATAGGAAGGTTTCGTTTTGTGCTTTGGCTGCACCGATATCAAAATCGGTCTCCTCGCCCGAGAAGATAGCAAGATAACCATCTCGCAAGAGAAGGTTAAAGATGCCATCTTCATTGAGCGAATAGAGTTCGGCAAGG
>JAFZFF010000029.1 GCA_017556045.1 Bacteroidaceae bacterium | reverse complement strand
ATTGAACTAACCCCTGCCGGGGAGCCTCAGTGCCTGAGTGCGTAGTGCCAGAATGTAGGTAGAATGAAAATAACACTGGTTTTGATTAAATTTAATCGCCAAACCAAATTAATCAACCAGTGTTATGAAGAAAGACTCTTCTGTTTCAAGGGCCCTCAAGGAGGTGCCTTTGTTCGCCGCAAGGTACGAAAATTTCATCAAACGTCTAGAGAATCAGAGCGCCAGTCTGAGTACAATCAAGAATTATGGCTACAATCTTGCCCTGATATGCCTTGAGTACGGCAGGTTGCCGGAGGCGATTACCGATGATGAGTATGTAGAGTACTACAACAAGCTTCTGAAGCGTAAGTCATCGGGCTCCCACATGCTTCATGCCGTATATTGTGTCCGCAAGTACTTCAAGGTCTTTGGCCTCGTCTGTCCTCTATCAGCCAATCCATCAATCCCGGCCAAGAAGACTTTGCCGGTCGTTCTTTCCGTTCCAGAGGTGACATCCTTATTGAAGTCATGTGTCGACCTACGCGAAAAGGCCTTGCTGGGTCTGCTGTACGATACCGGAATGAGAAAGTCCGAGTTGCTGCATCTGCGCACCTATGATCTGGACTTCAGCCGTGCGATGATCCATATCCGTGAGGGAAAACGCCGCAAGGACAGGTATGTGCCCTTTTCCAAGAATATGCAGAAGATCGTTGCAGCTTACATGCATGTCTATCATCCTCACGAATATCTCTTTGAGCAGGAACGCAGCAAACCCAAGGGCACAAACTGGCCTTCCAAAGTGCTGACTGCAGTGTTGAAACGCACTGATATAGCCAAACATGTAAGCTGTCACGTGCTTCGTCACAGTTATGCCACTACCTTGCTTGAACATGGCATTGATCTCAAACACATCCAACAATGGTTGGGACATAAGAGACTTGAGACAACAGCTATATATCTCAATATTGCCAAAACTTCATTTGACCAACGCTGGATTGGTCCCACCGACCTCATCTTCCCTGTAAAGCAGTAGGAGGTGCAAGGCGGCATATCTGAAGCTCTACGGCGGTTCGGACCGTCGTGGGCTGCTGCGTATCACCCTCCCGCTCATACCGCTACAGTCCTACAGCATATCCGTGACTGCCGCACGGAAGCTATGGGAGGCCATGTGACGGTCTGTCCGGAATGCGGTGTAGAGCATACGCTGTATCACAGTTGCCGTGACCGGCACTGCCCCCGTTGTCAATATGCACAGCGGGAAGCTTGGCTGTTGTCACGCAAGGAGGAACTGCTCCCGACAACCTACTTTCATGTCGTGTTCACAGTTCCATCCGAGCTGAACAGCATCATCTTCAGTCATCAGGATAAGGCTTATGCTGCACTCTTCCATGCAGCATGGGATACGCTGAACGCGTTTGGTCAGAAGCAGGGCATCCGTCTAGGACTGACTTCCTTGCTGCACACCTGGGGCAGTGCTCTGGTGTTCCATCCTCATCTGCATTGCATTGTCCCCGGAGGTGGCAAGCGGCTGGATAACGGCAAATGGAAGAGTCTGCCTCAGACTCATAAGGAGGGTGAAGAGCCGTTCCTCTTCCCGGTAAAGGCTCTCGGAGACATGTTCCGTGCAAAGTATATGTCTGAGCTATCTGTAATCGATGAGATCCCGAAGCATATCCGTGCCAAGTGCTTCTCTAAGCCATGGGTTGTCTATGCCAAATCTCCGGTCAGCGGTGCAGAAAGCACATTGGAATATCTTGCACGCTATGCCTACAGAGTCGCTATCGGCGACAAACGCATACTGGAAGTCACCGACGAGAATGTCACCTTCGAGTACAAAGACTACAAGGATGGTGGCAAGAACAAGCCTATGACACTGAAAGGAGTTGAGTTCGTGAGACGCTATGCTCAGCATATCCTTCCATACCGCTTCGTGCATATCCGTCACTACGGCATACTGGCTCCCGGCAACCGTAAGACCCTTGCTGCACTGCAGACTGAGTTGCAAGCAACTCCAGTCGCACTGCATCGTGGTCGTAAACGATGGAAGGACATCGCTGCATCACGTGGTCTGGTCATGGGGCAATGTCCAAGCTGCAAGGAGGGACTGCTCGTCATAGTCAGCATAATCCCGCACATCCGCTCTCCGGAGCGTAATCCATCGCTATATGTCGAGTAGCCACCCATCATATCGACACCATAGTTGGTCTGGAAGTCTCATTCTTGCAGACCTGGCCCGTCGTGCCCATGTGCGAAAAACAGACTCGGAACATCGTCCATCCGCGTTCAAAACAGACATACGTCATCGCTGTCTCGGGTCCATATACGACAAAATCCCGGTCTCCCGGGACTTTGCTTCCATATCTATGAGGTAAT
>JAFZFF010000028.1 GCA_017556045.1 Bacteroidaceae bacterium | reverse complement strand
TGAAGGTCAATGATGTGAATACCATTGCGCTCCATGAAGATATAAGGAGCCATAGCGGGGTTCCATTTGCGCTTCAAGTGACCGAAATGACAACCAGCCTCCAGTAATGTTTCAAAATTTGTTCTAGACATTTTGTTTAATGTTTTGTTGTTCGTTTACTTTCTTTTTTGTAACTCTTTTAGATTCTTACCAATCACCAAGTAACACTTCGTTGAATTCTGAATTATGAATTCTGAATTATGAACGTCTTGCTCACTCGCAATTTTCAATTTTCAACTTTCAATTTTCAATTACCCTGTGGTCTCGGCGATTTAGATACTAAACGCTATTTTTACGCGGCATAAGCAAGTTCACCAAGAACAGCCATGCCTGACCGATTATTTTAACGTTTACTGAACTGGAATCTGCGACGTGCCTTCGGCTGACCGGGCTTCTTACGCTCTACCTCACGTGAGTCACGTGTCATGAAGCCTTCTGCGCGGAGTGCCTTCTTATCCTCGGGATTGATCTTTACCAATGCACGAGCGATAGCGAGACGGAGAGCCTGAGACTGACCTGTGAAACCACCACCATAGAGGTTTACATCGACGTCATACTTCTCAGCTACTTCGAGCTTCAACAGAGGCTGCTTAACCACATACTGAAGGATGCTTGAGGGGAAATAGTTAGCAAGATCACGCTTGTTGATAGTAATCTTACCGTTACCTTCCTTTACGTATACACGAGCTACGGCGCTTTTGCGTCTACCAATTGCATTAATTACTTCCATGCTTCTGCTCTATTATTTAAGTACGTTAATATCAATTGCCTTGGGGCTCTGTGCCTCATGCTTGTGCTCACCACCCTCATAAACGTAGAGGTTATCGAGCAACTGACGGCTCAACTTGTTCTTGGGGAGCATGCCCTTAACAACCTTCTTTACCAATCTCTCAGCGCCATTGGGGCGAGCCATCAACTGTGCGGGAGTAGTCTCGCGCTGACCACCGGGATAGCCAGTGTAGTGCAGATAAACGCGATCGTTCCACTTGTTGCCTGTCAACTTCACCTTGTCAGCATTGATGATGATTACATTGTCACCGCAATCTACGTGAGGAGTGAAATTGGGTTTGTACTTACCTCTCAGCAGCTTAGCCACCTTTGTACCCAGACGGCCAAGAACCTGATCAGTAGCATCTACAACAACCCACTCTTTGGTTGCAGTAGCCTTGTTTACCGAAATGGTCTTAAAACTTAAAGTGTCCACTTTCAATTTTCTTTTTAAATTATTACTACTAAAAAACTTTTTCTTTTTTCTTCTGTGCAACCCGATTTTCTCTCAGGAGAGCCCCCTTACGCTCCGCTTTTCATGTAGGCTAATCCACGAAAAGGCCTCACTCGAGGGTTTAACGCACTCATTCTTAACCTTTTATCTCAAAGGTCGATAATAATCGGCTTGCAAAATTACTACTTTTCTATGAATCAGCCAAATAAATCACAAAAAAGATTCACCCCAAGAAACAGGTGAGGCAATAGAGACTCGTCGTCACCCCCGCCTCACCATAAGGTCACCTTGCCGCATAAGAACGGGCCAGAGCGATCACCTCATCGGCAATCACCTCAGCCGAACGAGGCAGGGCGAGAGTGCGTATGTGGGCACTCAGCTCAGCCAACCGAGCCTCATCCTTCACCGTGTCGAGCACAAGAGGCACGAGGTCACGCACCGCGTCGGCATCCTTGACATACAGCGCTGCACCCTTGTCGACAAGCGCCATCGCATTCTTGGTCTGATGATCTTCAGATACATTGGGGGAAGGCACCAAGAGGACCGCCTTACCCAACAGGCAGAACTCGGATATGGAGCCAGCTCCTGCACGAGATATCACCAAGTCGGCAGCCGCATAGGCCGCATCCATATTGGCAATAAAGTCACACACATGAACATTAGGCAACTCGCGCCCGCTCAACTGTGCGCACACATCTTTATAATAATACTTACCCGTTTGCCAGATAAATTGCACACCGCTCTCCCCGATAGCCTCCCAAGAGGCAAGCATGCTTTCGTTGAGCGTACGGGCACCCAGGCTGCCTCCCATCACAAGCACCGTCTTCTTCTCGGGCACAAAGCCATAACCTGTCAGTGCCTCGACGTGAGAGATGGCGGCATCCAACAGATTCTGCCGTACGGGATTGCCTGTCAGCTTAATCTTCTCTTTAGGGAAGAAGCGCTCCATCCCCTCATAAGCCACACAGATGCAGGCAGCCTGCTTGGCGAGCAGCTTGTTGGTCACTCCGGCAAAGGAGTTCTGCTCTTGCAACAACGTCGGGATGCCCATATTGCCAGCCTCCTTCAACGTCGGGCCACTGGCATAGCCTCCTACACCTACCGCCACATGAGGTTTAAAGTCGCGGATGACACGACGCGCCTTGCGACGGCTCTTCATCAGACGCCACAGCACGGCTACATTCTTCAAGAGATGCTTGCGATCAAAACCACTTACGGGCAGGCCTACAATCTCATAGCCAGCTGCAGGCACACGCTGCATCTCCATTCGATTTTCTGCTCCCACAAACAGGATCTTAGCATCAGGACACTTGGCCTTCACGGCATCAGCTATTGACAGAGCCGGAAAGATATGACCTCCCGTACCACCACCGCTCACGATTACTCGAATATTATCCATAACGATATTCATTTACATGTCATTAATCTTCTATTGCTACGTCAGCTGTAGCACCCTGCACATTGGCAGCCTCAGCTTCACGATTCATCTTCTCGACGTAGTAGCTCACGCTAAGTATCATACCGATATACCCGCAAGTGATAATCGTAGAGGTTCCTCCACGACTAATGAGCGGAAGCGGCTGTCCTGTCACGGGGAAGAGCCCCACAGCAACCATCATGTTGAGAATAGCCTGAGACACAAGCATCAGGGCACACCCCATAACCAAGAACGCCGGATAGTAAGAGCGGCATCGCCGCGCAATCTTTGCCGCTCGGACAAGCAGCCATAAGTAGAGAAAAACGACCGCAGCGCCACCGAGCAACCCCAGCTCTTCGATGATGATGGCAAAGATGAAATCCGAATAGGCCTGAGGCAAGATATCACGCTCTATCGAATTACCCGGGCCACGACCTATAATATTACTCGAAGCGATAGCCATCGTGGCGTGCACCTCTTGGAACTTATCGTCGGGAATCTCAAATTGTGCTGCAGGGACAGGAGGAGCAGGGTGAACAAATCGTTGCACACGATTTTGCCATGTAACTAGGCGCTTCATTCTGACTTTCTCCAACGTTGCACCAGGAACAAAAAGCATAACACTGACAAATACTGCAATTGCCGCCACGAGCCCTAGCACGAGCTTACCATACTGACTCCAAGGCACCCGACCTACCCACATCATAGCCAACACGACCATGAAAAGGAGAGCAGCAGTGGAGAGATTCTCCGACACGATAAGCCCGCACACAATGGCCGCCATCCCCAACAACCACCAGAAAGCCTCACGAGAAGCCCCCTCCTCGGTTTGTGTACGAGAGAGGATGAGGGCAGTACCCATGACAACACCCACCTTGGCCAACTCTGAGGGCTGAATCGAGATGGGACCGAGAGGTATCCAACGAGCCGCCTGATTGACATCGACAGCATCACCCTTGAACATGAGCCAAACAAGCATGCCTATAGACACTGGCAACAGGATGAGAGGGATGTTCTCATAAAAGCGATATGGTATAAGATGCGCGACATAAAGCACGACAAAGCCTAACAACAGATTCGTGCTATGACCACGTATTGCCCACAGATAGGAGCGGCCAGCACTATAAGTCAGTGTGCTCGCAGCACTAAACACCTCGATAATAGAAATCAGGACGAGGACCATAAAGATAATCCACACAACCCTGTCGCCACGAAAAAAACGATTCAAGAAATCCATATAGCCAATATTTACATTCCACAAATAGCAAGGAGGCAAGCAGCACACCCACTAACGTTGCGCGAAGATACGAAAAATATGAATAATGCCAATAAAGAACAGACGATTTATGGAATAATTTATTTGCACCCTTCGCATAATCAAAAAAAACTCACTACCTTTACGCTTTATTTCACGAAAACCATCCAAAGAGACTAAACGACATGAATATCGACACCATAAAGTCCGTCTATTTCGTTGGAGCTGGCGGCATAGGCATGAGCGCCCTGGTGCGCTACTTCCTTTCGTTGGGCAAAGAGGTGGCTGGGTATGACCGCACAGCAAGCGACCTCACCGAACGCCTGAATAGCGAAGGAGCAAGCATACACTACGAAGACAACGTGGAGCTGATACCTCTCACATGCAGAGACAGAGAGCACACGCTGGTCGTATACACTCCAGCCGTACCTCAGGATCACGCGGAGCTGACATGGTTGCGCGAACAGGGCTTTGAAATACAGAAACGAGCTCAAGTGCTGGGCACCATCACTCGCAGCCGCAGAGGCCTCTGCGTAGCTGGAACACACGGAAAGACCACCACATCGTCAATGGCGGCACACCTCATACATCAGTCTCATGTAGGAGCCACTGCTTTCCTTGGTGGAATCTCACAAAACTATGGCACCAACCTGTTACTCACCGAAAAGAGCGACTACGTAGTCATCGAAGCCGATGAGTATGACCGTTCGTTCCACCAGCTGACACCACACATCAGCATTATCACCTCTACCGACCCCGACCATCTGGACATCTATGGCACACCTGAGGCTTATTGGGAAAGCTTCGAGCAATACACTTCACTTATACAACCCGATGGAGCGCTCATCATTCACGAGGGACTAGAGATCACCCCACAAGTGAAAGAGGGCGTACAAACATATACCTACTCACGAGACAGGGGCGACTTCCATGCCAGCAACGTACGAATCGGTGGAGGAGAAATCATCTTTGACTTCGTACACCCCGAGGGGACCATCAAAGACATCCAGCTAGGCGTCCCCCTAAGCGTCAACATCGACAATGGCATCGCAGCCATGGCCATGGCGTGGATGTGCGGTGTCACCGAAACGGAATTGCGCGAGGGCATGGCCAGCTTCCGTGGCGTAGAACGGCGCTTTGACTTCAAACTCAAAACAGACAAGAAGGTATACTTGAGCGACTACGCGCACCACCCCGCAGAAATACGACAAAGCGCACGCTCAATCCGCGAGCTATATGAAGGGCGCAAAGTAACGGCCATCTTCCAGCCCCACCTCTACTCACGCACACAAGATTTCTACCACGAGTTTGCAGAGAGCCTCTCGCTCTTCGATGAGGTCATCCTCACCGACATCTACCCAGCAAGAGAACTGCCAATACCTGGCGTGACAAGCCAGCTGATATATGACAACCTCGCCCCCACAGTGGAGAAAAGGCTCATCAGCAAAACAGAAGTGACAGACTTCGTCAGTGCCAATAAAGAGAGAATAGAAATCCTGGTGACGCTAGGTGCAGGAGACATCGAGAACTACGCATCCACAATAGCAGAAATCCTCAAGAGATAACCCATGAAGAAAATAGCGACATACATCGCACTCATACTCCTTACGAGCTACGTGGTATTTGCCTCTATCGCTCTGTGCCGTAAACCCGAGGGGCAGATATGCAAAGGCATACAGCTAGAGATACAAGACAGTCTGGAAACGGGATACATGACAACTGCCGACATTGCCGCAATACTTAACAGGAGCAATCTCGACCCTACAGGACACCCCATCAGCAACGTGAGCCTCAAAGAAATGGAAGAAGCCCTCGAGGCTTCGCCACTGATTGCAGAAGGCGAGTGCTACAAGACCCTTTCCGGACATATTATAGTAAAGGTGGAATGTAGGCGCCCCGTCCTCCACGTCTTTACCAATGGAGGAAGCAGTTACTATGTCGACGAAGAAGGCACCATCATTGACCACATAGCCAAAGGTGTATATGTGCCAGTAGCCACAGGGCACATCACACAAAGCTATGCCACCACCGAGCTACTCGCATTAGCCAGATTCCTCCATGACAACGAACTGTGGAACGCCCAGATCGAGCAAATCCATGTCACCGCACAGGGCGAAATAGAGCTAACACCCCGAGTAGGCAACCACACCATAGTGCTGGGTAGCCCAACCGAATTCGAATATAAATTTGAGAAGCTGCAGGCCTTCTACGAGAAAGCCATACCACAAGTGGGATGGGACTACTACTCACGCATCAACCTTGACTATAGCGATCAAGTGATTGCCACCAAAAGAAAAAAGAAATAGCAGATAGAGTCCTATGAGAACAACGAAAATCTTATTTGTATGCCTCGGAAACATTTGTCGCTCATGCACAGCTGAGGAGGTAATGCGCACCCTACTGCAGCGCGAGGGACTAGACAAGGACATCATAGTTGATTCGGCAGGCCTAATCAGCTATCATCAAGGCGAACAAGCAGATCCACGTATGAGAGCCCACGCTACTCGTCGAGGTTACAATATCACGCACCTGTCCCGCCCCGTAAGGATGAGCGATTTCGAGGAGTTTGATCTAATCATCGGAATGGACGATAGCAACATCAGCCGCCTACACGAACTAGCACCAAGCATAGAGGCTGAGGAAAAGATACACCGCATGACAGAATACAGCAGCCGTATCGTGACAGACCATGTGCCCGACCCTTACTATGGCGGAGCACAAGGATTCGAAAATGTCATCGACATCCTTGAGGACGCATGTGAGGGGCTGCTAAAAGAACTTAAAAGTAGAGACTGAGACTAGAGACTAAAACAAGAAAAGGAGGCCGTAGCCTCCTTTTCTTGTTTTTGCATTCGGTTTCTTCACGATACCCCCATTAACGCAACTTGAAATAATAGGTGATGGTACCCGTCTGATTATCCACTGCATCAATTTTATTAAATCGCGCACGCTTGGCTGCATCCTCGGCGGCCTTACGCAGTTCAGGATTCGAAGTATTGGTACGGAGATTGATACTTGTACCAACAACTTGTCCGTCGGGGTTTACGGTTATGGTCACCACGACGCGACCCTCCTCTTGTACGGTATTGACCGGTCGGGGCAGTCCGTCACCCGAAAGGCTTCGCCCGTTAAGGTCAAACGTTCCCTGTACTCCAATGCCCACAGTCTTCTCTGCTTCCGAAACGCCCGTCTCTACTCCCTGAGTACCCTCCTGAGCAGGCTCAGTCGCTTCGCCCTTACTACCCATTTCAAAGCCCTTTCCGAAGGCACTTGCCATCTGTTGGGCTGCACGTTCGGCAGCTTGACGGGCGGCTTCGGCACGCTTCTGAGCCTCTATCTCCTCGGCAGTAGGCATATCTATGGTAGGCTCATCAGGTTGAGTGACAAGGGGTTCATCGACCTGCGGCTCGGGTTGCGTCTGCGGAGCGTTCTCAATATTGGGGACATCGCTCTTCACTGACGACACCTCGGTAAACTGATACGACTCAGTATGTCCTTGCGCAAGGTCAGTATTGCCCATTTCAACGGGAATACCGCTCTCCTCCTCAATGACAGGTCGATGGAGTCGGCACGCCACAAGCAACACTACCACAAGAGCATGCACCACAAGGGTAGCTAAAGCACCTGTTATTTGGTCCTTAGTCGGTTTCAACGTTATCTCTTTTTATCGGGCCGACGAGTAGCCAGCACCATCTTGAACTGGTTCTCGTTGGCTATATTCAACACATTCACAATTTCTCGGTAGGGCACACGCTCATCAGCATAGAGAGCCACATACATCTCCGGCTCTTTGGCAGCACAATCTTGAAGGAAAGTGGCCAGTTCTTCGGGAAGTATAGGCATCTCGTCTTCGTTGCCAAAGGCTGTGTAGTAGTTAAGGTCCTTATCAATGATTACACGCGTTAGGGGCTTGGCAGACGTCTGCTGCTTACCCTGCGGCAAAAGCACCTTGATAGCATTAGGTGTCACCATCGTGGAGGTAATCATGAAGAATATCAGCAATAGGAACACGAGGTCCGTCATTGACGACATGCTGAAAGTAGGCGATATCTTGTTTCTTCGTTTTAGACTCACGGGAAAACAAATTTGATAGTTGAGAATTGGGACAGAGAATTAGCGGACTAATTCTTCAAATCCATAAATGAGAGGGTCTGAGCCTCAAGCACATTGGCCACATCATTTACGCGCGACACCAAGTAGTTGTAAGCAAACATAGCCACGATACCAACCACAAGACCACCAACGGTGGTTATCATGGCTTCATATATGCCACTCGAGAGCAATGTAATGTCAATGTTATTACCAGCATTGGCCATCTCCCAGAAAGCCTTCACCATACCAAGTACGGTACCCAAGAAGCCAATCATAGGAGCACCCGAAGAGATGGTAGCCATCACCGAGAGTCCTTTCTCTAGCTTAGCGACCTCGAGGTTGCCTGCATTCTCCAACGCCGCCTGCACCTCAGAAGCAGGACGATCAATGCGCTCAATACCCTTCTCGATCATGTTGGCTGCAGGGGTATTGGTTATGCGGCAGTAATTAATGGCAGACTTTAACTCATCGGTCTTCACATAGTCGTGTATGCGATCCATAAACACAGGGTCCACCTTAGAGGCCTTGCGTATCACCACAATACGCTCTACAAAGATGTAAACACACAGGACAGAGAGGAGGGCAAGCACGACCATAATCCATCCGCCCTTAGTAGCCATATCCCATAGATTCATCTCTGTAGCCGTCTCCACCACCTCGGTAAGAACGGGATTCTCGGCCACTTCATTCACGGCCTGTTGCATTTGTGTTTGTAAAAATAACATTGTTTATTTCATTTAATTAGTATTCCGTTTCACTATTTCCCACTTCTCAAGCATTCCTTGTATCTACGTATCGTTTCCTCAATGCCAAGATACAAAGCATCACAGATAAGCGCATGTCCAATGGAGACCTCATCGAGATGAGGCACTTGTTCTGCAAAGTATGATAAATTCTCTAAACTAAGGTCATGCCCTGCATTGAGCCCAAGCCCATTTTTCTTGGCAGCCTTGGCGGCGGTGATATAGGGAGCTACAGCCGCCTCACGGTCTTTCGCATAACCCGCAGCATAAGGCTCTGTGTAGAGTTCCACGCGATCAGCCCCAACCTTAGCAGCATACTCCACCATGGTTATATCCGGATCCACAAACACAGAAGTGCGTATGCCGGCATCTTTAAACATGGCTACCACCTCGGAAAGGAACTCCTCATGAGCTACGGTATCCCATCCGTGATTTGAAGTAATCTGGTCGGGGGCATCGGGGACAAGGGTCACTTGGGCTGGTTTGACCTGCAACACCAACTCAATAAATTCCTTGCTGGGATATCCCTCGATATTAAACTCCGTGCGCAACAGAGGGCGCAAAGCGAAGACATCGGAACGGCGAATGTGACGTTCGTCGGGACGAGGATGCACTGTGATTCCTTCAGCTCCCATAGCCTCGCAGTCGAGAGCAAAGCGACACACATCAGGGTTATTACCACCACGAGCATTACGCACCGTAGCCACCTTATTGATATTTACACTCAGTTTCGTCATACAATACAAAAAAAGTATTATCTTTGCGGAAAATAATGCACCACATTGCGCAACTACGCAAATTCGCCACAAAGGTAACACTTTTAATTGACAATTTGCTTATATATAATTCATAATTAAACAACAGAACTAAAAACATGCGCTTCGCCCTTTTTGGAAACACCCATGAGACTGGCAAGTCAGCACACGCCAAACAGCTCATCACCATCCTTTCAAACCATGGCGATGACATATATATCGACCGCGACTTCTACCGCTTCCTCTGCGAAGAGCAGGGTCTTGCCTTTACCCCCGCCGGCATCATCACCAGACTCTGCGATCTCAACATCGACATGGCCATCAGCCTCGGCGGAGACGGCACATTCCTAAAAGCCGCTCGCATAATCGGGGACACAGGCATACCTATTGTAGGCATCAACACTGGTCGCTTAGGATTCCTTGCCGACGTGTCAGCGGATGAGATGGAGCATTTTTTCGCCCAACTCCACGCAGGACACTACACCGTGCGAGAGCGCAGCTTACTAGAGCTCATTGTGGGAGATGACATCGAGCACCCCCTCCATGCCCTCAACGAAGTAACCATATCAAAGCATGACAGCTCATCAATGATAGCCGTACACACCAACGTGGAGGATGAGCACCTTGCCACGTATATGGGAGACGGGCTTATCATCGCGACCCCAACGGGATCTACAGCCTATTCTCTCAGCGCTGGAGGCCCTATCATATACCCCCAATCTGACGTCTTCGTCCTCACCGCCGTGGCTCCTCATAGCCTCGGTGTACGGCCCATAGTCATTGCTGATGACAAAACCATCAGTCTCCGCATCGAGAGTCGCAGCGGAAGCTTCCTCGTGGCAATAGATGGAATCAGCCAAAGCTACCCAGAGCACACCACGCTCACTTTACGCAAGGCCGCACATAAGATACGTGTGGTAAAGCAGGAAGGGAACACCTTCTTTCACACCCTCCAGAAAAAGATGATGTGGGGCTCTGACCCGAGAACCTAAAACCGCTTGAGGACAGATACACAATAAGGAAGGGCAGCCGAGTCGGCTGCCCTTCCTTATTGTAACGCACTTCCTTAACGAGCATAGCTCACAGCGCGAGTCTCACGGATTACTGTAATCTTGACTTGACCAGGATATGTCATCTCATCCTGAATCTTCTTGGCAATATCAGCCGAGAGCGTTTCGGTAGTCTTATCGTCAATCTTGTCAGCACCAACGATTACGCGGAGTTCGCGGCCAGCCTGGATTGCATAGGTCTTCACCACACCAGGATATGACATCGCCAACTGCTCGAGGTCATTCAGACGCTTCATGTAAGCCTCAACGATTTCGCGGCGTGCACCAGGACGAGCGCCAGAGATGGCGTCACACACCTGAACGATGGGAGCAAGCAAGGTCTCCATCTCCACCTCATCATGGTGAGCACCAATTGCATTACAAATATCTGGCTTTTCCTTATACTTCTCAGCAAGTTTCATACCATAGAGAGCATGGGGCAACTCGTTCTCCTCATCGGGCACTTTACCTATATCGTGCAAAAGACCTGCTCGCTTTGCTTTCTTCGGATTGAGGCCCAACTCTGCAGCCATCACCGCACACAAATTAGCAGTCTCACGAGCATGTTGCAAAAGATTCTGTCCATACGAAGAGCGGTATTTCATCTTACCTACAATACGAATGAGCTCGGGATGCAATCCATGAATACCAAGGTCAATGGTCGTACGTTTACCTGTTTCGATAATTTCCTCTTCCACCTGCTTCTTCACTTTGGCCACGACCTCTTCGATACGTGCGGGATGGATGCGTCCATCAGCCACCAATTGATGCAAAGCCAAGCGAGCGATTTCGCGGCGCACGGGATCAAATGCAGAGATAACAATTGCTTCGGGTGTATCATCCACTACGACCTCAACACCCGTTGCAGCCTCAAGCGCACGGATATTACGTCCCTCACGACCGATGATGCGGCCCTTCATCTCATCCGAATCAATATGGAACACCGTCACAGAGTTTTCTATCGCCGTCTCCGTTGCTACGCGCTGGATAGACTGAATCACGATGCGCTTCGCCTCCTTACTAGCAGTCATCTTTGCGTCATCGATGATGTCATTAATGTACGATGCGGCTTGAGTCTTGGCCTCTTCTTTAAGAGATTCCACCAATTGCTCTCTCGCAGCATCTGCCGACAAGCCACTGATTGCTTCGAGCTTCTCACGCTGTTGTGCTTGCAGGGCATCCAGTTCAGCTTGCTTCTCACCTACGATCTGCATCTGATTGTCAAGGTTTGCCTTGATAGCATCGATCTCATTGCGTTTACGCTGATTCTCACTCTGCTGCTGATTGAGCTGAAGCTCACGTTGCTTGATACGACTCTCGGCCTGTTGGAGCTTCTGGCTGCGTGCTGCCACCTCTTTTTCGAGTTCGGCCTTTTTGTTGAGGAACTTCTCCTTCACTTCGAGGAGTTTGTTTTTCTTCATCACCTCACCTTGAGCCTCGGCTTCGGCCAACATCTGTTTTGCCTTAGACTTCGCTCCAGCGAATGCAATGAAGTAACTGAGCGCAGCGCCTATGATGAGGCCTGCTACACCGACAATTACCGGTATTAACGTTGTCATGGTCATTGTTGCTTAGTTTTTTATTAATAAAAATGCACTACCGCATAACGCAAAATACAGATTGTACCTTGGCGTTTCAGTAGTGCGTGGTTATACCTTATTATATTATATAGGTCAAACGCTCACCTCGTTGTCTGCAAGAAATTCATCAAGCCGTTGACTCAACTCGTCAAATTTCTCCAAGAACGGACGGGTATCTGTGCGCATCTTCTCCTGTTGGAACAGCACCCCTATATGCAAAGCTACCATGGCGAGGTATTTCGCACTAGTTTGCCCGGGGAAGTGCTCACGATATACGTTCAACTTATCGTCAATGTGCTTTACCGCCTTACGTATAGCCTCCTCTTCTGCAGGGTCAATGCGCAAGAAGAAGGTATGTTCGGCAATAGTCACCTTAATTCTCAGTCGGTCGGTCGGTATCATAGCACATCATCTTTTTGCTCCGAGGCATTGAGTAGTGCTATGCACTTATCCACTTCACGCACTAACTTCGACAATCTTCGTTGCGTGTCGCCCAACTCGGTATCGTTCACGCTGATTATCTTGGCCAGCTTGAGGTCTGAATAAGATATTGAGAGCTCGTCGTATTGTTTACGCAACCGCTCTAACTCTTCCGCCTGTTGCCCCATCCGCTCTCGCAGAACTGCATTTTCTGCGGCAAGCTGTGTGTAGACATCCATCAAGCGGCCCAGTTTCGACTCAAAGTTTGCGATTATTGCCCGATCCTTCTCTGTCATCTTAGCCAAACTTCGTTACAAATGTAGTCTTTTTTCGACAAAGTCAAAACTCTTTATCAAAAAAAGTGCCATACAGACATTCAAAAAGCCTTATTCGCTCTTCTTTTTGGATTCTTTCTTGGCCAAACGGATGACATTAAACACAAATTCGGTCATCCATTGTCCAGAGTATCCAAGCGCATGCTGCAGTTGGCGCACCTCATTCACGGCTTTAAACATCGAGGCATCCTTCCAGTCGTTCTTGGTCAGGATATTATTGATGGCAGCTTCGGTCTGCGAATGCAGCATCTTCTTGAAGGGGATACGCATGGTATACTTCATCTCACTGCTCACCGCCATCATCAAGCTCTCGTTGAATCGTTGGAACTGGAAGAAATATCCATTCACCATATTCACATTACGACAATTCTTCTTGATGGAGGCATCAATCTCCTTGAAGAACGCCTCATCGAGCTGGTAAATCTGCATGAGCATCTTCTTGCAACGCGATTTCTCAGCCACACCCAACTTGTTGTTTTGTGTTGCCACCTTGAGCGTACGCTTAAACATGGCCAGGTCGGGCAGCATATTGATATTGCTGATACCCAAGTTGCCAGCCATCACAGCCTGATAGTATACGCGGATGAGGGTCATGAAATCTTCGATTCCACCCACTTTGCTCTCTTCATCTGTTGTTTTCTTACGAAACAAGTTACTAAAAATTCCCATAGTTCTTACAAAATTTGCGCAAATTTACACAAAAGTTTAGAGTCAGACAAAAGTTGCAGTCGTTTTGTTGAGTCCAAATCGGGGAAACTTCTGTTTGCGGAATGACGCACAGACAAATGCAATAACAAATCCGCACATATCCGCCCTATCGTCCGATGGCCACCATACGCCTGTTCGATGGGCATCACTCAACTGTTCGATGACCAACATACAGCCGTACGAAGGCCATCGGACGATACAACGAAAGGCTACACAGGACAAAGCAGACTTGTCGATTGCGCTAAGACCTTGAGGGAGGGTGCTTTTGTCAACACTATCTATCGAACAACAGGACTTACGCTTCGAGAGCGGGGCAACTGTTAAACAATGTTTTTTTCAAGAGGGTATTGCCATATCAAATAAAAGTTGTATATTTGTCCAATGCTAAGGAATAAACACAAAAGAATTAATAATCAAAGTATGAAAAACTTAAAACTTTTGCTTGCTTTGGGACTCTTTTTGGTATGTTCATGTACCTCTTACAAGCAAGTCCCTTACCTTCAAAACAGCGCCACATTGGATTCTACGCAGGTTTCCGAGCTCTATGACGCACGTATCCAACCCAAGGATCTGTTGACCATTACCGTTAGCTGCAAGGACTTCAATGCAGCCATTCCTTTCAACTTGATTGTGCAGACCTCACAAGCTGCGCTTTTGTCAACTCGAGCTATCACAACGCAACCTTCACTGCAAACCTACCTCGTAGGCAACGATGGAGGCATAGACTTCCCCACCTTGGGACATATTATTGTGGGCGGCATGACCAAGACCGAACTCGAGGCGTTTATCAGAGAGAACATCAAGCACCATTTCACCAACGAAGAGCCCATCATCACGGTACGCATGGTCAACTACAAGATTTCCGTTCTCGGTGAAGTGATGCGCCCCAACTCATACACCATCTCTAACGAGAAGGTCAACATCTTCGAAGCCCTAGCATTGGCCGGTGACCTCACCATTTGGGGTAAGCGTGATGCCGTGAAGCTCATCAGAGAGTCGGCAGATGGCACAAAGCAGGTTGTAAATCTCAACCTCAACGATGCCAACATCATCTATTCGCCCTACTATTATCTACAGCAGAACGACATCCTCTACGTAGAGCCTAACAAGGCGAAATCACGCAACTCTGATGTCGGATCAAGCACATCACTGTGGTTCTCTGCCGTGTCCATCATGATTTCTATCGTCAACCTTATGGCTAACCTCCTTTAATATATATAGTATGAACAACGAATTGTATAACACCAACACAATCGAAGAAGAAGAAGGCGGTTTTGACTTCAAGACCCTTATCGCCAAGTTTTTTATCTATTGGAAGTGGATTGTAGCATCGGTCATCGTATGCTTGTGCTGCGCGTATTTCTACATTCGCATCCAAACTCCCGTATACAAGATTCAGGCGACTATCATGATCAACGACGAGAAGAAAGGCTCGTTTAATAGTCAAATGATGACCCTCCAGCAGGACTTTGGTTTCATGAACACTAGTGGAGGTATCGATAATGAAATTGAGATTCTGCGTTCAAAGTCCATCATCAAACAAGCGGTGCTCGACCTCAAGCTCTACACCAACTATTCTGTTGACGAAGGCTTTGCAAGACCTGCACGTATCCTCTATGGCAAATACCCCGTCGAGGTGAACATTGGTCGCTCTGACCTGGACAACCTCACATTAGGCTTCGCACTGCACATCACGCAGCCCGACAGCTTGAGTTATGTAGTAGAGTATGAGGACTATGACCTCGACACAGAAGAGGTATTTGAGGTAAAGAAGGAGTTCAAGGCGTCAGAGTTCCCCTATGTGCTTCACACTTATGTAGGCGACCTTACCCTCACCAAAGGACAAGCAGGTTCACTCAATCCGAGCCAAGAGCTGACCGTATCTATCGTTTCTCCCATCAAGAAGGCACGCGCATGCCTTAGTGCTTTGTCTATAGAGCCCACCTCAAAGACCACTTCTGTGGCTTACATCTCCTACCTTGACGTCAACAAACGCCGCGGTGTAGACTTCGTAAACCAGCTCGTAGCTGCTTACAATCGTGAGAACAACAACGACAAGAACCTCGTAGCCATCAAGACCGAGGAGTTCATCAAGAGAAGATTGGAGATCGTGGCCGAGGAGCTCGACGCGACAGAAGAGCAGATGGCTCAATACAAGCGTTCATCAGGCTTGACCAACCCCACTGGCGATGCACAACGCATCCTCACAGGAAGCACCGAGTATGAGAAGCAGAGCGTAGAGGTAGCTACACAATTGAGTCTGTTGTCATACTTGCGCGACTACGTAAACGATCCCGCAAATGACCTTATGGCCATCCCCGCCAATGTAGGCTTGACCGATGCCTCATTGTCAACCAGCATCACCAAGTACAACGAGCTCGTTATTGAAAGAAACCGCATGCTGCGCAGCGTCAATGAGAGCCACCCCACAGTCATAGACCTCACCACCAACTTGAACTCTATGGCTCACACCATCAAGCTCTCTTTGGGTGCTGCATATGAGGCCCTCCGCATCAAGCAGAGAGACATTAAGAGCCAATCTGTAAAGTTCACCTCTAAGCTAGGAGATGCCCCCACTCAAGAAAAGGTTCTTGAGGGTTACAAACGCCAGCAAGAGGTTAAGTCTGGCCTTTATCTCATGCTCTTGCAGAAGCGCGAAGAGAACTCAATGGCCTTGGCAGCTACAGCCGACAATGCCAAGATTATCGATGCAGCCTTGCCTAATGACATTCCCGTAGCCCCCAAGGGCAAGATGATATGGCTCGTGGCTTTGGTTATGGGTATCGCCATTCCCGTAGCACTCATCTACCTGCTCGAACTCTTGCGTTACAAGATTGAGGGCCGCAACGACCTCGAGAATGCCACCAAGGTGCCCATCCTCGGTGATGTTCCCTCAGCCACAAAGATTACCGACGGCAAACGCTCAATCGTTGTCCGCGAGAACGCAAACGACTTGATGGCCGAGACCTTCCGTTCGATACGTACCAACCTTCAGTTTGTGCTTGACAGCCCCGAGAAGAAGGTCATCCAGTTCACCTCTTCTACTTCTGGCGAAGGTAAGACATTCGTATCATCCAACTTGGCAACCAGTTTGGCATTGTTGGGCAAGAAGGTCATATTGATTGGTCTTGACATCCGTAAGCCTCGCCTTGCCGAGATGTTCGGATTTGCTGACCGCAAGAGAGGCATCAGCATCTTCCTTTCTGGAAATGCCAACGACAAAGAGCTCTTATTCGAGCAAATTATGCCCTCAGGAGTAAGCGACAACCTCGACGTACTCCCTGCTGGTATCATTCCTCCCAACCCTGCCGAGTTGCTCTCACGCGTCAACTTGGACAAGGCTATCGAATACCTGAAGGAAAAGTACGATTACGTCATCCTCGATACCGCTCCCGTAGGCTTGGTAACAGACACGCTCATCATCTCACGCGTAGCAGATGCCTCTGTATATGTATGTCGTGCCGACTACACTCCGAAGACCTACCTCAATCTCATCAATCAGTTGTACAACGAGAAGAAGTTGCACAACATGAGCATTGTAATCAATGGCATCGATATGACCAAGCGCAAGTATGGCTATTACTATGGCTATGGCTCATACGGCAAGTATGGCCGCTATGGTTATGGCAAGTACGGGACCTATGGTCAGTACGGATATGGTCAGAACTCTTAATTGAGAGAAGATTCCATAAATATAAAAGAGGGTGTGTCCGCATGACACGCCCTCTTTTATTTACATCCCCTCCTCTTATTTAACCATTCCTCACCTACCCCCACATTGATTATCGCAGATTGGCCAAGAAGCCAACTTGCAGCTTAAGAATACTCAAAAAAGAAAAGCGAAGAGCTCCCGCCCTTCGCTTTCACTTTTTCAAGGAGGATGAATACTCTTCAGTTTCTCCCCCTATACATTATTACACCAACTTTGCCAAAGCCTCCTTGATACGACGCATAGCCTCAACGATGTTTTCATCAGATGTAGCATAGCTCATGCGAATACACTCGGGCGAACCGAATGAGTCGCCTCCAACACAAGCCACATGACCCTCCTCGAGAAGATACATAGCGAGGTCTGAAGCTGTCTGAATAACCTTATCGCCAAACTTCTTACCATAGTAAGCGCTACATTTGGGGAAAAGATAGAAAGCTCCTTGAGGTTCATTCACTTCAAAACCAGGAATCTCGCGTCCGAGCTTCACAATGAGATCGCGACGACGCTCAAAGGCCTTGCGCATCTCCTCTACAGGCTCTTGCGTACCACGATATGCTGCCTCAGCTGCTTTCTGTGACACAGAGCAAGGACCGCTGGTATACTGACCTTGTAGTTTATTGCAAGCCTTCACCAACCATTCGGGACCAGCAATAAAGCCGATACGCCAACCTGTCATGGCATAAGCCTTAGACACGCCATTAATGATAACCACGCGGTCGTGCACACCAGGGAACTGCGCAATGCTCTCGTGACGTCCGACATAGTTGATATGTTCGTAGATCTCATCGGCAATCACATACACTTGCTCATGACGCTCCAATACTGCAGCCAACGCAGCAAGTTCCTCACGGCTATATACAGAACCTGTGGGGTTAGAAGGAGAACAAAGGATAATAGCCTTGGTCTTCGGTGTGATAGCAGCCTCGAGCTGTTCGGGCGTAATCTTAAAGTCTTGTTCGATACCAGCAGGAACAATAACAGGTGTTCCGTTGGCCATGAGCACCATCTCAGGATAACTTACCCAATAGGGAGCGGGTACAATGACCTCATCACCTTCGTTGACGAGAGCCATCACCACATTACACACCGATTGCTTGGCACCATTAGCACAAGAGATTTGATTTACCGTGTATTCGAGGTTATTCTCGTTCTTGAGTTTGTCTACGATGGCTTGACGCAATGCGGGATATCCTGGTACTGGAGAGTAGCGAGAGAAGTTCTCGTCGATGGCTTGCTTGGCCGCCTCCTTGATATGATCAGGTGTATTAAAATCTGGCTCGCCCACACTGAGATTGATAACGTCTACACCTTGTGCTTTGAGTTCGGCACTACGTTGCGACATCGCCAGCGTTGCTGACGGTGATAAGCGATTGATAAGGTTGCTTAATGCGTTCATGAGTTATGATTTTATAAATTATGTATTATATATTTGAAAATCTTAATAGCTTGAAGCTCTCTAAATTACAAACATTTCAATTATCAGAAGTGAAGCATATGTCCCATACGTTCTTTCTTAGTCTGCAAGTAGCGCTCATTATACTTATTAGGAGCTATCTCGATGGGCACATTCTCCGTTATTTCTAGTCCATAGGCCTCTAATCCTATGCGCTTCACGGGATTATTGGTAAGCAGACGCATCTTGTGCACGCCAAGAGAACGTAAGATTTGCGCTCCAACTCCATAGTCACGCTCGTCTGCATCAAAACCAAGATGGATATTGGCATCCACGGTGTCAAGTCCCTGTTCCTGGAGTTTATAAGCTTTAATCTTATTCATCAATCCTATTCCACGGCCCTCTTGCATCATGTATACTACGACACCCTTTCCTGCGGCATCAATCTCTTCCATAGCTTTGTGCAGTTGGTCTCCACAGTCGCAGCGGCATGAGCCAAAGATGTCACCTGTCATGCACGATGAATGCATACGCACGAGTATGGCTTCATCCTCCTCCCATTCTCCCTTAATGAGTGCTACATGCTCTACTCCATTTGACACTTGTCGGAAGGGGATGAGTCTAAAGTGACCATGAGCAGTAGGCATATCCACCTCTTCACCTCGCTCAATCATCGACTCTGTTTCTAGGCGATAAGCGATAAGGTCGTGAATTGTTATGAGAGGAATATTCATCGCACGCGATATTTCAATAAGTTGTGGCATGCGCGCCATAGTTCCGTCCTCATTCATAATTTCGATGAGTGCAGCTGCGGGCTGAAGACCCGACAAGCGCGCCAGGTCGATAGCAGCCTCAGTGTGTCCGGCACGACGCAATACCCCCTTATCCTGTGCATAGAGGGGATTGATATGACCTGGACGTCCGAAGTCTTCTGCCTTGCGGTTAGGATCTGCCAAGGCACGTATAGTTGCTGCCCGATCTGCTGTAGACACACCTGTAGAGCATCCCTCAATGAGGTCTACCGTGACTGTAAAGGGTGTTCCTAAAATGCTCGTATTGTTGTTTACTTGCGGTGCAAGATTAAGTTCCTCACAACGCGACAATGTGATAGGGGCACACAGCACTCCGCGTCCATAGCGAAGCATGAAGTTGACGATATCTGGTGTGATTTTCTCAGCCGCCACAATGAAGTCTCCTTCATTCTCACGATCTTCGTCGTCTACGACAATCACGATACCTCCTTGTCGGAAGGTTTCCAAGGCCTCCTCAATGGTACTGAGTTGCCATTGCTTTTCGTTAGAGTTTTCTTTCATAGATGATATTCTGTATTTCCTTATTAGTTTTTATAATTGCATTCAAATCTTCTCTCAGCCGTTGACGGAAGAAAAGCGCTCTCAGATAAAGCGCCACACCCACAGGAAGAGCAACGCCAACAGCAATGTTCATCCACTTACGCGGCATAGGAGCTACATGGGCATTCACAGAGAGCACGGGATAATTATTTAGTACCTTTAGCAGTTCGTGGCTACGACTATTACCCAATTGCCCGACACAAGCATTGAGTTTTGCATCAAGTCTCAGCAGCTGCATATCACGATTACTACCCGCGACAAACATGCCCAGATAGTTTGGATATCGTTGCAGCAAATGTTGGGATGTATACTCATTGCAAGCTATTGTAAGTTTCTCTAGCTCTCCGGAAATAGCAGTATAGTCGGGGTCATCAATAACGACCTCCTTCATTGAGATATTGCGTTTTACGCGTAGGGCAAAGACCCACCGCAAAGCGTTCTTATAAATATCAATATTGAACACACCCGAGTCTTTATTGGCTTGATAGGTCAAGAATATCCCCAAAGGAGCCAATACCGCAGTGCTCATCCAGCTTCCCCACCATACAGGTATCTCACCTTGGCGAGCAAGCTTGGTACCCGAGGTATCCAACATATAATAGACAATGAATGTGAACACCGACACAATAACTGGCATACCCAATCCTCCCTTACGTATAATCGCTCCTAGAGGAGCACCTATAAGAAAGAACACCAGACATGAGAGCGACATGGTGAACTTATAGAACCATTCGATGCGATGGCTACGTATGCTCTTGTCTGCATTGAACACGGTTTTCGTCTTCAAGGCTAGTTCGCTCTTAAAATTATTGATGCGACGCTCTCCACTCTCAAGCCACTCCTTGCGTTGATCACGTGTCGAAGAGTGGTAGAGGCTATCCACATTTATGCGTGTGACGTACTCCTTTTCAACAAATTCGCGAAGTTTGGTGGTATCAGATCTCGACAGCTTATGTGAGGCGTATGTACCCGCCTTGAGTTGTCCATAGTAGACACGTCCGATGCTATCCTGCTGTGTCGTCATAGAATCAATATCATGGACAAGCTGTGCCATGTTCTTATTCATAGCATTACCACTGAGGAAACTGCCATCCATGAGGTCAAAATCATTATTGAATTCAATGAGCATCGTCTTCTCACCAAATTGTTCGCGACGGTAGGGGATGTTTCGCGCATTAATCTGTCCATCCTTGAGATTCTCAAACTGCTCACCATGATAAAGCACAAAACGCAGATGCTGCTTATCAGCCGTCGTTTCGAGTCGGCCGCTGTCAGCCTTAAGAATAGTGGCGTTATCAAAGCCATTCGTCATATTGTATATGACCACTCCGTAGAGCATACCCGTGTCAGGGTCCTTCCGTTTGACATAGAGATTATAGTTTTCTATACCATCGTAGAATGCCCCTTCAGGAATCTCCAGTTCGGGAGATTTCTGCTTCATCGACACCAATAACGTCTGCAACTTCAAGTTTGCATGAGGAACTGTTACATTCTGAAAATAGAACGACACCATCCCCAATGCCACGCACAGCACAATGAGCGGACTCATGATACGCAGCAACGACACCCCTGCTGCCTTCATGGCCGTCAGTTCTACACGTTCACCAAAGTTTCCAAACGTAATGAGAGCCGCCAACAGCACAGCTAAAGGAAGTGACTTAGGCACGAGTGTGAGTGCTGCATAATAAAAGAATTGCATAAGCACATCCATCGGGATACCCTTACCTACCAATTCATCCACATACAGCCACAATAGCTGCATGATAAAGATAAACAAGCAGATGAAAAAGGTCCCGACAAACAGAATGCCAAAACTTTTCAACACGAATATGTCAAGCCTCTTAATGCGCACAAGTGTCAACGTCTACTAAAACACGCGCAAAGATACTAAATTAATTGACAACTGGCAATTGCCGCCCGACAATTAATCATCCTAAAGCTATAAAAACGACCTTGGGCTATCTCACAATCCCGCCACGCGACGCAATTCCTCCATCTGGCTCTCCCACATCTGCACGAGGTCTTCCTCCTCTTCGTTACGAGACACTTCCGTGATTTCCAATACGTGAGCTTTGGTCAGTTCACTCACATTGATACGCAACTCAAAGTAGGTTTTAGGCCCCTCATCTAGCCAATGAAAACGAATATAAACGCCATCTCTACATCCCAGCATTTCTGCCTGTCGCGTTTCAGTCTTTCCCCACTGAAAAGTATACACACCATCCTTCTCGGTAATCTTATCCACCATCCATGCCTCCAGGCCACCGACAGTTCCAACCAGGTTCCAGATAACATTCCGCGTATTTCCGTTGAGCGGATACTCCAAATGAATTTTCGTCATGGTATTAGTCTTTTGCTCGCAAATATAACAAAGCCTGCTCAAAAAAACAAATCATAAGCCATTTATTTAAACGTACACATGATAATGGAATAGTCATCCATCCTCACCAATCCCTAGGAACACCAATCGTAGGCAATTTATAGGCTAACCCCTCGCATTGTGAGCGCCTCAACAATTAAAGAGTCGTCAGACCTACAAGCCATTTCAGTTGGGGTAACAACTCGGAAATGTTCAAATAATTTGGCATTTCGTTCGACTTACACTATCTTTGCACCTTCGTTTGATTAAAACAACAAAAGAATATAGTAGATATGGGAAAAATCATCCTTACAGGTGACCGCCCCACTGGCCGCCTTCATTTAGGACATTTTGTAGGTTCTCTGCGCCGTCGCGTAGAATTACAGAACTCTGGGCTCTTCGACAAGATTTTCATTATGATTGCCGACGCACAGGCACTCACCGACAATGCAGACAACCCTGAGAAGATACGTCAAAACATCATCGAGGTAGCTCTCGACTACCTTGCTTGCGGCATTGACCCCGAGAAGAGCACCATATTCATACAATCACAAGTGGCTGAATTGTGCGAATTAGCCTTCTATTATATGAATCTCGTCACAGTGAGCCGCCTACAACGCAATCCGACCGTAAAGACCGAGATACAGATGCGCAACTTTGAGACTAGCATCCCCGTAGGTTTCTTCACCTACCCCATCAGCCAAGCCTCTGACATCACCGCATTCCGCGCTACCACTGTACCTGCTGGTGAAGACCAACAGCCCATGATTGAGCAAGCACGAGAGATTGTACGCCGCTTCAACGGCATTTATGGAGAGGGAACCCTCGTTGAGCCCGAGATCCTACTCCCCGACAACGCTGCCTGCATGCGCCTACCAGGAACAGACGGCAAAGCGAAGATGTCTAAGTCCTTAGGAAATTGCATCTACTTGTCCGATTCATCAGAGGAGGTACGTAAGCGCGTGATGAGCATGTACACCGACCCCGACCACATTCGCGTAGAAGACCCAGGCAAAGTGGAGGGCAACACCGTGTTCACCTACCTTGATGCCTTCTGTCGCCCCGAACATTTCGCTCAGTATTGGCCCGACTACAACAACCTTGACGAGCTGAAGGCACACTACATGCGTGGTGGATTGGGAGATGTCAAAGTAAAGAAATTCCTCTATGCCATCCTCGAAGAGTTGCTCACTCCCATTCGTGAGCGCCGCAAGGAGTGGGAGAAAGATATCCCCGCCGTATTCGACATTCTCAAGAAAGGTAGCGAAACAGCACGCATGGTGGCAGCCGAGACACTCAGCGACGTGCGTCGCACGATGCGCATCGATTACTTTGATGATGCAGAGCTCATCGCCGAGCAGGCACGTAAGTTCCAGGGATAAGACCGCGGGCACTGGATTGAAAGCAAACCACACGCACGTTGGACACCACATCATCAGCACAACGACTGATTGTTGACATCGGCAACACATCAGCGAAGATTTATCTCTTTGAGGGCGACGTCGCTCTCAAAGAGATACGTGTTTCCCATGAAGAACTATGCACACAATTAATCAATATTATCAAGAAACAATCCATTGAGGCGAGTATCATCTCCTCTGTAGTCCCTCTGAGCGATGACATCTTGACAACCCTTAAACAACTCCCTACCCCCTGCCTTCAGATGTCGGCCCAGTTGAAGTTCCCCTTCAGCACCGCCTATCGCACCCCACATACCCTAGGAACGGACCGTTTGGCTGCTGCAACTGGAGCATGGCACGAACAACCCGACCACGACCTACTCATCATCGACATAGGCACTGCCATCACCTATGACATTGTTACCGCAGAAGGAATACACCTCGGAGGAAACATCTCACCAGGCATCGACCTAAGGCTTAAAGCTCTCAACCACTTCACAGGCAAGCTCCCCCTCATCAGCAAAGAGGGCCATCGTGTCCCGTTAGGCGACACCACCGAGACAGCCATCAGAGAGGGCGTTTTGCAAGGTATAGATTATGAAATCGAAGGTTACATACGCGCATATAGAAACAAATACCCAGGACTTTTGGTTTTTTTAACAGGCGGCGACGCGTTCCGCTTGGATAATCGAACAAAAAGTCGCACCTTTGCAGACGATTTGCTCGTCGCGAAAGGGCTAAATCAGATATTAAGACTCAACAATGAAACGAAATAGCATACTCATTCTCGCACTCACACTGTTGTTCGCCATACCTATGATGGCCGAGAACGGGATGAACTCCCCTTACACCCGATACGGATTCGGACAACTCGCTTCGATGGAGACCGGTACCAACAAAGGGATGGGGGGCACTGGCATCGGTGTGCAAGGGAGCAACCAAATCAACATGCTCAACCCCGCATCGTATGCTGCGATAGACACTCTCACCTTCCTTCTTGACGTAGGCATGAGCCTTCAAAACGCCAATTTTTCCGAGAATGGTGTAAAAATGAATGCTCGCAACACCACTTTTGACTATTTAGCCATGCAGTTCCGACTGATGCCCCATCTGGGCTTTACCCTCGGAATGATGCCCTTCTCCAACATAGGATATAATTTCAGCAACACGATATCAAAAAACGAAGATGGCACCCAGACCGCCACATTACTTTACAATGGTACAGGAGGATTGCGACAAGTAACCGCAGGCATTGGATATGCCCCCATCAAGGGACTCTCGATAGGTGCTAACCTTGCATATGTCTATGGTGAAATCGCTCATAACATACACACTCAGTTTAGCGATCCCGATGCCACATCGATGAGCAAGGCTTACGTAGCCGACATCACCACATACAAAGCAGAACTGGGATTGCAATATCGAGCGACGATGGGGAAGAATAGCCTCACTATCGGTGCCACCTACCAACCAGGACATATCATCGACGACGAAGCCTATGTCGTCCACCGCATGACAACAAATGACACCATCAGTCGCAGCCATTTGAGCATCCCCACCAAGTATGGAGTAGGATTCTCATTCAATCACGACAAGCGACTCACAATTGCAGCCGATTATAGCGTAGAGCAATACGGAGCAGCAGACTTCTTCGGGACAAGAGGAGCCGACCGCCACCGAGCATCTGTAGGCTTCGAATACATCCCAGAGCTTATCAACCGCAATCTATTGCGACGTGCTCGCTACCGCGGAGGATTACATTACGCGACTTCATACTACACGATAAACGGCCAGCAAGGTCCCACAGAGTATGGAGCCACCCTAGGCATAGGTCTTCCCATCATGAACGCCTGGAATGGGAAAAGCATCATAAACATTTCGGGACAAGCCATACACATGCGCCCCAACACACCTGGGCTGATAACAGAGAACTACCTCAGACTACACATCGGCATCTCAGTCAACGAGACTTGGTTCAATAAATGGAAGGTACAATGATGCTCGAGAGGGCAGAACTAAAAAATCATAACCAAAGACTTTAAACGTTCACCCCCCAAGAGCAGTCAAACAGATAGATTAAGGATAATAACTAAAAATAAAAAAGAACAACATTATGAGATTAAAAGCACTTATCGCGTTCTTCGCATTGGCTTCATCATTTGCAATGGCACAGAAGGGCGTAGAAGACGGTTCACGTTTCGGACACGGACAAGACAGTATTGACTGCCTAAACAACATCAGCCTCTATAGCGAAAACCTCAAGACAAAGAATTATGCCGACGCATACACCTATTGGAAAAAGGTATTCGCTGATGCACCCGTATCACGCCACAGTCTCTACACGGACGGTGTGACCATCATGAAGAACCTCATCGTAGGCACCAAGGTGCTGGAAGAGCGCAAGGCTTATGCCGACGAGATGATGGCAATTTATGACCAACAGTTGCAGTACCTCGACAAGCTCAACTTGTTGCGCAAAACCCCTTGGACAGAATACTATGTGAAGGGCGAGAAGGCACACAACTACCTCACCTACTACCCCCGCATGGACAACAATCAAGCCTATAACATGCTGCGCGAGGTTATCGAGATGGCTGGTGACAAAAACCAATACTACATCATCGGTGACTACATGAAGGTGTCACTTGCAAAGTTTAAAGCAGACGAGACACACCGCGAACAGTTCATTCTGGATTATGGCACCTCTGCAGAGCTCATTGCTGCTATCGCTAGCAAGGTTGAGAACATGAGCACCCCCAACCCCAAACTCATCGAGGCTGTTGCAAAGATTAAGGACAACGTAGATGGCTATTTCATCAATAGCGGTGCGGCAGATTGCTCACAACTCGAGGCTATCTACGCCCCCAAGGTAGAGGAGAACAAGGACAACATTGAGGAGCTTACCAAGATTGTAAACCTCATGGCTATGCTCAACTGCACTGAGTCAGACGTTTATTTCGCTGCTTCGGAATATGCACATGCCATTGCCCCTTCAGCAAAGAGCGCCGTAGGCTGCGCCAACCGATATCTTAAGCGTGGCGACTTGGTAAAGGCCATCGAATACTATGACCAAGCTATCGAACTCGACACAGTAGCTGAAAGCAAGGCCGAGAACTGCTACAAAGCAGCCCTCATCCTCAACTCCGACAAGCAGCTTAGCAAGGCAAAGAGTTATGTATCACGTGCCATCAGCCTTAACAGCAACAAGGGCGCATACTACATTCTGTTGGCCAACATCTATGCAGCTGCACCTCGTTGGAACGACGAGCCCCTCATCGACAAGTGCAAATATTTCGTTGTACTCGACCGACTCTATCAAGCTAAGCGTGTCGACGAGAGCGTTGCCGAAGAGGCCAACAAGATGATCTCAGCCTACTCTACCCACACCCCTGGCAAGGAAGAGCTCTTCATGTTGGGCAAGAAGGAAGGAGAGAAGGTACACGTTGGTGGCATCATCAACGAAACCACTACCATTCGTTAATCGTCACTGTGGGTTCGGATAGTAGACAATCACACTACAAATCACATAGCATAACAATCGTTGCGACAGCGATTGTTATGCTATTTATGGTATCATCATGCAAACGCGACAAGCAACCCATGACCGATGCCATCAGCAATCGTGACTCTGTCCCCGTCATGGTCACTCGAGATGTGGCTACTTACGTTAGCGACTCAGGCAAGGTTCGCTATAAGATCATCACCGAAGAATGGAAAGTCTTCGACCGTCTCGACCCCTCGCACTGGGCCTTTGAGAAAGGCATCTACTTGGAGAAGTTCGACGACAGCCTCAGTATAGATGCCACCATTGTTGCCGACACCGCCTACTACTACGACAAGCAAGAGTTGTGGGAACTACGGAGCAACGTGCACATCGAAAACGAGCAAGACGAACAGTTCGACACACAGTTGCTTTTTTGGGATCAAAAGACCAAACAAGTCTATTCGGATCGCCCCATCCACATACGCCAACAGAAACGCGTCATCACAGGTATCGGATTCACCTCAAATCAGGACTTCACCAACTACACCATCAAACAGACACAAGGTATCTTCCCCATCAAAGAACAACAGAAGACACCTGCAGACACTCTTGCTGTAGCAGAAAACTAAATCCCCAATGGACACTACCGGAATATTCCTTCTCATAGCCATGGTCTTCTCCGCCTTCTTTTCGGGGATGGAGATAGCTTTCGTTTCATCAAGCAAGCTTCGTTTTGAAGTTGACAAAAGCAGCCAAAGCCTCTCAGGAAAGCTACTGACCGTATTCTATAGCAACCCCAACAACTATGTGTCCACCATGCTTGTGGGCAACAACATCGCCCTAGTAGTCTATGGTATCATGATGTCTCGCATCATCGATGGGTTCCTCATCGCACACATCACCGACAACCCCGCATTGTTGCTACTCGTCGACACCCTCATATCCACTCTCATTATCCTCGTAGTGGGCGAGTTCCTACCCAAGACTATATTCCGTATCAATCCCAACGCCACACTGCGTTTTTTTGCATTGCCCACCTTCTTGATATATTGTATTCTCTATCCCATCTCGAAGTTTGCCACGGCATGTGCACGAGGCATCATGCGCCTATTTGGAATACAACTCAACGAAGAGAACTCCACCAAAGCATTCACCAAGATGGACCTCGACTATTTCATCCAATCAAGCATAAGACAAGGAGATGGAGCTGAGAACGTAGACACTGAGGTCAAAATATTCCAAAACGCTCTTGACTTTTCCAACTTGCGTATACGTGATTGCATGATTCATCGCACCGAGATCGAGGCAGTCGACAAAGAGACATCTACCGAAGAACTCATGCGCCGATTTGTCGAAACGGGCTACTCTAAGCTCATCGTTTACGAGGGGAGCATCGATAATGTCATTGGCTACATACACTCATCCGAGATGTTTAAGCGTACTGCCACATGGCAAGAGAACATCGTCAAGATGCCCTTTGTCCCCGAAAGTTTCCAAGCACAAAAGCTCATGGAGCAGTTTTTACAACAGAAAAAATCCTTAGCCGTGGTAGTCGATGAGTTTGGCGGCACCGCAGGCATCATATCACTCGAAGACATCGTCGAGGAACTCTTCGGAGAGATTGAAGATGAACATGACGTGGCAGACTACACCGCGAAGCGCAACGACGACGGTTCTTACCTACTCTCTGCTCGCCTCGAAATCGAACGAGTCAATGAGATGTTTGGGCTCACCCTCCCCGTTGCTGATGAATACCAAACGATAGCCGGACTCATCCTCTATCGATACAAAAACTTTCCTAAGACACACGAAGTGGTGTGCATAGACCGCTTTCAATTCAAAATTATGGAGGTCAAAAGCAATAAAATCGAACTTGTAACACTTAAATTAGAAGAATAACGCACTTTTCTGCTTAATTCTTATGCCGTTAAAGGTTTTTTTCGTACTTTCGTGCGCTCAAAACGTTTTAAGGAGAAATAACAAAAATATAAAACTAACAAATACACAAAATGGCAACATTACAATCTATCAGAAAACATGGCGCTGCGTTGGTAATCACCATCGGTATCGCGCTGTTTGCATTCATCGCAGGCGATGCTGCAAAGGTTCTCCAGCCCAGTCAAAACTCACAGACCGTAGGTAAGGTCAACGGAACAAAGATTGACGTTCAGGAGTTCCAAAAGCAAGTAGAAGAGTACACTCAAGCGGTAAACTTCGCACGTGGCACAAACTCTCTTACAGAGGAGGAGAACGCACAGATTAAGGATGAAGTGTGGAACACCCTTGTAACCAATGCCCTCATTGGTGAAGAAGCTGCGAAGCTCGGTCTTACAGTTAGCACCGCAGAACTTCAGGCCGTAATCAACGAAGGCACCAACCCCATGTTGGCACAGTCACCCTTCGTCAGCGAGACTACAGGCAAGTTTGATCGCGACATACTCATGAAGTTCCTCGCAGACTACGCAAACCTCGACCCCGAAGTTATGCCAGCCGAGTATATTGAGTACTATCATCAGCTCTACAACTATTGGAAGTTCCTTGAGAACAACCTCATCAGCAGCATCCTTATGGGCAAGTATGAGACACTCGTTACAGAGGCTCAGCTTTCAAACCCCGTAGCAGCAGAATACGCATTCAATGCACGCAATGCCTATGCAGAGGTTGCCTATGCAGCAGTTCCCTACAGCAGCGTAGCTGACTCACTCGTAAAGGTATCTAATAGCGATATCAAGAAGCTCTATGAGGAGAAGAAAGAGCTCTACAAGATGCCCGTAGAGACCCGCAGCATCAAATACATCGACTTCACAGTTAAGCCTAGCGAAGCAGACCGCCAAGAGCTCCTCGCAGAGGTAGGTGAGTATGCACAGCAACTCGCCACAACAGAGGATCTCGGTGCACTCGTTCGTCTGGCCAACTCAGAGGTTGCCTTCTCAGAAGTTCCCGTGACCTCAAAGGCTCTTCCCGAAGATGTAGTGGCAAACCTCGGTGCTGTCAGTGGAGATGCAGTATATGGTCCCTACTACAACCAGGCTGATGACTCTTATAATGCTTTCCGCATCCTCTCTAAGCAGCAACTCCCCGACTCTGTTCAGTTCCGTCAGATTCAGGTTGCTGACGCTGATGCTGCACGTGCAGAGGAGTTGGCCGACAGCATCTACAAGGCTATCAGAAGCAACAACAATAGAAACTTTGCAGAGATTGCCGAGAAGTATGGTCAGGCTTCTGAACCCGCATGGATTTCAACTGCTAACTTCGAAGGTGCAGCTATCAGCGGTGACAACGCAACATACCTCAACACCCTCTTTGGTATGAAAAAAGGTGAGCTCAAGCACCTCACCATTGGTGGCGGCCACCTCATCATCGAGGTTCTCGACACAAAGAACCCTGTAGAGAAGTACACAGCAGCTATCATCAAGCGTCCTGCATACTTCAGCAATGAGACCTACGCAGCTGCTTACAACCAGCTCAGCACATTCGTAGCCAGCAACCAGAGCCTCGAGGATTTCGAAGCCAATGCAGAAGAGGCAGGCTATCGTCTCTATCCCGTAAACGAGCTCAGCAATGCTGCTCACAACATCGGTGGTGTACAAGGCACACGTGAGGCACTCCGTTGGGCTTTCAATGCCGAGAAGGGTGAGATCTCACACATCTTCGAGGCTGGTGCCAACGACCACCTCATGGTAGTAGCAGTTGCTGACATCCACAAAGCAGGCTATCGTCCTGCAGAGCAGTTTGCTGACATCCTCCGCATCCAAGCACTCAACGATAAGAAGGCAGACAAGATCATGGCCGATGCAAAGAAGGTAAAGAGCATGGATGAAGCTCTCGCTCTCGCCAATGTAAAGAGCGACACCTTGCGTCGCGTAACCTTTAGCTCTGCAGCTTATGTAAGTAAAGTTCCTGCAAGCGAAAACGTAATCAGCGGTGTTGCTTCAGGACTTGAAGAAGGCGCATTCTTCGGCCCCATCAAGGGTAATGGCGCAGTATACTTCGTACAAGTGAGCAAGAAGGGCAATGGCGTAGCTAAGTTTGATGCTGCCACAGAGCAGAAGAACCTCGAAGTTTCTTCTACCCGCTTCATCAATGGTCAGACCATCTTGAACGAGCTCTTCCGCAAGGGTAACGTAGAAGACAACCGCTACCTCTTCTTCTAAGACAATTCGTCTATAAATAATAACCATAAAGCGAGGGTGCGTGATGCACCCTCGCTTATTATTTTAACAGGATTGACAACGCAATTTTCCGACTCATTTATCCCCCCTACTACGAAACCAACAACTAGATTGCCATTACTAGAGCATTCTTAGAAAGAGCGAACAACCATTATAATAGGCACAAAAAAACCACCGTAGTCACGGTGGTTTTTCTCCTTCATGTGAAGAGTATTACTTCGCAGCCTCAAGAGAAGCCTTACGGAATGCCTTCATAGCCTTCTCAAGCTCAAGAGAAGCCTTACGAGCACGAGTACCAGCAGCCTTATTACCCTTTTCTACCTGAAGAGCTGCATCAGCTGCAAAAGCAGCATACATTTCCTGAATTTTTTCTACGAGTTCTTTCATACTTTCTTAATTTTAAGTTGATTTACGACTGCAAATATAGTAAAAATCAAAACATTGCAAGCATTTTTAGTAAAAAAAACACTCCTTATCCATATTTTTCTCATTACATGTGGCCAAAACCGCCATTAAACATAGGCCCTGTGCCCATTCCAGGTCCTCTCATAGGCATTCCTCCGCCCCTTGTCGTTGGCATGGGAGGCATAGCACCTTCGGGCAATTGCGGATAGGCCTCTCCACCCTTACGCCCCTCTCTACGAGACTCCTTGTCACCAAAGAGATTAAGACGATAGACAAAGTGTACCATAAAGTAACTATTGACCGTATTGTACCACGTATCGCTGCGCATGGTAGCGTTTATGACGCGGCTTACGTTGCTCTGCTGACCCAGGATGTCATAGAACTGCACACTCACAGTAGCCGCATTCTGCGCGAGAAAGCTCTTAGAGAGCTGTGCATTCCATATCAGTTCGTCGGTATTGAACTCGGGATCACTGAAACCACGACGACTGTTCATATCGATATTCGACGAGATCTTAAGTCCCCACCATGGCAACTGAATATTTGTCGATGGACCATAAGAGAAGATATAGGTATCACGATTGGCTGTAGGTTGCAAATTATTACGCGCACGATTGTAGTTAAGAGACCCCTGGAGTGTGATTTCCAACCAATCGTTCTGATAGGTTCCTGTCAGGCGCTCCGAAAGCGACAGCGAACGTGTAGCTGCAAGAGGAAAATCCCCTGTAGCTGTAGCCGTACGCACATACCCCTCTTGGTAGTTATAGTTTGCATTAGTCGAAGAACTTACCTTATACCGTTGATTTGGCAATGCAGTATTGTAAGCAACACCAGCTCCCGTACTCCAATTGCTCCACCAACCATCAAGGTTAGTGGGCTGAGAGATACGCCCACCCGTCTCCTCATTATAGGTAATCTTGTTTACGATGCTGTTAAGCGTACTATTGAAACGGATATTTGCCGAGATGTTCTGCAGGCGCTCGACATTAAAGTCCTGGAACTGTACGTTGAGACTATTATTGAACGTGGGTTTCAAACCGGGATTACCCATTGTAATATTCAAAGGATTGCTATCATCTGTGATTGGTAGCAAGTCGGTCATTGAGGGCTGTCCACTACGTCCTCTATAGTTGATGCGCAAACTACGCTGCTTGGTCCAACGATAGCGGAAGTTCATCGTAGGCGTAAAGTTAAACACGGTGCGAACAGTGTCGATATCACGATTCATATACTGATAGTTCATCTTACTACGCTGAGGGAGCAAGGTAAGGCCGACATTCATGTTATACTTTTCGCGTATCAATCTCAACTGAGCTGTAACGTCATGGTCAAAGTTCTCATAGGTAGCCAATCTACTCAGTTCCTCGCTGCGATAACGCTCATAGTCATCGGGAAGCATCCAATCAGGCAGATTCCACCCTTCAAGTAACTCAGGCAGTTCATAAGTCGAGCGTTGACTATCATTGTAACGATAGCTAAACTGATAACTAAGCTGCAAGAACGTAGCTTCCCATAAAGGTTCACTCCACATCGCACGGGCATTATAGTTATAGGTCTTTGTAGGTGTGTCACTGTATCGATTTATGGTCGAAGTACTATCACCACGTTGATAAAAACGGGTAAACGAGGTAGATGAAGAGTAGCTCATCCCCTCACTATACCCTCCATTGAGACTCAACGTGAAGTTACGGCCTTCGGAGTTCAACTTACGATTTATCTGCAAACGACCATTGACGGTGGTACTTTCGTTCTCCCCTCCCGATTGACGTTCGTTATAGTTGACACGACTCTCATCCACCCATGCCGAGTCAAGAGGTTCGTAGTCTTCATCGGCAAACTTCACATCTAGAATATCATAAGGGTCCTCATTAAATGTCGCAGACCTATTCACAGAGGTGTTACCCGACTTGGAGTACCCTACACTAGGACGAAAGATGATGTTAGTCATCGTGTCAGGCCGCCATTCAATACGAAAATCAGCATTCACACGCATGCTTTCATTATTTGATTGGCTGTGGCTATTAGAAAAAGAGTTATTATTTCCATGAGTAAGGAATGTCTCCGAGGCTGTCATGCTCTGTACATCCGAATTGTTATGAAAGAATCTCACACCACCACCTAACTGGAACTGATATTTGTTCTTCTCTATCTCTTCACCCAGATTCCTTGCTAAAGAGAAACCACCCATAGAGCTTTGGTTCAATCCATTGCCCCCTCCTCGACCGCCACGACCGCCACCAGGGAAGCCGTTATCATTGACATTATTCGTAGAGAGGATGACCGAGTAGTGCTCATTTTCTTTAAAACGATTGATCATACTCTTCACCGTATAGAGGTTATGAATGCCGTAGGCTGTTTCCTGCGTAGGACGTCCATAGCCTAAATCGATATTCGAGAACCACCCCTTCTTGGCATCGGCCTTCACCGTAAGGTCCAGCACCAGTTCTTCCTCTCCATCATCAATCCCAGTAATCTCTGCCAGGTCGCTCTTCTTCTCATAGCTTTTCACCTTCTTCACCATATTGGCTGGCAGGTTTTTCATCGCTATGCTCTTATCCTCCGAGAAGAACTCTTTTCCATCTACTAATATCTTCGATACCGTCTTTCCATTATAGGTCACCGTTCCATTCTCAGCCACCTCATACCCAGGAAGCTTGCGAATAAGTTCTTCGAGCATCGACCCCTCAGCCACACGGAAAGCCTCGGCATTAAAAATCACCGTATCCTCCGAAACCTGTACTTGGGCCATTTGAGCCTCGATGACAGCTTCTTGCAGGAGTAGTGCATCCGTCTTCATGCGCAGCGAATCAAACCTCACGCGATTCGTTCCTCCTTCTACTACAAAATGTCTGTATAGATCACCATAACCCACAAATGACACCTTCAAGCCATAGTTCCCTTGCGAGAGGCGATGAGTCATCTCGAAATCACCCTTCATATCCGTTGTTGCCCCTGATAAGAATGTGCTGTCAGGCATACTCAGCAGCTGAATGGTAGCAGCAATGACTGGCTCTGCAGTCTCATAATCAGTAACGCTTCCTGTTATCTTCACCCTTTTTTCTTGGGCTACGAGCATCCCGACATGGCACAAAGCCACAACGAGCAAGAAAAACTTTTTCATATTCTATATTCCTTTTTATATTAATCGCGGTCTCACATACTTAGATAAGACTATATAACCTTAAAATGGTTTAATCTCATATAAAAAAATAGGGAGGTATAGACCTCCCCAATAACTATATGTCTTTCGTCTGCTTGTCCAAGGCTACAGACAATTCTCCCCATGCATCACTGAGCGCTTGCATCGAAGGGAACAGAAGATCCGCTCCCTCATCCAACAAGGCCTTATCTGGAAGGGGACCAGTATTCACCGCTATGGTAAAGATACCCGCAGCCTTTGCAGCATGTACACCGAGGGGGGCATTTTCAACTACAATACACTCATGGGGCTGTAGGCCTCCCTTCTGCATCCCCATCAGGTAGGGTTCAGGATTTGGTTTGCCATACTTCACGTCAAAAGCCGTCACCATCAGTTCACGACGAAAGATGCCCGGATAGTCACAATTCAGTTTATCTAGCAATGAGCACTGCCCAGAACCTGTGACAATGAGTATCATAAGCCCTTGTTCCTTAAGTTGTCGCAACAAAGAGAGAGCACCAGGCATGGGTTCTGCTGGAGGGAACTGATTGAAAAGGTCTGACTTCACCTTATATATCTCGGCTACACGTTCCTCACTGACCTCCGTGCCATGTTCACGAAGACTCACCAGATTGACGGTAGATGTGCCCGTGCGTCCTTCATGCATGTACACCTCCTCCTCGGGAAGATCATATCCAAACTGTGCCATTGCCTTATTCCAAGCTATGGCATGATAGGGCATGGAGTTATATAGCACTCCATCCATATCGAAGAGAACAGCACGAAGGCGCTGGGGAAACCCTTGCGCCTTCGTGTTATTGATTATTGACTGTTGCATGACTAGATATTCTAGATGTTCTAGAGGTTCTAGATACGTTAGGCATTTTATTATCCCAAACGTGCTTTGATAGCCTCCGTCTCAGCCTCATAACCAGGCTTGCCGAGGAGAGCAAACATGTTGCGTTTGTAGTCCTCCACACCAGGCTGGTCGAAGGGGTTCACACCGAGCACATAGCCGCTCACGCCACAACCCTTCTCAAAGAAGTAGAGAAGCTGACCGATATAGTACTCATCAAGCTTAGGCATCACGATGCGAAGGTTGGGCACACCACCATCAACGTGTGCAAGCAATGTACCGAGCTCAGCCATCTTGTTCACCTCATCTACATGCTTTCCTGCAAGGAAGTTCAGGCCATCGAGGTTCTTCTCATCGGTAGGCACCACGAGGCTATGATTGGTGTTCTCAACAGAGATGACCGTCTCAAAGATGGTACGCTCGCCCTGCTGAATCCACTGACCCATCGAGTGGAGGTCGGTAGAGAAATCTACAGATGCGGGGAAGATACCCTTGTTCTCCTTACCCTCAGACTCTCCATAGAGCTGCTTCCACCACTCAGACACATAGTGCAGCTTGGGTTGGTAGTTAACAAGGATTTCAATCTTCTTACCGTCTGCATAGAGAGCGTTACGTGTAGCAGCATATACAGCAGCGATGTTCTCCTCGAAGGGTACCTCAGGGGCTGTAGCAGCCTCCATGTCAGCAGCACCCTTCACGAGGGCCTTGATATCGAAACCTGCAATGGCAATAGGGAGCAAACCAACGGGAGTGAGCACAGAGAAGCGTCCACCTACGTTGTCGGGGATGATAAAGCTCTTGTAGCCCTCATTGTCGGCTGTCGTACGTGCAGCACCGCGCTTTGCGTCAGTAACGGCTACGATTACCTTACGAGCCACCTCGATGCCACGCTGGTCCTCGCACTGCTTCTTGAGCAAGCGGAAGGCGAGAGCAGTCTCGGTGGTGGTACCAGACTTAGAGATATTGATAACACCGAACTTCTTATCCTTAAGGAACTCTGTGAGTTCAAAGAGATAATCCTCGCTGATGTTATGACCAGCATAGATGATGGCTGGATTGTTACCCTTGAGGTAGCAGTGGAAGTTGTTGCTAAGTGCTTCGATCACAGCACGTGCACCAAGGTAGCTACCACCGATACCAGCTACTACCACTACGTCACAGAGTTCTCGCAAAGTATTAGCAGTCTCTTGAATGTCATTGAGATGCTCCTCAGTGATACTTGAGGGAAGGTGAAGCCAACCCAAAAAGTCATTACCGAGACCATTACCCTTTTCGAGCATCTCCAATGCTTCCTGTACTTTAGGAGCATATGCCTTCACTGCTCCTTCAGCGATAAAACCAGCGGTCTTATCAATGTTCAAACTGATATTGTTCATCTTATATACCTTATTTACGATTTGACGATTTACAATTTACTATTTACTATTTATTTACAATTTTATAAATGTACAATTTGCCAAGTCCGCGATTACTGAATCCTCCCCCTAGAGGGGGAGCTAGAGGGGGTCCCCTTATCTTATCGAATCCGTCAGCAACTTAATCTCGATGACGGGCGATATGCGCTCGTAGAGGATGTTGTACACTGCATCCACGATGGGCATGTTCACGTGGTACTTTCGGTTAATCTCCTTGATACACTTTGTACCGTAGTAGCCTTCAGCCACCATCTCCATCTCTAGCTGTGCACTCTTCACGGAGTAGCCCTTGCCTATCATAGAACCAAACACACGGTTGCGGCTAAAGTTCGAATAACCCGTCACGAGTAGGTCACCCATATATACAGACTCACTCACTACACGCTTGAGCGGATGCACAAAGTCTATGAAGCGCGACATCTCAACCAAAGCATTACTCATCAGCACAGCCTGGAAGTTGTCACCATACTTCAAACCACTACAGATACCTGCAGCGATAGCATACACATTCTTCAGCACCGAGCTGTATTCGATACCCGTCACATCATCGCTTACTGTAGTCTTCACATAGCTACAATTGAGTTTCTTTGCGAAACTCAGCGCATTGTCACGGTCGCTACAACCAACAGTAAGGTATGAGAGACGCTCTAGAGCGATCTCCTCTGCATGACAGGGGCCTGCAATGACAGCAATGTTATCGTAGGGCACGTGATATTCCTTGTGGAAATAATCCGACACCAGCAGGTTATCCTCTGGCACAATACCCTTAATCGCCGTAACCACAAACTTATCATGCATCCTGGTCTTCACCTTCTTGAGGTGCGACTTCAGGTAGGGTGACGGAGTCACAAAGATAAGTACATCACTGTCCTTAATGACTTGATTGATGTCCGACGAGAAGTTGATGCGGTTTACGTCAAAATGCACCGACGACAGATAGCCGGGGTTGTGACCTGTGCGTTTGAAGTCTGCAATACGATCATCGCGACGCATATACCAATTGATGGAATCCTCATTATTGAGGACCATCTTGGCAATGGCGGTAGCCCAGCTACCGCCACCCATAATTGCTACTTTACCTTGAGGGAAACTCATTATCCTATTTTTTCAATCCAAGCTGCCACCTCATCCACCGTGGGGTTCTTGAGGTCAAGCTTATACTTCTTGTTTACACCACAGATATCCATGTGCACCTTCTGCGGATTCACGCCTTGCATGTCAGCCACGAGCTTATAGCCAGCCTTCTGGACCACGGGTACCCACTCCTCAGCGATACCTATCTCCATATACTTGCTTGCAGGATCCTTGGGCGACTTCTTCTCAGGACGCATCTGCGGGAAGAAGAGCACCTCCTGGATAGTCTGCTGACCGGTCATAAGCATCACCAGACGATCCATACCGATACCCATACCTGAGGTGGGGGGCATACCATATTCCAGAGCGCGAACAAAGTCATTGTCGATAAACATGGCCTCGTCGTCACCCTTCTCGCTCAAGCGCAGCTGTTCTTGGAAGCGGCCAAGCTGGTCGATGGGGTCGTTGAGCTCGCTATACGCATTACACAACTCCTTACCATTCACCATGAGCTCAAAGCGCTCAGTCAGTTCTGGGTTCTCGCGATGACGCTTACAGAGCGGAGACATCTCGATAGGATAGTCAGTAATGAAGGTAGGCTGGATGTAGTTGCCTTCACACTTCTCACCGAAAATCTCGTCGATAAGCTTGCCCTTACCCATGGTGTCGTCAATCTCGATGTTGAGTTGCTTACATACATCGCGTAGCTGAGCCTCGTCCATGCCAGTGATATCAATACCTGTAAACTCCTTGATAGCCTCAGTCATAGTACGACGAGCAAAGGGAGCCTTGAAGCTGATGACGTTGTCACCTACCTGCACCTCAGTCGTACCGTTTACATCGAGACAGATCTTCTCCAGCATCTGCTCGGTGAAGTTCATCATCCAGTTATAGTCCTTGTAGGAAACATAGATTTCCATACAGGTAAACTCAGGATTGTGTGTACGGTCCATACCCTCGTTGCGGAAGTTCTTTGAGAACTCGTATACACCTTCGAAGCCACCTACGATAAGACGCTTCAGATAAAGTTCATTGGCGATACGCAGATACAAGGGGATATCCAATGCATTATGATGTGTGATGAAGGGTCGTGCAGCAGCACCGCCAGGGATTGATTGCAAAACGGGAGTCTCCACCTCCATGTAACCACGGGTATTGAAGAACTCACGCATTGAGGTATATACTTTGTTACGCTTGATGAAGATCTCCTTTACACCGTCATTAACAACGAGATCCACATAACGCTGACGATAACGGAGCTCAGGATCGTCAAACTTATCATAAGCCACACCATCCTTGTACTTCACAATAGGAAGCGGGCGAATGCTCTTTGACAGTACGGTGAGCTTGTGAGCATGTACGCTGATCTCGCCCATCTGAGTGCGGAATACCACACCCTCGATACCGACGAAGTCACCGATATCAAGCAAGCGCTTGAACACCACATTATACATGTCCTTATTCTCCTCGGGACAGATATCATCGCGAGTAATATAGACCTGTATACGTCCTTTAGAGTCTTGCAACTCGATAAACGAAGCCTTACCCATCACACGGCGACTCATCAAGCGTCCTGCAATAGACACCTGACGAGGCTCGTCCTCATCACGAAACTCCTCTTTTATATCAGTAGAAAAAGCATTGGTCACATACTCAGCTGCAGGATAGGGTTCGATGCCCATGGCACGCAGCTCATTAAGACTATTACGTCTTACGATTTCTTGTTCACTAAGTTCTAGTACGTTCATCTCTTCAACGTTTAATTTTAAAGTGCAAAGTTACTGCAAGCTAAGCGAATAATCAAATTTATTTGAAGATTTTCATCGCCACCCTAGATTACTCTAGATCATCCTAAGCCTTCATAAGCCTTCCTAGGCTTTCCTAGGTTATCCTAGATTATCCTAGTCCCATAAACGACGAGAGAGGAGTCATCCTCATTGGACAACTCCTCTCTTCTGAAAACGGCGGCTACCTACTCTCCCACAAACGCAGTACCATCGGCGCGGTCGGGCTTAACTTCTCTGTTCGGAATGGGAAGAGGTGGAACCC
>JAFZFF010000027.1 GCA_017556045.1 Bacteroidaceae bacterium | reverse complement strand
ACCCTCTTTTATGCAAGTTTCGTGCCAACGAGCGCATGTAAGTTCACTTACAAATGCTCAGCGAGTGCAGCCGAAACTCGCGCTGTAAATGAAGTGGTTTCCCCTTCATTTACAGTGCAAAGTTACGAAATCACGCACCCCTCTTATTCTGAATTTGATATGCTACAGAGAGAAAAATAAAGCCGCCTTTATTTTTCTCAACGAAAACGTTGACGCTGACGATAACCTTGTCAACCAAGCACCGAAATAAGCTGTTTTCATGTAATCTGATTAAAGTAATAAGCCTTAAAATGCTTTATATATCAATCCATTCCGGTACAGACTTGTACCAAAAAAAGTACATGTATGCACCGCGCTTGGTACATACATGTACTTTTTTAACGATAACGTTGACGCTGACGTTAATGACTTCGTCATCGTTGAAAAACATACATCGCGGAGCCTGGTTATCGTTAACGTTAACGTTATCGTTTTCTTGGCGAACCAAGTTCGCCAAGAAACTACGGTTCCCCAAGATATTCAAATATCAGCCTCACCTGGTAGCGGGTGAAGTGGCGTGATCCGCGAGTGTAGCCTGTGCGCTGCAGCGCGGGCAGCAGGCCCTCGGTCTGATGCAGGTACTTGTTGAGCAGTCGGAGTGCCGAGGCACGCGAAGCGCCCGGGCTGTATAGTTGCGCCAGCTCGGCTTTGCCGTAGGCGCGGAGTATGTCATGTTCCATATTTATTGAGGGTTGAGGGTTGAGGGTTTAGAGTTGAGGGTTAGAGGGCCTTCCGGAGGCAGTTATCGTTTTCGTTATCGTTATCGTTGCAACAAAGTTGCTCCCTTCCGGAGGCAGTTATCGTCATCGTTGATTTGCCGAGAGTGAAAAGTTATTTATGCGTACACCTGTACACGTTGTACAGTGGTTTCTGAAAGTTATATAGAATAAATTAAATAATTAAATTTTAAAATAATTTTAATTAATTATTTAAATATATAAAGGTTTGAAAAAGTGGTGTACAACCTGTACAGGTGTACGCATTGGGCCGCAGAATTATTGATTTTGGAGTTCATCAGCGTCGGCGTTGACGTCAGTAAAACTCGCCAATGCCTTCTGATTGATATTTATCTGGTCAAGGCTAATCTCCACCAACCTGTATCCACGCGCATTTCCCGAGCGTACACGCTCTACCCCCATCGTGCGTAGGGCGATACCTATGCGCACAGTACTCAGTTGCTCCTTGATGCTGCCATTGATACGTTCCAGAATGTCAGTAGCTGTAAGAAACTTACATTCCTCTCCTGGCATCGGAGCACGGTAGTACTTTTGTATCAGTTCCATTTCCTTGTTTGGTGCCTCAAACTCGGTGTTGTGCAGGTTGATCTCGGCATTCTCCTCCTCGTTGAACCAGTAACGGAAGCCTTGCTTCCACAACGCGTAGGCTTGGGCATACACTCCCTCGTAGCCATAGTCGTAGGTCTGCGGCGGCACGATGCTCTCCACCTCGAAGGTAAGGAAGCGGCGATTGCCCGTGTGGTCGGTAAGGAAGAAACGGTTGTTGCCCGTAGCACAGAACGAGGCGATGTGACGGTGAAACTCGTTAAACTCGCCATACGAGCGGCGTTCGTTGATGGTGCGCATGGTGGTGATGGCCTTGAGCTGGTTGAGGTCACGCTGCTTCATGTTGTCAATCTCTTCGAGGCAGACGAGTCCCGACTGTGCTATCTTGAAGAGGTCATCCTTGGTGATGCCCGAGTTGCTCATCAGCTTGGGCAGAAAGTACTGGCGCAGCTCGGGTGGCAACAGGTAGTGAAACCATGTGCTCTTGTAGCTACCTTGTCGGCCGATGAATACGAGTATCTCATGGTTCACCTCCTCGGGGTCGAAGATGGCAGCGATGAAGGCCACGAGCCATTTCTTGAAGCAGCGGACAAAATACTCCTGGTCATCCTTAACCGTGACCGACGAGGCAAGACGACCGATGTGGTCGGTCTCGCCGTCCCATGGTTGCAAGTTACCGATATACTCCTCAAATGCGTTATATTTGGGTGAGAAATCACTCTTCACCACGGCAGATATATCCTGACGCAGCACCTTACGCCTCAGGCGTTTGCTCAGTTCACGCCATAGTGAATTGCGATCATCATCGGTGAACTGCTGCCAACCCTCTTGTTTGGTGTTTAGAATGTTGGGGGTAGTGGTTTCGTTATCGTCATCGTTATCGTCATCGTTATCGTCATCGTTAACGTTATCGTTGATTTTATCGTTATCGTTGAAATATCTTACCTCGGGGAAACCAGTGATGACATTGCGTCGATATTCACCCCGCGATTGCAGAAACTCCTCAATGTCACCTACAATATTGTTTTGCGCCGTACCATGTTCATCGGTCAGCGAATAGCACGAGTGCACAATGGCCTCCACTGCGGGTGTATCGTAGTCATCAAACTTGTTCACAGCCCACTCGCGGCATTCCTCTTCGGGCACCCCATAGCGGTTCATCTCGTAGCAGGCGCTGCACACATACTTATTGTAGGTGCCAGCCTCGTAGCGGATACCTTGCGCCTCAACCTT
>JAFZFF010000026.1 GCA_017556045.1 Bacteroidaceae bacterium | reverse complement strand
TCCAAGAAGAACTTAGTAGTAGAATACTATTGTATAAACTATGAAAAGAGACGCAAGGTAATTGATTATACTGCAACTGTGGATGAAGAGAATACAGAGAAATTGGCAAAACGCCTAAAAGTTAACCCTATCGATCTGCCGCAGGCTATCTATAATGAATTCGGTGACAGTACGGGTGTGTCACGTCTGTCGGATATTGAATATGTCTTCAAGGAAATATTAGACTTTATACTTGATCGTGGTGTAAAGTATAAGCTCACCTCAAAGTAGGCATATTCTTCTGTTGATTAAATTAAAAGCGGGTTAGAATCATCGTTCTAACCCGCTTCTTGTATATGTATATCAGTAGATTTAGTTCTTAAATGCGCTACAGATAACCTTGATTTCTATTTTGTCATTTCCTCCGACGAGTCGTGCTGAATTGAGGCTGAGATCGTGGCGGAAGTTTACGATACTACCATTAGAATCTTTGATTGTGGTGACGGGTATGAGTACTACCTTGTTCCAGTCGGGATTGATGGTGTCGTAGTCTGACTCCGTAGCATTGGGGTGGGCTGTGAGCCATGCTTGGCGCTCGTTTTCTGCGTGGATGATGAGACGGGCGATATTGCTGTACTCGTAGCGGTTGTAGGTCTTATTATAAGTGGTGTAGAATGCGCTGACATTGTCGGTCAAGCGATTCTTCTCGAAGAAGGTGTCCATCTCGCTCTTACGCACCAACAGGAGTGTCTCGGGTGTACCAAACTGGTATCGGGTCTCTTCTGCGTCGTTGTAGCGGGTGAAGATAATCTTGGCAGAGTTGATGCTATCTCCGTCAGCGGTCATCTCTGCGATAGGAAGGGTGACCTCGGTGAAGATACCGGCAGGTGTCTTGAGATAGGTGCAGGTACTGTCTGCTACGAGGTGATCGACCTTCTGTGTGCTGAAGCGGCTTGTTTGTAACACCTCTTCTGAGCTGACAAACTGGGTGACGTATACTGAGTCGGTATTCATATCGGCAAAGTGTACGTTGAGTGCTACTTGGTCGATGTAAAGTACTGTGCCATCGCCGTGGGTAGACTTGATGTAGTAACCCGAGCAGATGTTCTCGATAAAGCTGGTAGCGTTGGCAAAGAACTCTGGATTGCTGCGGTATGTCTTAATCATCTCATTGCCAATATGGTTGGGCAGGGGGATGCATACGTTGGCATAGTGTTCATTGTCAGAGAGCTCGCTATCCTCGAGGGTATAGTCAATAGCGGTATATACCTTCTTTGCCAAGGGACTGCTACTGGGGTCGTAGAAGAGGGTGGGGTCTACGTTGGTGTAGTACTTCTCTCCCTCTTCGAGTGTGTTGAGCAACTGGTATACTTCAGCCTCCATGGTGTTGGTCGAGTCACCGAAGAAGGTGGTGAAGAATAGTCTCAGCTCGGTACGTACGGCGCTGTCGCCCTTGATGCTATCTGCAGGGGGGAAGACGTTGCCGCCCTCAACGCAGTTGAACTGAGCGATGAAGTCGGCCTCGAGCAATGAGCTTGTCTGTGGGTCGGTGAAACGACCGAGGTATACCTTGCTGGTCTTGCCCAACACTGAGTCTACGGCGACAGAGCGTGTGGTAGCGTAGTAGGTACGGGTTTTGATATCGATGGAGTCGCTTCCTGGGGTGATACTATTGCCCAAAGTACCGGTATTATCATCGCATGCGATGCAGCAGATGAGGGCTACCAATATGTAAATAAAAGATTTTTTCATACTCTTGTAAACGTTGTATGGGTTAATGGGTCTTGCTGTAGTATCTGCTCAAGAGGTGATTACTCCTGTTCGCACACTTGGTTGTAGAAGTTGCTACATGCATCGGCATACTCAACTCCGGTCTTGTACTCGAGAACGGGTTTGCCCAATGAACGTGCATACTCTACCAATGCGGGATCTGCATTTTCGCAGTTCTCAATCACGCCATCAGCCCAGCGGATAGCCATCTTGCTAAGCTCCTGGTAGTTGATGGGTATAGCGAACTCGCTGAAATCTACCTCTTCCATATTCTTCACGAGAATCTTGTTGAGGAAGTTCTCGGGGAATGTTGCGCTGAAGGCATCGTCGTAGAGTGAGTAAACGAACTTAGTGTTGCGGAAGGCGGGCTCATCCTTATACAAGGTCTTGATGTAAAGACCTACGAGGGCACCGATCCAACCGTGGCAGTGGATAACCTCGGGATACCATGACTGCTTCTTCACGGTCTCGAGTACGCTGCGTGCAAAGAAGATAGCGCGTTCGTCGTTGTCGGGGTATTCTACACCATTCTCATCGCGTGTGTTGAGGTGGTTGCGGAAGTAGTCCTCGTTGAGGATAAAGAATACCTGAGTGCGCAGTGCCTGGATAGAGGCTACCTTGATAATCAGAGGATGGTCTGTATCGTCAACAATGATGTTCATGCCAGTGAGGCGGATTACCTCATGAAGCTGATTGCGGCGTTCGTTGATGCTGCCCCATTTAGGCATGAATGTTCTGATCTCATGTCCTCTCTCTTGGGTTGCTTGTAACAAGGCGCGGCAGTTGTCTGCCATTGCACTACTCTCCGTAAACGGAACGATCTCTTGGGTAATAAATAGAATCTTGTTTGCTTTCATCACTTATTTTTCGGGTGTAATAGTCTTCTTTGTGTGAGACAATGTTATCCTTTTAATCCAAATTTCGCGCAAAGATACTAAAAAAAAATGGCAATAAAGCAAACTTGTTCAGCGTTTTCTGCGTAATGAATGTGAAAACACCGAACAAATTGCTAATTTAGCTTCGAGATAGGCTTTTTTGATAGGTTTATAGAGCGTTATGCCTCTAAGAGTGCTACTATCTCTTCGGCCTTGCTCACGATGTGGCATGCTCCGTTTTCGCGCAACTCCTGCTCATCGCGGAAGCCCCAGCTGACACCGATGCTCTCTACACCAGCATTGAGAGCAGTCTGCATATCTACTCCTGAGTCACCTATATATATGGTATGCTCACGGGCTATGCCAGTGACCTCGAGGATATCGTTTACGATCGTAGGGTCGGGCTTAACGGGCACTCCCTCACGTTGTCCGTAGATGGCAGCAAAGTGTATGGTGGGGAAGAAGTACTGCACTAACTTTTTAGTGGCTTGCTGATATTTATTTGACGCTACTGCGATAATTATTTCTTTGTCCTGCAATAATTCGAGCAACTCGGGTATCCCTGCATAGGGTCGACTATCGTCTGCATTGTGCTCATTGTAGTAGGGTACGAAGAGTGAGCGTATGCGCATCACGTTCTCCTCAGTGCGCGCCTCTTCGGGTAGTGCACGGAAGAAGAGCATATTGATGCCATTGCCCACAAACTGGTAGTAGGCTTCAGTGGGGTGGGTGGGGTATCCGCAGAGGGACAGGGCATAGTTGGTGGCGTTGGCCAGGTCGGCGACCGTATCGAGCAGCGTGCCGTCGAGGTCGAAGATTGCAAGTCGTTTGTTCATAGTTTGTCGTAGTTTGCGACGGCAAAGGTACGATTTTATTTCCGTTCTCTACGAAAAGTAGAATGATGATTTGACAATACCACCGAAACTTTATACCTTTGCCGACCGAATACTTTAATCCGTATAGCATAATGGACGCAGCATTATATCTCATCCCCTGTACGCTGGGCGATACACCTATAGAGAAGGTGTTGCCGGCATATAATCATGATATCATCGTGGGCATCAAGCATTTTATTGTCGAGGATGTGCGCTCGGCGCGCCGATTCTTGAAGAAGGTAGACCGCGACATCAATATCGATGAGCTCACCTTCTATGAGCTCAACAAGCATACTTCGCCCGAGGTGATAGGCTCGTACCTCAAACCTCTGCAGGGAGGTGAACCTATGGGTGTGATCTCTGAGGCAGGATGCCCTGCTGTGGCCGACCCTGGAGCCGATGTGGTAGCTATCGCTCAGCGCAAGCATCTCAAGGTAGTGCCCTTGGTAGGTCCGTCGAGTATCATACTCAGCGTCATGGCTTCAGGCTTCAATGGACAGAGCTTTGCCTTCCATGGCTATCTGCCTATCGATGCGGGAGAGCGTGCGAAGACCCTCAAGCACTTGGAGGCACGCGCCTATAGTGAGCATCAGACTCAACTCTTCATCGAGACACCGTACCGCAATCTGAAGATGTTTGACGATATCCTCCGCTCTTGTCGCCCTGGAACACGCTTATGTATAGCAGCCAATCTGACCTGTGAGGATGAGTATGCTGTGACGCGTACCATAGCTGAGTGGAAGGGGCAGCGTCCACCCATAGATAAGATTCCCTGTATATTCCTTATATATAAATAGTGATATGAGGCAAATTCTATAAACTGTTTACAGAGAAATAAACTGGAGACTTCGTTTCTTTCTTTTTGCAGCTCGTTTCGGTTATGTAGTCCATTATATTTCCTCTATAACCAATAAAACAGACTCGGGAAAATCCAAAACAAGTTTTGTTTATTCTCTCAGATTGCACTAATTTTGCAGCCGTTTTGGGAAAAGAAAGTAAATAATATAATAAATTATGCGTGGAATAGGTACAATCTTATTGCTTATCGTGTCAAACATCTTCATGACGTTTGCATGGTACGGACATCTTAAATTGCAGCAGATGAAGCTCATCTCTGACAATACACCGCTTTACATTGTAATACTTGTCAGTTGGTTCTTGGCTCTCTTTGAATATGCTTGTCAGGTGCCTGCCAATCGTATTGGCTTTGTGGGTAATGGCGGTACGTTTACCCTTATGCAACTTAAGGTAATACAGGAGGTTATCTCTATCTCAATCTTTACGGTATTTACTATCGTATGCTTCAAGGGAGAGACGCTGCAATGGAATCACTTCGTGGCTTTTGGATGCCTCATAGCCGCAGTTTTCTTCGTGTTCTTAAAGTAAGACAAATAGAAAGGGGATACCGCGGTATCCCCTTTCTTCTTATCTATTCGCATAGATCTTATTCTCTCTCAATATACGCTATTGCGTCGCCCTTGTTGACGGTGCTACCTTGTGAGGCGCATACCTCAGCAAGTCTGCCTGCGAAACCTACGTATACGGGTTCCATTTGTCCCCAGCGGGTGGTGACATGGCAAAGGAGTTCGCCAGCCTTGTAGCTACGACCTACATTAGGTGCTGCTGAGGGGCCCTCGACGGAGATCTCCCATACCACTTGGCCATTTTCGGGTGCGATGATGGCATCGGCTTTGGCGTGTTTGAGTGCTTGCAGCTGCTCGGGGGTAACGCCCGTCCCGCCCAATGCGGCATCTTTGGCCTTTTGTAGTTCGGTTTCGAAACGCTGTTTGGCTACGCCAGAGCGATAATCACGGTATTGGCGGTCGTGCATGGCAAACTCAAAGAGTTCTTCATCGTCTTGGCCAGTATCCCATCCTAACTCTTTCATCTCCTTGCGGTAGATGTCGAGAGCATCGGGATAGTAGCTTTGCGGGTCGGCATCAGTAAACTCACGACCTTGGCTCTTAGCCAGCTCTATAATCTCCGGTGCTAACTTTCCGGGGAGGCGGCCACACTTGCCGAGTATCATGTCCCATGCGTTGTTGTCAATCATGGTGAAGCGTTCTTCTCCCTTGATAAGCTGCATGAGGTTCATGAGTGCTATGTTCTTGACATATTGGCTATAGGGAGTTACCAAAGGAGGATAACCCAGCTTGGGCCATACGTACTCCACCTCATCAAAGAGCATGATGACAAGGTCATCAAGGCTGAGCGGCGCTTTACCCTGTCCCTTAAGTATGAGGTTGATACCGGCATGTACGCCTTTGAGGTCGGCCATCATAGAACCCATCATGCCGCCAGGAAGTCCGCACTTGAGTAGAAGTGATGACATATGCTTGTTGGTCGGGTCCATAAAGTAGCCGAGGAAGTCGTCCATAAACTCTTGTGTGAGGCTACGGGCCTTCATGTAGGCGTTCATATTGATTTCGGGTACTTGGAAGCCTGCATCCTTGAGCATGGCCTGCACGGAGATGATATCTGGGTGTACCTTGCCCCACGATAGTGGTTCGATAGCGGTATCGATGATGTCGGCACCATTCTCACACACCTCAAGGATAGAGGCCATGGACAGGCCTGGGCCTGAGTGACCGTGGTATTGGATGATAATCTCGGGGTGACGTGTCTTGATATTCTTGACCAATCTGCCCAGCATCTCGGGACGGCCTATGCCTGCCATATCCTTCAAGGCTATCTCTTTGGCACCAGCTGCAATAAGCTGGTCTGCCAACTCGGTGTAATACTCGACGGTATGTACGGGCGAGTGGGTGATACAGAGTGCGGCTTGCGGTATCATGCCAGCCTCGAGTGCATATTGGATAGAGGGGATGATGTTACGCGGGTCATTGAGTCCGCAGAAGATGCGGGTGATATCGGTGCCTTGCGCTTTCTTTACCTTATACATAAGACGGCGCACATCTGCAGGCACGGGGAACATACGGAGTCCGTTGAGCGCGCGGTCAAGCATGTGGGTCTGTATGCCTGCTTCATTGAATGTCTTGGTGAAGGTACGCACCGCCGTATTGGGGTTTTCGCCGTAGAGTAGGTTTACTTGTTCGAAAGCTCCTCCATTGGTCTCTACGCGAGCAAAGCAACCCATCTCTACGATGACAGGAGCGATGCGGGCGAGTTGATCGGCACGAGGTTGGTATTTGCCCGACGACTGGAACATGTCGCGGTACAAAAGGCTGAACTTAATCTCCTTTTTCATGACTTTTGTGTGTTTCTGTCGATAATTAAAGTTGTTTGTGACACTTGTCGGGTGCAAATGTAGGAAAAGTTTTTGGATTTAAGCATTAAGTTCCAATAAAATTATAGGAACACAACTTTTTCCCCCTCATCCATGTGTCACAAGGGGTATTGATAACGTCGCTAAACCTAAAAATGTTTGATTACAGATCCTTCAAAAGAGTGTTGCAGGTATTGTCGTAGGTCTCCTGCTTATGGCTGACTAAGGCATCCCATTGGCACTTAAACTCCTTAGTGTGGTCAATCTTGAAATCCTCGCAACCATGGCTCTCGATGGTAGAGAGCAGGCGAGCTACTGATAGCTGGTTGATGTCTATGGCAGGGAGATAATGCTCGGTCTCTGACTTGGCATCTGCGCTGAATCCGTAGATGAGGCCTACCTCTTCTAACTCATCGAGCAGGCGATTGGTCATACGGATGGGGATTTCTCCATCATCAGATAGCTCATTGGCTGTATATGGCTGTCCGCCCTGCTCGAAACGCTTGCAGATGAGCGACATCACCACTACGCAGAAGAAGTCGTGGTAGCGGCGGCTCACATTGTCTACCTCTTGTCCGAAATTGTATTGCTCGATATTTTGGCTCACATAGCTCATCTCTACACCGAAGAGGATGATGCTCCATGAGATATTTGCCCAAAGCATAAACATCGGGATGATGGCAAACGAACCGTATATGGCGTTGTAGCTCGATACTGACATCTGTATCTGGATATATATATATAGGAATGCCTGGAATAGGAAACCGGTGATCATGCCTGGGATAAGGGCGTTGCGGAATTTTACCTTAGTGTTGGGGATAAAGATAAAGAGTACTGTCATGATAAGTCCTGAGAGTACATATGGAGCTAGCTTGATACAGATATGTACGAACGAACTGATGAAGTAGTACTCGGCCAACTGCTGGTATACGGTGGTCATGAAGATGCTGATAGCTGCATACAAGATGATTACCAGGGGAAAAGCGATGAATAGAGCCAGATAATCAGTCAGTTTGCGGAAATAGGAACGCGGTTTTTTGACCTCCCAGATGGCATTCATGTTACTCTCGATATTGTCTGCCAGATTGATGATGGCCCATAGCAACATGGCTACACCTATACCGATGAATACTCCGCTCTTGGCATACTCCAAGTAGTTGTCAATAAAGGTCATCACCATATCCATAGTGTTGTTCTCTACGGCACTTCCTCTCAGAAGACGCTCCATGAGATTAGAGAATCCGAATCCCTTGGCGATAGCGAAGAGCAGCGCCAAGATGGGGATGACAGAGAATAGGGTGGTGTAAGAGAGCGCAGCTGCGCGTATCCATATACGGTCCTTGATGAAGCATTTGATGGTCTGTATAGTGATCTTGAGCAGATTGTAACCTGTGTAGCGACTACGGCTCACATCGCCTTCGCTCACTCGCCATAGTGAGCGGGTGAAGAAGAGCATAAGTTGTCTGAACTTTTCCTTCATGGTTCCTTATATAATCTACGGCTTAATGCGCAGTGTATGGTAACTAAAAAAGAAAAACAGTTGGCCTATAAGCCGGGTTCTGTACTGTGGGCAAAAACCTACAGCGTCTGTCATTTATCTGTGCTTGACGTTGCCGTCATAGCTATAGCGGTCTACCCTCCGGCTCGGGCGAGCAACCCTCAAACACCGGTTTACATGACCTTGCAACTCCCGGGACGCACAGCTCGTGGTGTCACCACCCGACTGGTAGGCTCTTACCCTACCTTCTCACCCTTACCTCACGTATGCGGGGCGGTTATTTTCTTCTGCGTTTACCCTGCCGTCACCGACACCTTGCACATTAACAAGCGGGATGCTCTACGTTGCCCGGACTTTCCTCATACTCCATGCGGAGCAAGCGACAGACCGTCCAACTGCTTTCCGACATGCAAAATTAGTGCAAGGCTGGCGAAAAACCAAGATTTGTTTTGAGTTTTTCAGAATCGCAGCCTAATTTTGAATAAAATCTCTTACCACGTGGCCAATAAGTCGGCAACGACGAAGCTGCTGCCACCGACATATATGAAATCGTCTTTGTCTGCTTCGTTGAGAGCGGCTTGGGTGGCGCTTTGTACGGTGGGGTAGGTGGCACCTTGGAGTCCGTGGCGAGCGGCAAGTGATTGTAGAGACTCGCTATCGAGGGCGCGAGGCACTGATGCTTGGGTAAAATAGTAGGTGGCTTGCTTAGGGAGTAGGGCGAGTACACCGTTGATATCTTTGTCATTGACCATGCCGAAGACGATGCGTAGGGTCTTGCATGGCTGTGCCTGCAATTGCGGTACGATATAGCGGAAGCCGCCGATGTTGTGGCCTGTGTCACATACAAGTCGGGGGGATGTGCTAAGCTCTTGCCAACGTCCCATTAATCCTGTGAGTTGGCATACGTTGGCAAAACCCTTGTGAATTGCCTCTTCGCTAATGTCGTAGCCTCTAACTCTCAATTGCTCAATGGCGTGGAGTTGGGTGTTTACATTCTTCTCCTGGCAGAACCCGCGTAGTTGCACTCGGAGGTCTCCGTAGGGGGTGGCGCGGTATATGTCGTGGTCGGTGTGGCTCTCTTTGTTTGTGTAGAGCAGGGTGTCTTGTGCCAATGTAATAGGCGCTTGCTGGGCTTCTGCCTCATGCATGAATACGGGCAGAGTCTCCCCGGTGTGTTCTCCGATGATGACGGGGGTATGAGGCTTGATGATACCTGCTTTCTCTGAGGCTATCTTGCTGAGTGTGTCTCCCAATAGCCCGGTGTGGTCAAAGCTGATATTGGTGATGATGCAGAGAACGGGGCTGATGATGTTGGTGCAGTCAAGACGACCTCCAAGGCCTACCTCGATGACTGCTACCTCGACTTGTTGCTGAGAGAAGTAGTGTAGCGCCATGGCTGTAGTGAGCTCGAAAAATGAGGGGTGTAGCGGCTCGAAGAAGTGGCGGTGCTGTGCTACGAAATCAATGACAAACTCTTCGTCTACAGGTGTGCCGTTGACGCGAATGCGCTCTCTGAAGTCTACCAAATGAGGAGAGGTATAAAGTCCTACCTTGTATCCGGCAGATTGTAGTATGGAAGCAAGTGTGTGTGAGCATGAACCCTTACCATTGGTGCCTGCCACATGTATGGTGCGGAATGTGCGGTGGGGATGTCCGAAGTATTCGTCCAAGGCATGGGTGTTTGATAGTCCTTCTTTGTAGGCGCCCTGCCCAATGTTTTGAAATAGGGGGGTGCTATTAAATAGATAGGTGATGGTCTCTTGGTAGGTCATGTCGTCATTGTTTTATTATAGGACTGCAAAGGTACGGATTATTCTTTAATTCTTCCTTTCTCTTTGATGGTTTTGTGCGGATATCGTGGTTTTGGCTTCTATTTGCGCATTTTAGTGATTTTTTACATTAAAAATGCAAGTTTTTTGTGTTTATTTCATAAGTTATCCGTAACTTTGCAGACTAAATGAGTAATGCGCGTTATTTTGTAATGAAGAAACTGTCAACATTTTTGCTTGCAATGGTCTTGCTGACAAGTTGCACCCAATATGCCAAGGTCCAGAAGTCTATGGACTACGACTACAAATATGAGTTGGCCAAGGCATATTATATGGAGGGTGAATATAGTCAGGCAAGTTCTCTGTTGGAGGATGTGTTGGCATTCATGAAGGGTACTATCTTTGCTGAGGAGTCGCTCTACATGCTCTCGATGTGTTACTATAACATGAAGGACTATGTGACCGCATCTCAATACTTCACCACCTATTTTAATACGTACCCGAAGGGTGTGTATACAGAGTTGGCTCGATTCATGTCGGCCAAGGCGCTCTATCTTGACACTCCTGACCCTCGTCTTGATCAGTCGAGCACAGTGAGAGCTATCAATGAGATTCAGGTATTTACAGAATATTTCCCGTACTCAGAGTATAAGCCATTGGCTAATGAGATGCTCTACGAACTTCACGACCGTTTGGTAGAGAAGGAGTATCGCTCAGCCAAGCTCTACTACGACTTGGGCAATTACATGGGTAACAACTATCGTGCATGTATCATCACTGCGCAGAATGCGCTGAATGACTACCCTTATACCAAGTTGCGTGAGGAACTGTCGTTCCTGGTGCTTCGTGCTCGCTATAGTATGGCTCGTGAGAGTGTACAAGATAAGATGATAGACCGCTACCGCGATGCGATAGATGAGTATCACGCTTTCAAGAATGAGTTCCCCGAGAGTAAGTTCATGAAGGAGGCCGATAAGATATATCGTGATTCGCAGAAAGCTATTAAATAAGTAATAACGACAAAACAATAAATCAATATAGTAATTATGGATTATAAGAAAGTCAATGCTCCTACAAACACCGTCACTCGTGATATGGCGGATTTCAGAGACAAAACAGGTAATGTGTACGAGTCAATTGCCATCATGGGCAAGCGTGCCAATCAGATTTCTGTAGAGATTAAGGACGAGTTGAAGAAGAAGCTCGAAGAGTTTAGCTCATCATCTGACAACTTGGAGGAAGTTTTCGAGAACCGTGAGCAGATTGAGATCTCTCGCTACTACGAGCGTCTCCCCAAGCCTACACTTATCGCAACTCAGGAGTTCATCGAGGATAAGGTTTACTATCGCAATCCCTTGAAGGATAGCAGCAGCAATCCTTTGGATTAATTAGTTAAACAATAGTATTAGGGTTTATCGTTCGGTATTAGGTATGGTCATACATGATGCTGAACGCTAGACCCTAAAATTTTATAAATAATACGACGCTATGAAATTCTATATTCATCACCTTTATATGTTGCTCGCCGTAGTGGCAGTTATTGTTTGTATGTGTACGCCTGCGCTCATCACATTCGTATACGATGATATGTCATCGGTATCTATGAGCAACTTTGCGCTCCATTCAGTATCAATGTCTTCGGCTGAGGCTACCTCATCGGCTACCTCATGTGCTTTGGGTATACTGCTCGTCGTATCGGCCTTGGTGAGCGCTTTCACTATGTTTGTGAGTCTTTTCCAGAACTTCTCTTTGCAGAAGCGCAGCTCTATCTTCAACTGCTGTGTTTTGGCAGGCTACTACCTGGTGCAACTCATCTTTGTACTCATCCTACGCGGTGATACTCGCCTTGTAGATCTCGATTGGCAGATCTGTCTCCCCTTGGTAGCGCTCATCTTTACAGCTATGAGTTTCTACTCTATCCGTATGACAGAGGCGAAAAAGTTGGCCAGCGCAAATAATTTCCGCTTGCGCGACTAAATAATTTGCCGAGATACAAGAGGAGATTTATAATATTTGCGTAACTTTACGCCATGAAAGAATAAATAACACATAACACATTTCGATATGAAGAAATATATTCTTGACTTGAAGGTTCGCGAGACAGTTTCTGTGTCAGGGCAGTGTGTACTGCTCCGTCTCACAGCTGACGAACCATTGCCCGAGATGCTCCCGGGACAGTTTGTAGAGGTGCGTGTGGATAATACTCCCAGCGTGCTGCTTCGTCGCCCCATCTCTATACATTATTGTGATAAGGAGACTAACGAATTGGGTCTGCTCGTGCAGCTTGTCGGCGATGGCACTCGTTGGATGGCTACACTCAAGGCTGGTGACACGGTTAATATCGTACTTCCTTTGGGTAATGGCTTTACCTTGCCTACCGATGCTTCGGTACGTCCATTGCTTATTGGTGGTGGAGTGGGAGTGGCTCCTTTGCTCTACCTCGGTATGAAACTCAAGGAGATGGGTATCACACCTACGTTCTTGTTGGGAAGCCGAACCGAAAACGAATTAATGCAGGTGCAAGAGTACGAGAAAGTAGGTCCTGTATATATCACTACCGAAAATGGTGCTGTGGGCGAGCAGGGCTATGTGACTCAGCACTCAGTGCTCACTCGCGAGCGGTTTGATCAGGTATATACCTGCGGACCTAAGCCCATGATGGTGGCTGTAGCTCGCTGGGCTAAAGCTGCTGGTGTACCTTGCGAAGTTTCTCTCGAGAATAAGATGGCCTGCGGCGTAGGAGCTTGCCTCTGCTGCGTGGAGGATACCAAGGATGGCCACGTGTGTGTATGTAATGAAGGACCCGTATTTTCAATAGATAAGTTATCATGGCAGATTTAAGAACATCCATTGGCAAGCTTGAGCTTGCTAACCCGGTAATGACAGCGTCGGGTACATTTGGTTACGGCACTGAGTTTGCCGATTTCGTAGACCTCGATCGCTTGGGTGGCGTCATTGTTAAAGGTACTACACTCCACCATCGTGAGGGTAATCCCTATCCTCGTATGGCTGAGACTCCTGCAGGTATGCTCAATGCAGTAGGCTTGCAGAACAAGGGTGTAGACTACTTCTGCGAGAAGATCTATCCTACCATCAAGGATTACAAGACCAATATGATTGTCAATGTCAGTGGTTCTGCCATTGAGGACTATGTAGCTACAGCTGAGCGTATCAATGCGTTGGAGAATATCCCCGCCATTGAGCTCAATATCTCTTGCCCCAACGTGAAGCAGGGTGGTATGGCTTTTGGTGTTACCGCCAATGGTGCTGCCGAGGTGGTGAGCGCAGTGCGTAAGGTATATGATAAGACCCTTATCGTAAAGCTTTCGCCCAATGTGACAGATATCACCGAGATTGCTCGTGCTGCAGAGGCTGCTGGTGCTGATAGCGTATCGCTCATCAATACATTGCTGGGTATGGCTATCGATGCTGAGCGCCGTCGTCCCGTGCTCTCTACGGTTACTGGCGGTATGAGTGGTCCTGCCGTGAAGCCCATCGCTCTGCGTATGGTATGGCAGGTGGCAAAGGCAGTCAATATCCCCGTTGTAGGCCTTGGTGGTATCTCTAATGGTACTGATGCTATTGAGTTTATGTTGGCCGGAGCATCTGCTATCGAGGTGGGTACAGCTAACTTTATCGATCCTTCAGTGACAGGTAAGATTGTTGACGAGATCAATGCATACCTTGATCGTCACGGATTCTCATCTGTGCGCGACATTATCGGTGCATTAGAGTTGTAATCCTTATTTGATAAGCCGAACGATACGATGCAAGCCAGTAAGATTATCAACGACCCTGTATTTGGTTTTATCAATATACCTAAGGGACTGATCATGGAGGTGGTTACTCACCCCGCGATGCAGCGTCTCCAACGTATCAAGCAGTTGGGACTCTCATCTATGGTCTATCCCGGTGCTCAGCATACCAGGTTTCAGCATTCATTGGGAGCCTTCTTCCTGATGACCGAAGCTATACAAGCGTTGCGCGGCAAGGGTGTAGAGATTACCGACCATGAGGCAGAGTCAGTGAAGCTGGCAATCTTGATGCACGACATAGGTCATGGCCCCTTCTCACATGTACTTGAGAATACCATTGCGCCTGGCGTACATCATGAGGAGATATCGCTCATGCTTATGGAGAAGATCAATGGCGAGTTGGGTGGAAAGCTCGACCTTGCCATACGTATATATAAAGATGAGTACGAGAAGCGGTTCCTACATCAGCTGGTGAGTAGCCAGCTTGATATGGACCGCCTCGACTATCTTCGTCGAGATAGCTTCTATACTGGTGTCACTGAAGGTAACATTGGCTCGGCACGCATCATCAAGATGCTCGACGTCAAGGATGACCATCTCGTAGTAGAGTCTAAAGGTATATACTCTATTGAGAACTTCCTCACGGCTCGTCGCCTCATGTATTGGCAGGTGTACCTTCACAAGACCTCTGTCGTATGCGAGAAGATGCTCACTAATACGCTCACTCGTGCCAAAGAGTTGGCTCGAAGAGGAGAGGAGCTGAATGTGACTCCCGCTCTGCGCTACTTCATTTATGAAGACATCAATCGCGAAACCTTCCTTAGCGATAGTAAGTGTCTCGATACTTTCATCCAGCTTGATGACAATGATATCTGGTGTGCGCTAAAGATGTGGTCAGTTCATCCCGATAAGGTGCTCTCTACCCTTAGTCGTGGTCTTGTAGACCGTAGGCTCTTCAAGGTGGAACTTTCAACCAAACCTTTCAGCCGTGCGTACAAGAATGAGATTGCCGAGCGCATTTGTAGTAATGTAGGTATCAGTAAAAAAGAGGTCTCATACCTCCTTTGCTCTACTACACAAGAGAAAGATATGTACTCTATTGCTGATGACCATATCGAGATACTCTACAATGATGGCACCACGCGAGACATTGCTGAAGCTTCAGACATGTTTAACCTCTCGCTGCTGCAGAAGAAGGTTAAGAAATATTTCATCTGTTACCATCGGATATAATGCTTAGATGTGCATTATATCTTCACTTTTTAGATAAATACTATCGTTTAGTGATTGCGTAAAACCCCGCCATAGAGTATTGTGGGGCACTTTTTTATTTAATTGCTGTAAATATTATCCTAAAGATTTTGTTAAGTAAAGTAAACTCTTTACATTTGCCCACGAAAAGGATTTGTTAATCAAAATTTGGATAATATGAAGAAGCATAATTTTTGTGCAGGACCTTCTATCCTGCCGCGCGAAGTGATTGAGCAGACAGCTCAAGCTGTATTAGATTTCAACGGCTCAGGCCTTTCTATATTAGAGATTAGTCATCGTTCTAAGGATTTTCAGGCAGTAATTGATGAGGCTGTAGCTCTCTTCAAGGAAATTCTCAACATTCCCGAAGGATATTCAGTGCTCTTCCTTGGTGGTGGTGCAAGCATGCAGTTCTGCATGGTGCCCTATAACTTCTTGGAGAAGAAGGCTGCTTATCTGAACACTGGTGTATGGGCAAAGAAGGCACTCAAGGAGGCTAAGGCTTTCGGTGAGGCTGTCGAGGTAGCCTCTTCTGCCGAAACTACATATAATTATATTCCGAAAGGATATACTATCCCCGAAGATGCTGACTACTTCCATGTGACCAGCAATAATACCATTTATGGTACTGAAATACATGAGGATTTGGATTCTCCGATTCCTATGATTGCTGATATGTCTTCAGACATTTTCTCTCGTCCTGTTGATGTATCAAAGTATATCTGCATCTATGGTGGTGCTCAGAAGAACTTGGCTCCTGCTGGCGCTACATTCGTGATTGTGAAGGATGAGGCGTTGAACAAGGTTTCTCGCTATATCCCCACCATGCTTAACTATCAGACTCACATCGAGGGTGGCTCAATGTTCAACACACCTCCCGTATTGCCCATCTACTCGGCTATGCTCACCTTGCGTTGGATCAAGGCTAATGGTGGCGTAGAGGAGATGCAACGTCGTGCTAAGGAACGCGCAGACCTGCTCTACGGTGAGATTGACCGCAACAAGATGTTCCGTGCTACTATTGCCGATAAGGCAGACCGCTCATACATGAACATCTGCTTCGTGATGAACGATGAATACAAGGATCTTGAGGCTGAATTCATGAAGTTCGCTACCGAAAGAGGTATGGTGGGCATCAAGGGTCACCGCTCAGTAGGTGGTTTCCGCGCATCATGCTACAATGCAATGCCGATCGAGAGTGTTCAGGCCCTCGTGGATTGCATGAAAGAGTTTGAAGAGTTGAAAATTAAAGGTTAAACTTTTAATTGAACGAACATGAAAAAAGTATTGTTATTGACAGATAAGCCGTTCGCTCAGGTGGCGATTGACGGCATTCAGAAAGTGGTATCAGACGCTGGTTACGAACTCAAGTTGTGCGAGAAGTATGGTACTGATATGGATCGTGTAAAGAGAGTAGCAGCTGATGTAGATGCATTGATCATCCGAAGCGATAAAGTCACTCCCGAGATTATGGACGCAGCTCCGAACTTGAAGATTATCGTTCGTGCAGGTGCTGGCTATGACAATGTAGACCTCGAAGCGGCTACAGAGCGTAACATCTGTGTGATGAACACTCCTGGACAGAACTCTAATGCCGTAGCCGAGTTGGCTTTCGGTATGATGGTTATGGCTGTTCGTAATATGTATAATGGTACCTCGGGCTTTGAGCTCAAAGGCAAGAAGCTCGGTATCCACGCCTATGGTAATGTAGGTCGCAATGTAGCTCGTATTGCTAAAGGCTTCGGCATGGAAATCTATGCGTTCGATGCTTATTGCCCGAAAGAACTCATCGAAGCAGATGGTGTAATCCCTGTAGATTCGCCCGAAGCACTTTACGAGACATGTAATGTGGTATCTATTCACATCCCTGCAACACCTGGCACACGTATGTCAATCAACTACAACTTGCTCAATCGTATGCCTAAGAATGGCTTGATTGTAAATACTGCACGCAAGGAAGTGATCAACGAAATCGAATTGGTGAAGGTGATGGAAGACCGTGCAGACTTGAAGTATGTAACAGACATCATGCCCGATGATCATGCAGAACTTATGGAGAAGTTTGCTGGACGCTATTTTACCACTCCTAAGAAAATGGGTGCACAGACCGCTGAGGCAAACATCAATGCAGGTATTGCAGCTGCTAACCAGATTGTTGGCTTCCTCAAAGATGGTTGTGAGAAATTCCGCGTAAACTAATATGTAGTGAAGAGTTAAAAGTGAAGAGTGAAGAGTTGCTGTTTGATGGCTTTTCATTTTCCACTTTTAACTCTTAATTCATCACTCTTAACTTTATAGAATCATGGCAATCGTAAAACCATTTAAAGGCATTCGTCCCCCAAAGGCATTGGTGGAGAAGGTGCAGAGCCGTCCTTATGATGTGCTCAATTCGGATGAGGCACGTGCCGAGGCCGAAGGTAATGAGATGTCGCTCTATCATATCATCAAGCCCGAGATAGACTTCCCCGTAGGTACTGACGAGCACGATCCCCGTGTGTACGACAAGGCAGCTGAGAACTTCGCTCTCTTCCAGGAGAAGGGTTGGCTCGTGCAAGACGACAAGGAGCAGTACTATGTATATGCGCAGACCATGAATGGCAAGACCCAGTATGGCCTCGTCGTGTGTGCCTATGTAGATGATTATCTCAATGGCGTCATCAAAAAGCATGAGCTCACTCGCGCAGATAAGGAGGAAGACCGCATGAAGCATGTGCGCGTCAATAATGCCAATATCGAACCCGTATTCTTTGCATATCCCGACAATGAGAATCTCGATGCACTCGTAGCTCGCTATACCGCTGAGGCTCCCGAGTATGACTATGTAGCTCAGGGCGATGGCTTCCGCCATCAGTTGTGGGTTATCGACGATGAGGCTGATATGGCTACCATCACCGCAGCCTTCGCTCAGATGCCTGCGCTCTATATCGCCGATGGTCACCACCGCTCAGCTGCAGCAGCTCTCGTAGGAGCAGAGAAGGCTCGTCAGAATCCCAACCATGTGGGTGATGAGGAGTACAACTACTTTATGGCAGTGTGCTTCCCCGCAGGGCAGCTCACCATCATTGACTACAACCGTGTGGTGAAAGACCTTAATGGCCTCACCCCCGAGGAATTGCTCACCAAACTTGAGGAGAACTTCATCGTTGAGCCCAAGGGCGAAGAGATCTACAAGCCCTGCGCTCTACACAACTTCTCGCTCTATGTAGATGGTAAGTGGTATAGCCTTACAGCTAAGGAGGGTACTTATGACGATAATGATCCCATCGGCGTGCTCGATGTGACCATCTCATCTAACCTCATCCTCCACGATATCCTCGGTCTTGGCGACCTTCGTAAGGACAAGCGTATCGACTTTGTCGGTGGCATCCGTGGCCTTGGCGAACTCAAGCGCCGTGTCGATAGCGGTGAGATGAAGATGGCCCTTGCCCTCTATCCCGTATCGATGAAGCAACTCATGGACATTGCGGACACAGGCAACATCATGCCTCCCAAGACCACTTGGTTTGAGCCCAAGCTCCGATCTGGTCTCGTGATACACAAACTTGTATAATTCTCAGGTAATTCTTGAATAATATTATCGCCCTATCATGACTAATTTGTCTTGATAGGGCGACCTGTTTGATATTATTTATTTCGTTTTTTTTAGTAGATTCTAATGATCCAAATGATAAATACCACCTTCGAAGGTGGCTTTATTATTTTTGTGTGTGCTTTGGTCTTTACATTAATAAAGATTGGATATTTGGTTTTGTGTATTATTTTTTGCTTGCTTTGTAGCGTGCGTTCAGTCCATCGATTACCTCTTGTGTGATGTTCATCGCATTGTCGATATAGAGGATGTTGTCACCGAGGCGGCTGAGGATGATGTTGTATCCCTTAGCCTTGTTGTACTGATTGATGAATGAGTTGATAGAGTCGCGGAACAATACGTTGTTCTTGTTGCTCTCGATAGCAAGCTCATTGCTGAGGCGCTCTTGCAGCTCCTCCAGGTCTTGACGCTTCTTCAAGATACGGCTCTGCTCAGACTCAGCTCTCTCGAGCGTTGCAAATCCATTATTGTTAAGTTTGCGCTCAAACTCCTCGTAGTCGTTCTGCAGATCTCTTGCCTTTTCGTTGAGGGTCACGCGGATGTTCTCCTCCTTGCGTATCATATCCTCATTGAGGTCCTTCCACAAGTTGTAGCTGGTGAGCAATGTGTCGATGTCGACGTATGCAATCTTCAGTGTAGTGGTGCCATCACCTACTACCTGGGTTACTACTGTGGGTTGCTGGGGAGTATTATTACATTGAGTGAATGTCAGCACGAAGGCCGATGCACAAAGTGCGATAGCGATTGTCTTGAAACTTTTCATTGTTCTATATGCTTAAATACTTTTTATTATCTCTTTTCATATCGGCGGCTTTCTTTTACAGCCATTTTGTTTTCACGTTGCGCCTGCTTGTCTTGGGTCTGAGCGCTTGTGATACCCTGTTTTCTCAGGTGTTTGTTGCCGCAAACGTGTGTGTTGGGAAACCGTCCGTTCTTCTTAATCAAGATGGTAACACACATTAACACCATGCCGATGGCAATTATTAGCAGAGAAATTAGGAATAAACGTACCATTTTCTTATTTTTGCGGTTGCAAAGATAATGCAAACGAGTGAATAAAGCTTGCTTTATTTGCAACGAGTGCTGCTTATCTTCGCATAATTGGTTGCAAAGATACAACAAACGGGCGAATAATACTCGTATGGTGTGTAACTTTTACCTTTTTTAAGATTATAAACGATTAAATAAGTTAAAAATGAAAACTGAAAACTTGAAACCGTCAACTTTGTTTGGCTATTTTGAAGAGATCTGCGGCATCCCCCATCCCTCAAAGCATGAGGAGAAGATGACTGCATATCTGAAAAACTTTGGTGAGTCACGCGGTTTGTCTACCAAGGTAGACGAGGCTGGCAACGTCGTTATCAGCAAGCCCGCTACACCGGGTATGGAAGATCGTAAGGCTATCATCCTGCAGTCACACATGGATATGGTATGTGAGAGCAACAAGGGTGTAAACCATGACTTTATGACCGACCCCATCCGCTTGGTTATCGATGGCGACTGGCTCAAGGCTGATGGCACTACACTCGGTGCCGACAATGGTATCGGCGTAGCTGCCGCATTGGCAGTGCTCACCGATGATAGCATCAAGCATGGTCCTATCGAGTGCGTATTTACCGTAGACGAGGAGACTGGTCTAACAGGTGCTATGGCTATGCAGAGCGGCTTTATGAATGGCGACATCCTGCTCAACCTCGACTCAGAGGATGAGGGTGAGATCTTCATCGGTTGCGCTGGTGGCGTACGTACCGATGCTACCTTTAAATATAGTGAGGTGGCTGTGCCCGAGGGTTACTTTGCCTTCAAGGTGGTAGTGAACAACCTCCTCGGTGGACACAGCGGTGATGACATCAATAAAGGTCATGCCAATGCCAATAAGGTACTCAATCGCTTCCTCTGCACTGCTGCAGAGAAGTATGACCTCTATCTTTCATATATCGAGGGAGGCAATAAGCATAATGCTATTCCTCGTGAGGCAATGGCAATCTGTGCAGTGCCTTGGAAGGATAAGGAGAGCGTGCGCGTAGACTTCAATGTTTTTGCTGCTGAGGTAGAGGCTGAGTATGCAGCTATCGAGACCAAGGCACAGTTTACCATGGAGTCTACCGATGCCGTGGCTACAGCGATGGACAAGGCGACCATGGTGAGCCTCCTGCGTGCGCTTCATGGTGTGTTCAATGGCGTGTTTGCTATGAGCAACGATGTCCCCGGATTGGTAGAGACATCAAGCAACCTCGCATCAGTGCGTATGGCCGATGGTGAGGTGAAGATTGTGCTCTCTCAGCGTAGCTCATCGGCTTCGGGCAAGAAAGATGTGGCCGATACCGTACGTGCCGTATTTGAATTGGCTGGTGCTGAGGTTGAGGTAGGAGAGGGCTATCCCGGATGGAAACCCAATGCCAAGTCAGAGATCTTGCAGATTGCTATGGCTACCTACAAGCAACTCTTCGATAAGGAGCCCAAGGTGAAGGCTATCCATGCAGGTCTCGAGTGCGGACTCTTCTTGGAGAAATATCCTCATTTGGACATGATTTCATTTGGTCCCACCATGCGTGGTGTACACTCACCAGATGAGCGCCTGCTCATCCCCACAGTAGAGCTCTGGTGGAAGCACCTCGTAGCGGTGCTCGAGAATGCTCCGAAGAAGTAAGAAAATAAGATTTCTAAGTGCTCTCACCAATGCGTGAGGGCACTTTTTTTATTCATTACAGAAAAATTAGGTTAGAAAATATTGGCTTTGGAGAAAAAGTATTACTTTTGCCTCAGTTTTGTTCCTGATGCCCCATTTGCGGGCTACGGATGAAAAGGGAATCAGGTGAGAGTCCTGAACAGTCCCGCTGCTGTGTGCCCCTTGGTAGCACATCGAATCTATTGCCACTGACATAAATGTTGGGAAGGCCGATGTGTGGGGTGAGTCAGAAGACCTGCAAAACCAGTCAAACCACGTGTATTCGAGGAAAGTATGCGTAGGGACAAATGTTGTTTTACTTTCTTATTTTAATCTGTAATGAAGAAAGTGTTTCGTAGCGCATTGTGCGCTTGTGTGGCAGGCTTTGTGCTTGCAAGTTGTGAATCTGAAAACGGAGGCTCATCTCTTGTGCCTACCGTGAGTAACCCCGATGTGTTTATTCTCTGTGAGGGAGTATATCAGGCTAATAATGCTGATATCTCTGCCTATCGCTCAGATAGTATGCGTTGCACGGGAGAGTATTATCTTGCTCAGAATGGACGCTATCTGGGTGATACCGGACAGGACATCCTTTACCATGGAGGGTATCTCTATGTCTCTGTTTATGGCTCATCGTATGTAGCTATGCTTGACCTTGAAGGTAAGGAACTGACACGCTATAGTTTCTCTGCCGAAGAGGGACAGCCACGCTATCTTGCAGCTGATGGCGATTACCTGTATGTGACTCTCTATAGTGGTCAGGTAGCTAAGTTGTTGGCCTCGGATCTTAGCTTAGAGGGGTATGCTCAAGTGGGAAGCAATCCCGAAGGCATTGTCGTGTATGGCAGACAATTGCTGGTGGCTAACTCGGGCTGGGGATATGATAATACGGTGACAGTCATTGATATGGCTTCGTTCCAGCCTGTCAAGACGATTACCGTGGCGTGGAATCCCCAGCAGTTTGTCATCTCGGGCGATAGCGTATATCTCCTTGCTAATGGACAGTATGATGAGAATTGGATTTGTGACTATCCCGTACAACATATAGATATCACTTCGGGCGAAGTACGCACCATCGGTCATGCTACTCATGCGGTGGCGTATGATGGAGCGCTCTATATGTGTAGCTCTACTACCAACTGGAGCACCTATGAAACGACTAATAAATTCTTTACTTATGACGTGGCTTCTGCTACGATAGGTGAGGAGTGCTTCTTGCAGGATGATGTCGAGGAGCTTGCATCGAATAGCGTATATATGATGGAGGTGAATCCTATGAATGGTGAACTGTATATTGGACTTTCTGGTGCTAAATTTGTATCATCAGGTATGATCCATCGAATAAGTCGTGATGGACGTCTGATTCATCGTTTCGATGCTCAAGGCGCCAATCCCAATCAGGCAGTTTTTGTAGCAAAAAAGTGAAAAAATCCCACTTTTGGCCATAGATTTAGTGCCAAAGGTTGAATTTTGAGGAAATTTCCCCAAAAATGTGAGGGAATTTCCTCATTTTTATATCAAAGAAAAGCGTTACCTTTGCATCGAGAAAATAAAAATAGCTATTATATAAAATATAAAAGGTATGAAAAAAGCGTTTTTTACTGCATTGATGTTGGTAGGAGTATCTCTCTCAGCATCGGCTCAGCACGATGACTTGTATTTCGTTCCTAAGAAGAAGGCGAAGACCGAGTCTGCTCAGACTGCAGTGGCAGAAGATAAAGCTACTCCAGTGGGCGAGAAGACCTTGTCGGTGAATACAGTCTCTACCAAAGGCCTTGAGATTGACGAGGATACCTACAATCGTCGTGGATCGTATGTCACCGATCAGGGTGATGCTGTCTCTGAGTTTGCCATGAGCGATGAAGGTTTCGTACTCATTACCGAAGAGGGCGATACGATGTGGCTCAATACCGATACGCTTCGTCTCACTCGTGTGACCGAAGATGATGGTTGGGTCAATGGATTCAATGGCAGCTACTCAGACTATGAGTATGCAATGCGTCTTATTCGTTTCCGCAATCCTCACCATGCTATCCCCGTAGGTAGTATGTCTTATTGGGATGTGGTGCATGGCGTTGGCTTGTGGCCTGGTAGAGAATATTGGAATATTTATGACGATGGGCTCTATGCCTACATATTTCCCACATCAAGCAATAATTTCTACTATTGGGATTATATGGCTGGTGTTCCTTGGGGAAGATTCGGAGCATATTCCTTGAGGATGGATGGATGGACATGCTATGGTGGCGTATGGTATGATCCATGGTTTAATGCCTACTTCCCTGGTGGCTTTGGAGGCTATTATGCCGGATGGCTTCCTGGATGGCATCATGGATATTATCCCATACATCATCCCGGTGGATATCCCGGATGGGGTGGAGGCGGTAAACTCGCAATCCGCAATGACCGTCATAATGAAATCGCCTCTACACGTCGCGGTGCTCAGGATAATGGTGGTGTAAGTCGTACGGCGACTTCTACTGCAGCTTCGCGTCAGGGTACCTCTGCTACTCGCGGTGAGAGTGGTGCTAATCGCAGTTCATCGGTACGCGTCGTGACTGGACGCCCAAGCGCAATCTCTACAGATCGTGTATCTGGTTCTGCCGTACGCACACCTGCAGGACGTAGCGCAGGAAATGAAGAGGTAGTGCGTCGCAGTAGTAGCACTCCGTCATCAGTAGTAAGCCGTGGTACTGCTACAGCTGGTAGCTCACGTGATTCATACGCTCGTCAGAGTAGCTCTCGTAGCAACAATTCCAGTTCTGCTTACAATCGTCCCAGCAGCACTCGAGGCTCGTCGTCATCTGCTGTAAGCAGAAGCAGTTCACAGAGCAGCAGTGGCTTGGGTAGTGGATCGAGCTCATCGAGCAGTTCTCGCAGTAGTTCACGTAGCAGCTCGTATAGTAGCAGTAGTAGCTCATATAGCAGCAGTTCGTATAGCAGCGGTAGCAGTAGCTCATACAGCAGTGGAGGTGGCTCATATAGCAGTGGCTCGCGCGGTGGTGGATCATACGGCGGTGGCTCACGTAGTGGTGGTAGCAGCAGCGGATCACGTCGCTAATGCTCTCCGTGAGAGAAATATCTGAACAATCTTGAAGAAACATAAATCATACATATAAATCACATATTACTATGAAACGTAACAGACTATTCATCCTTGCTGCAATGCTTCCGGCATTGGCAACCATGCAGGCACAGACATCATATGAAGCTGCCGAGCTGCTCAACTCAGATCTTACAGGTACCGCTCGTTATGTGGGTATGGGTGGAGCTATGAGTGCTCTCGGCGCAGACATCAGCACTATGGGTACTAATCCTGCTGGTACCGCTCTCTTTCGTAGCTATGACTTCTCATTGTCTGCGGGTGGCAATTGGGTGACACAGCGCACGCAGTCAAATATTGGAAGCAATCGCTCGTTCAGTTCCTACGGATCATTTGACAATATTGGTATCGTCATGGCCAATAAGTTGAGCAATGATGATGTACTCCGCTTTGTCAACTATGGATTCAACTACCGAAATGTCACTCGCTTCGGTGGCAAGATGGGTATGAGTGCCAACCTCGGAGGTCTCTCACAGACTGGTCAGATGGCTTGGCAGGCGTATGAGAATCAAGATGTGCGCTATTCTGATTTTGACCCTAATAGTGAGGATGGCTTCTTAAAGACGAATTACTATGATGAACCTTGGGTCGGTTGGCTCACTTTGATGGGTGCTGATGGTCGCCTTATTGATGCCTCAGCATTGGATGGTGGAGCTTATTATCCCTCATATCTCAATAATTATACAGAGAGAGTGACAGGTGGTATCAATGCCTACGATTTCAATCTCTCGTTCAACCTCGTAGATGCTGTATACCTCGGTGTTACATTTACATCATACAACGTAGATCGCAACATAGTATCGAGCTATACTGAATACTTCGATGGCGGAGAGTATACTTTGGATAATTACTACACCACTACTGGATCGGGCTATGACTTTAAGTTCGGTGCTATCCTTCGTCCCTTTGAGGAGTCTTCTTTCCGCATTGGCGTATCGGCTACTACCCCCGCTGTGTATACCTTGCGAGATTATAACTCAGCGGTAGTTAATTCTGTGATACCTTTCTATGATAGTGAGACTGGTGAGGAGTGGACTGAGAAGTTTTCTATGGATACGCAGAGTAAGGATGCCTTTGGCGGCGACTGCTATACTGATTACACCATGATTGCTCCCGCTAAGGTCAATGTCAGCCTTGGTGGTACCATCGGTACCTCATTGGCTCTTGGTGCAGAGTATGAGTATTCAAACAACGCGGCTACCAAACTCTACTACGATGATGGCAACGAGAATACGATGATGAATAGCCATACATCAGATAACTTCACTGCTCAGCATGCATTCCGTTTTGGTGTAGAGAAGATGTTTGCAGGCTCCTTCTATACTCGCCTGGGTTACAACTATGTCACTGGTGGCTATAAGTCAGATGCTTGGAAGATGATTCCCATCAACTCAGTGCAAACCAATACGGCTTATAAGAATATCCTTGCGACTAAGAACTACACTTGTGGCTTAGGCTATCGTGGCGACTCTTTCTATGCCGATGCAGCACTGCTCTACAGTACTCAGAGTGCAGATTTCTATCCCTTCGATGATCCCAGCTTGGCAAGCACCCAACTCGTTCGCCAGTATCTCAAGGGTATGGTCACCATAGGATTCCGCTTCTGATACGTACCCGATATATGGTAAACTCCGCACCGCGTCATCACGACTATGTGCGGAGTTTTTTATGTTTGAGCTACAATAAGTTGTTGTTCAATAACTTATTTGCTGATACAACCCGTTTGTACTATTGATTGTAAACGTTTTGGACCTTTAATCGATACAACTCGCATTTTTCAATGATATGGAAAATGTTTACAAATTCATCGTGCTGATAATCAGCGATTTCGATATGCGTATTGTGCCGCGCTTTTCAAACTGTTTTTTAAGTTTCGGTAGAAACCGAATTGAAGTAAAATGTGAAATTCATCTACTATATAGTGGTGGATTATGTGAAATGTGTGCCTTTAGGGTCTAAAAACGACATTTAAATCATATTTTTTTGATTGAAATATACCATCAAAAGAAAAAAACGAGTAGCTTTTCCAGATGTCAAGGAATAAACTGATGCTTCCATTTTTGAGCACTTTCTCGCGTAGCTTGACAGGCTCTTTTTGAACGTCGATTTTCTTTGCCATTTGTTAACAGTATTAGTCGTTTCTATTCAGTTTTGTCCCCCGAGAATCCCGAGGGACACAAAGGGACAAATTTTTA
>JAFZFF010000025.1 GCA_017556045.1 Bacteroidaceae bacterium | reverse complement strand
TGCTCAGCGGTGAAGCGGCCGTATGTACCTGTAACCTTCTTCAAGGCCTCGTTAGCATCGGTACCCTTCTTGATTTCGTCCATGAACTTGCCAAGGTGTACGAACTCGTAACCGCAGATCTGATCGTTCTTGTCGAGAGCGATGCGGCTGATGTAACCCTCGGCCATCTCGAGGTAACGGGGACCCTTAGCGAGTGTGCCATAGAGGGTACCTACCTGGCTGCGGAGACCCTTACCGAGGTCCTCGAGACCAGCACCAATCATCAAACCGCCCTCAGAGAAGGCTGACTGTGTGCGTCCGTAAACGATCTGCAAGAAGAGCTCGCGCATAGCGGTGTTGATAGCATCGCATACGAGGTCAGTATTGAGTGCCTCGAGGAGAGTCTTACCGGGAAGAATCTCTGATGCCATAGCTGCAGAGTGTGTCATACCTGAGCAACCGATAGTCTCTACCAATGCCTCCTGGATGATACCTTCCTTAACGTTCAAGGTGAGCTTACAAGCGCCCTGCTGAGGTGCGCACCAACCGATACCGTGTGTCAAACCTGAGATGTCCTTGATCTCTTTTGATTTTACCCACTTGCCCTCTTCGGGGATGGGAGCGGGACCGTGGTTAGGGCCCTTCTTTACAACACACATGTGTTCAACTTCGTGTGAATAAGTCATTTTTTCTTAATTTAGTAAGTTAATGAAAATAAACTTTACAATTTGTTGTGACAAAGTTAAGAATTAAATTCACAATTCACAATTCACAATTGACAATTTTTTTCTTTCTGTACTGATTTTTGTCTTTATTATACATTTTTAAGATGTAATTTGAATGAAAATAGCTATCTTTGCAACGTAATATATACAGATTTATGGAGAAATTGATAACTGACGATAAGCTGCGCCGTGGCGCCGAGGAGGGAATGGATGGTTTCCTCAAGGTTTTTACCGACGCTTACCTCGAGGTGATAGGGGGCGAGCTCACCGCTGAGACGATGCCGCGCCTCACAGGTGCGCAACATGCGCTGCTGGGCTACCACTTCTTTCACGAGGAGGTGATGGATGGCGGATTTTGCCAACTCATATACAATGGATACGGACCCTACATATTTGACAATCCCTTTGCCAAGGCGATGCGCCTGTGGGGCTGTAAGGAGTTCTCAAAGGTGGTGTACAAGGCCAAGGAGGTATATGATGAGTATAAGGAGGATATCACTCGCGAACGCACGGACGAGGAGTTTATGGCTATGTATGAGATGTATCCGCAATTTGATGACCTGGAGGACTACTTCATCGAAAACGAGGAGGAGATCACGGCTATGATCGCCTACTATGTGGATGAGCATATTGAGGAATTCCTTGTGTAATTGACAATTGATAATTGACAATTGGTAATTGATAGTTGATAATTAAAAAATACAAATATAAAATACAAAAAGACTATGATAAAGAGAAGATTATTGCCCCTGATGTGTGTGGTGGCATCGTTGATGTCATTGACCTCATGTTTCCCCGACCTTGGCTATAGCCAGTCTGCTGACTTTGCACGCGTGGTGACCATCAATCGTAAGGCTAACCCCCTACAGCTGGATGCTGACTACACGGGAGAGGTGTTCAAACTGGATAACCTCACCTCACCTGAGCAGCTGAGCTTGTATAACCTGGAGGGTGCTGACCGCGCTATCGCGTACATACACTTCGAGGTGGACAGGGACTACAAGGAGAGCTTGACACTGACAGACGCTACAGAGGTGAAGGTTAACCCCGTATGGAACAAGGCTTTGCCCGATAGCACGAACATCAATCCCTTGACAGACCTCTACAGACTGCAGTTTGAGGCTAACTGGCTCTATCCCTACGTGTGGATGGCTGGTAAGTATCTCAACGTGGTACCCGTGATACGCTCACTGGGCCGTGGCCAGTATTACCTGAAGCCTACTGCGGTGTATGGCGACACTCTCCGCTTTGATATGACTTCGGTGTATACCCCCAGCGCTAACAATAGCGATGTGGTGGACTTCATCAACTTTGACCTCAGCACATTGGCCGACACCACTGACGCTGATGCGGTGACCTCTGCTGCCGTACGCACTATGCTCAACACCATCGATAAGAACGACTCGGTATGTGTGATGCTCGTGGGTGAGTATCGTACCAAGGGTTACCTCGGCACTGACACTATCGTGAAGTGGCCTGCGTATACCAACTATACCAAGGTGCTCAAGAATGTGTTGCGCTAAAAATGACGAATCGCGCTCGTAAATAAGTATTATACCGATACAAGTAGAGATGGACTATAAGGAACTATTTCGCCGACTGATTGCTATCATCGCATCGCCCCGCAAGGCGTGGGAGGAGATCGTGGCAGAGTCGCCCCGCAAGGATGTGACACAGACCTTCGTATATCCGCTGGTGGCCCTGGGAGGCTTGGTGGTGCTGGTGGGCGCATTGCTCGAGAAGGGACTGGAGCGTATGACCTTCCATGAGGCGATGATGGATATCTGTGGATACTGCATCGCGCTCTTCGGAGGATTCTTCTTGGCATCGTATCTCGTAGATATGGTGGGGCAGAAGTATCTGCAACGCCAGTCAGACTTGCCTATGGCCAACCTCTTCGTGGGCTATGCCATGGGAGTGGTATTCGTGGGGGATATGCTGGTGGTGCTCTTCCCACAGTTCTTTATCTTCAAGTGGGTGTTGCTGCTCTACGTGTGCTACATCGTGTGGGAGGGCGCTGAGGTGGTGCTCGACGTAGAGGAGGACAAGAGACTCGTCTACATGGGTATAGCATCGGCTACGATCATCTTCTCACCGACAATCATCGGTATGTTGTTTAATACTCTATCAAAACTATTAGGCTGATGGAAAAGAAAAAGCCCACACCTATTAATATAAAGAATAAGAAGGCATCGTTTGACTACGAGTTTATAGATACCTACACCGCAGGCATCGTGCTCACAGGTACGGAGATCAAGTCTATACGTCTGGGCAAGGCGAGCTTGGTGGATACCTACTGCTACTTTGTCAATGGAGAGTTGTGGGTGAAGAATATGCATATCTCTGAGTACTTCTACGGCTCGTATAACAATCATACGGCTCGCCGTGAGCGCAAGCTGCTACTGAGCAAGAAGGAGCTACGCAACCTGCAGAACGAGGAGAAGACTCCGGGATTTACCATCGTGCCCACACGCCTCTTCATCAATGAGAAGGGGTTGGCCAAGCTGGTCATCGCACTGGCCAAGGGTAAGAAGCAGTATGATAAGCGCCAGTCGCTCAAAGAGAAGGACGACCGTCGCGAAATGGACCGTATGTTTAAGAGATAGACGATGCCCAAGAGACTCTTACTACGACTCTATAAATGCCTGCGCCTGGCTATGCCGCGCTCGCTCAGTATATGTCTGTGGCTGCTCAAGGTGATGCTACCCATATCACTGGCGGTGAGAGTGTTGCAGTATGTAGGTGTTATCGATTGGTTGGCGGGAGTGCTCTCGCCACTATTCGCATTTATAGGCCTCTCGGGCGACTCGGCCATCGTGTTTCTCACGAGCATCTTCTTGCCACTATATCCGACCATCGCGGTGATGGCTACGCTCACGCTCACGTTGCGCGAGGCTACCATCTTGGCGGTGATGTGTCTCGTGTCACACAACCTGCCCGTGGAGTGCTCTGTGGCACATAAGACGGGATCGCCCTTCGGACGCATCGTGGCCTTCCGTGTGGCTATGTCGTTCGTCTCGGCCATCGTGCTCAATGCATTGATGCCGCAGAGTGATGCCGCCTTTAGCTTCTTGGCTTCGAGCGTTGAGGTGACGTCGTGGGGGATGCTCTTCACGCAATGGCTCAGCTCGTCGCTCATACTCGTGGTGACTATAGTGCTCATCGTGTCGGCCCTGATGGTGCTGCAACGTGTGCTCGAGGAGTTTGGCTGGATGCACCGCATCGCTCACTCGCTCTCTCCGCTGATGCGCATCTTCGGATTGCCTACAGGGTGTTCGCTACTATGGCTCACAGGTAATGTCGTGGGCATGGCCTACGGAGCTGCCATCATGATCGATGAGGTGGAGCAGGGGCGTCTCACAAGGCATGAGGCCAACCTGGTGAACCATCATCTGGGAGTGTCACACTCGCTACTCGAGGATACCATGCTCTTCGTGGCCATGGGTATCAGCTTCTGGTGGATATTCCTCACTCGCCTCGTACTGGCCATAACCGCTGTGTGGACCCTACGTGGGGTGCGCAAGATGAGATACCTTGCCTTGAGACGAGGGTAAACTGAAGAACGTATAATCATGCAAATAGATCTACGAAACGAACTGAATGAAAGCCAGTTGGCTGCTGTGCTCTACAACGATGGACCCTCGCTGGTGATAGCTGGTGCGGGCTCGGGCAAGACACGTGTGCTCACCTATAAGATAGCGCACCTGATGGAGCAGGGGCTGGAGCCATGGCGCATATTGGCACTGACCTTTACCAATAAGGCGGCGCGAGAGATGCGCGAGCGTATCGGAGGCAGGGTAGGAGAGAACAGGGCGAGGTATCTGTGGATGGGTACCTTCCATAGCATGTTCTTGCGCATACTCAGGAGTGAGGCAGAGTTGATAGGATTCCCGCCTAACTTTACTATCTATGATCAGACCGACTCGCGTAGCCTTATCAAGACCATCGTCAAGGAGATGCAGCTCGACGATAAGGTGTATAAGCCCAACGTAGTACAGTGTCGTATCTCTAACGCCAAGAACCGGCTCATGACGGCACAGGTATATGCCGCCGATGCCATGGCCGTGGCTGATGACCGCTCGGCCAAGATGGGGCAGATACGTGAGATATACCTGCGCTACCAGGAGCGTTGCCGACAAGCTGGTGCGATGGACTTCGATGATATATTGCTCTATACATACCTGCTCTTTGAGCAACATCCTGAGGTGAGAGAGCGCTACGCTCAGCAGTTTGCCTATGTGCTCGTCGATGAGTATCAGGATACCAACTATGCCCAGCATAGCATCGTGTGGCAATTGACCAAGGAGACGCAACGTGTATGTGTGGTGGGCGATGATGCACAGAGTATCTATTCGTTCCGTGGCGCAAATATTGATAATATACTCGGGTTTACCCGCCAATATACAGGAGCACGCATCTTCAAGCTGGAGGAGAACTACCGCTCTACGCAGATGATCGTGGGAGCTGCCAATAGCTTGATAGAGAAGAATCGTGAGCAGATACGCAAGGAGGTGTATTCGCGTCAGGAGACAGGTACACCCCTACAACTCATCGAGGCTTACTCCGACGTGGAGGAGGGCGAGATCGTGGCACGCCAGATAGCCTCGCTCGGACGCAAGGAGTCGCTCGGGTATGATAACTTTGCCATACTCTACCGCACTAATGCTCAGTCACGTATCTTCGAGGAGGCGCTCCGCAAGAATAATATCCCTTACCGCATCTATGGAGGCCTGTCGTTCTACCAGCGCAAGGAGGTGAAGGATGTCATCTCATACTTCCGTCTCGCGGTGAACCCTCACGATGAGGAGGCTTTCAAGCGTGTGATCAACTATCCGGCACGCGGCATTGGAGACACTACCGTAGGTAAGATTATGGCTTCGGCTTCTGACCATGGAGTGAGTCTGTGGACGGTTCTTGGGGCTCCCGATGAGTATGGTTTGGCGGTGAACAAGGGTACGCTGGCTAAGCTTGCGGGATTCTATAACCTCGTGAGCCGATTTATCGAACAGGTGGGCAAGACTGATGCTTATGAGCTGGGACGCATGGTGGTGCAAGAGAGTGGCATCATGGCTGATCTCATGCAAGACCGCACGGTAGAGGGTATCAGTCGCCAAGAGAACGTGCAGGAGTTGATGGATGGTATGCACGACTTCGTACGTTCGCGTCAGGAGGAGGGTGAGGAGGCTATCGGCCTGACCGACTTCCTTAGCGATGTGGCTCTGCTCACCGATCAGGACAATGAGGAGGATGATGGCACCGCTAAGGTGACCTTGATGACCGTACATGCCGCCAAGGGACTTGAGTTTGACACCGTCTTCGTGGTTGGTATGGAGGAGCAGCTATTCCCCTCACTGATGGCCTACGATAGCACCCGACAGATGGAGGAGGAGCGTCGCCTGCTCTATGTGGCTATCACACGTGCTGAGAAGCGTTGTCTGCTCTCGTATGCTAAGAGCCGATTCCGCTATGGCAAGGTAGAGTATGGTATGCCCAGCCGATTCCTCAAAGATATCGACCGAGGATATATCTCATTGCCTGAGGCTACGCCGAGCGCTACACCTTGGGGAAAGACGTCGAGTCAGAGCTCGTGGGGAAGCTCAGGTGCGCCCCGATTCGTGCAATCATCGCATGTGCGTAGCTATCAAGATACTCCGAAACCGGCCACTACGCCGAGATTTACCACCACACAAAGGCCGCAAGCACCTACTACACCTCCCGTGCGTACGGTAGTGACACCTCGTACCGTGGTGAACGAAAGCCGTGTGGATACACCGCGTCGCCTCGTGTTGCCCAATGCGGTGCAAGGAGCGAGCCGCGTGGCCCAACTCAGTGCCGGACAATTTATCGAGCATGAGCGCTTTGGTGTAGGTGAGGTGCTCCGTGTAGAGGGTACGGGCGAGAATGTCAAAGCACTCATCAACTTTAAGAATGCAGGTGAGAAGCAGCTCCTGCTCAAGTTTGCCCGCTTCAGAGTATTGGGGTAGGGACGATAGTTCGAAAGTATAGAAAATAAGAAAACCGCCATACATCGTGTGTGGCGGTTCTCTCTTTTATGGACGTTTGGTTTTGTCTTTATGCTTTGCCAAGCTTCTCGGCCATGGCTGCTGCTGCGCGGCGTCCGTCACCCATAGCGAGGATTACGGTAGCACCACCACGTACGATGTCACCACCAGCGAAGATGGTGGGGATGTTTGACTGCATCTCGTCGTTCACCGCGATGGTGTTCTTGCGACCCAGCTCGAGGCCCTTCACTGAGGTGGGCACGATGGGGTTGGGCGATACGCCTACGGCTACGATAGCCATGTCGATGTCGATGGTCTCTATAGCGCCAGGGATGGCTACAGGGCTACGGCGACCACTTGCGTCGGGCTCGCCAAGCTCCATCTTCTGTAATACTACCTGCTTCACACGACCCTTCTCATCGGCAATGTACTCGATGGGGTTATGCAAGGTGAGGAATTCTACGCCCTCTTCCTTAGCATGCTTCACCTCCTCTACACGAGCAGGCATCTCTTCCTCGCTACGACGATAGATGATCATGGCACGCTCAGCACCGAGGCGCAGAGCGGTACGCACAGAGTCCATAGCGGTGTTTCCACCACCAATAACGGCTACGCGCTTGCCGAAGATGACGGGAGTGTCTGTCTCGGGGTTCGACGCATCCATGAGGTTCACGCGAGTGAGGTATTCGTTAGATGAGAAGATGCCAGTGCTATTCTCACCGGGGATGTTCATGAAGTTGGGGAGACCAGCGCCTGAAGCGATGAAGATACCCTTGTAGCCCTCTGCCTCGAGTTGCTCTACGGTGATGGTCTTACCGATGATGCAGTCCTTCTCGAAGTGTACGCCCATCTGACGGAGACCCTCAATCTCTACATCCACGATGTGGTTGGGGAGACGGAACTCGGGGATACCATATTTCAATACACCGCCAATCTCGTGCAATGCCTCGAATACAGTAACGTCGAAGCCCTGCTTAGCCATGTCGCCAGCAAATGAGAGACCTGCGGGGCCTGAACCTACTACTGCTACCTTGATGCCGTTGGCGGGAGCTACTACGGGCTTGGTAGCCTTGCCGCTCTCGCGCTCATAGTCAGCGGCGAAGCGCTCGAGGTAACCGATAGCCACGGGCTTGTGACCCATCTTGAGGTGCATACAACGGCTCTCACACTGCTTCTCTTGCGGACATACACGACCACATACGGCGGGTAGGGCAGAGGTGAGCTTGAGTACGCGAGCAGCCTCGAGGATCTCGCCACGCTCGATATTCTTTACGAAAGAGGGGATGTTGATACCCACGGGACAACCCTCCATACAAGTGGGGTTAGCACAATCGAGACAACGCTTAGCTTCGGTGAGTGCCTGCTCCATGGTGAGGCCCTGATTTACCTCCTCGCGCAACTGGTGGCGGCGATAGTCGGGGGTGAGCTCGGGCATCTCGCAACGCTCAATCTGAGTGCGCTCCTTTGCCTTCATGCTCTTGCGCAAAGCCTCGCGCCACTCGCTATTACGGTCGATATCAACGGGCGCTGATGCTGCATTTTCAGAGCACTCTGAGTTCTCCGAGCACTTCGAATTCTCTGAGAGAACGGGGTGTGTATGCTCGGGCTTCTCCATCTCTTGCACCTCGATGTCCTTGAAGGCACCCATGCGCTTGAGCATTTCGTCGAAGTCCACCTGATGGCCATCAAACTCAGGACCATCTACACACACAAACTTAGTCTTGCCACCCACGGTGATACGGCAAGCACCACACATACCTGTACCGTCTACCATGATAGTGTTGAGCGATACGTCAGTGGGGATTTCATATTTCTTGGTGAGCAGGCATACAAACTTCATCATGATAGCAGGGCCGATAGCGAAGCACTTGTCCACCTTCTCGCGCTGGATGATGCTCTCGATGCCCTCGGTCACAAGTCCCTTGTTGCCGTATGAGCCGTCGTCGGTCATGATTACCACCTCGTCAGAGCTCTTGCGCACCTCGTCTTCCAAGATGATAAGGTCCTTAGAACGACCAGCGAGCACAGAGATCACGCGGTTGCCAGCAGCCTTCAGCGCCTGTATGATGGGGAGCATAGGTGCCACACCTACACCACCACCGGCACACACTACCGTGCCGAAGTTTTCGATATGAGTTGCTTGTCCGAGCGGACCTACGATATCTGCAATAGTGTCGCCTACGTTGAGGTCACAGATCTGTGTAGACGAGTGTCCTACCTTCTGAATGACCAATGTGATAGTGCCCTTCTCGATGTTGGCACCAGCGATAGTGAGAGGTACGCGCTCGCCTTTCTCTCCGAGGCGTACGATAACAAAGTGACCCGCCTTGCGCGAACGTGCGATGAGCGGTGCGGTAATCTCTAACTTGAATACCTTCTCAGAAAATTGTTCTTTACTTACTACGGTATACATAATAATATATGTGTTGTATGTTATGTGTTTTGTCAAAATAGTTTAATGGCTGGCAAAGTTAACGTAAAAATTTGATTGCGCGAATATATCTGCACTTTTATTGAGAGTTGAGTGCGGAAATTCATGTAGCATCTTCATGTCTTCTGTCTGTATTGCAGTTTGAATATATGTATTTTACCATTTATAACATTATGTTACTTTATAATTAGAGCATATTTGCAGTAGATGTATAAAAAAATAAGGTGGTATGTAACGTGGCTCCCCTTTGGATATAATTTTTTTGTTTTGAAGATCTGATTTGCATAAAAATAATAGCAGCTACATCTGTAACTGCTATTATTGCGATTTATATTCTCAGACTATGACATCCACACGGTGATGCCCATGTAGATGAGCATGCCGATGATGTCGTTGGTGATCGAGATAAAGGGTCCTGTAGCAATGGCGGGGTCTATCTTGAGCTTCTCAAGGGTCATGGGTACGAAGGTACCAAACAGGGCGGCAAACATGACTACGCAGAAGAGCGAGAGGCTCACGGAGTAGGTCACGGGTGAGGCTACGCCATAGCGCCACCAGTTGTAGCCGAGCACGGCCAGTGAGATGATGGTGGCATTGACGAGTGACACGAGTGCCTCCTTGATGATCTGACGGCCGGTGTTGCTGATGTCGAGGGAGTTGTTGGCCAGGCCTTGCACCACGATAGCTGAGGCTTGGGTACCTACGTTACCTCCCGTACCACCGATGAGGGGGATGAAGAGGGCCATGGCGGGGTATGAGGCGAAGATGCCATCAAAGAGGCCGAGGATGGCTGAGGTGCCGAGTCCGCCCACCATGCCGATGAGGAGCCAGGGGAGACGGGCGCGGGTCTGCTTGAGCACGCTATCGTCACTCTCGACGTCTTGCGAAAGACCCGAAGCCAACTGGTAGTCGCGCTCTGCCTGCTCACGCATCTCGTCCATGACGTCGTCGACGGTGATGTGTCCGACGAGGCGGCCTATGCTGTCAATGACGGGTACCGACACGAGGTTGTACTTCTCGATGAGCTGCACGACCTCCTCGACGGGAGTGTCTACGTGGATGGATATCTGGTCGCGGTCCATCACATGCTTTACCTTAGACACCGAGGGGTTGGTGATCATCTTCTTGAGCGGGAACACGCCTTGCAGGCGGTCTTCGTCATCGACGACGTATACGTTGTATATCTCATCGCGGTCTTCGGCCTGGAGGCGCATCTCGCGCAGGCAGTCGGGCATGGACCAGTTTTCGTTTACGATGACCATCTCTGTACCCATGATACCACCGGCGGTGTCTTCATCGTACTTCAAGAGGTCTACGATGTCGCCGGCTTGCTCGATGTCTTCGATATGTGCGAGCACCTCTTCCTGCTTGTCCTCGTCCATGTCACGGATGATGTCTACAGCATCGTCGGTGTCCATGTAGTCGACAAACTTCTTGGCAATGGTCTCTGAGGGGAGGTCTTCGAGGAGTTCGTTACGAGCATCCTCGTCCATCTCGATGAGTACGTCGGCAGCCTCCTCACCCTCGAGCAGGTGGTATACGTAGCGGGCGTCCTCTATGGACATGTCGTCACAGAGTTCGGCGATATCGGCAGGGTGGAGTTCGGCAAGCCTTTCCTTCAGCTCGTCGGAACGTCTGCCCTCGACCAATTCTTCGATCAGCTCGACATATTCGCGGCTCATGATAACAAGTTCTTTCATTCGAATTGAAAATTGAGAATTGAAAATTGAAAATTAATTCTCGTGTTGTACCTTATTTTATTGCCTCTGCTACCATATTGGTGAGCGCTACGAAATCTGCCACGGAGAGTTGCTCGGGGCGCTTGTTAAATACCTCGTCGGCCAAAATGGGGTGGCCTGCGGGCACGATGGGCTTGATGGAGTTGCGCAGGGTCTTGCGGCGCTGGTTGAAGGTGGTCTTCACGACGCGCTTGAAGAGTGCTTCGTCACAGCCGAGGTCGGTGACATCGTTGCGGCGCATAGAGATGACGGCGCTCTTGACCTTGGGCGGTGGATTGAAGACATTCTCATGCACGGTGAAGAGGTACTCCACGTCGTACCATGCCTGTACGAGCACGCTGAGGATACCGTAGGTCTTGCTGCCCGGAGGGGCTGCGAGGCGCTGCGCTACTTCGCGCTGTATCATACCTGTACATCCGGGGATGCGCTCCTTGTTGTCGAGCATCTTGAAGAATATCTGACTTGAGATATTGTAGGGGTAGTTGCCGGTGAGGACGAAGGGACTGCCGTCAAACAAGTTTTCCAGGTGCATCTTGAGGAAGTCATCCTCGATGATATGGCTCTCGAGCTGGGGATAGTTTTCGCGCAAGTAGGCTACCGACTCGAAATCGATCTCTACGACATTGACCGTACGCTCTTTGGTGATGAGGTACTGGGTGAGCACACCCATACCTGGGCCTACCTCAAGGATGGGTAGTGAGGGGAACTTGTCGACAGTATCTGCTATGGCTTTCGCTATGGAAAGGTCTTTCAGAAAGTGCTGTCCCAGAAATTTTTTGGGCTTTACTTGTTTCATTCCGTTTATAACTTATACCGTCGTCCATACTAATGGTGTTAATTGTCTCTATCGCAAGGCACGAGAGGGTGGACGTATGCCTTCGGAGCATGCCCACAGGCCTTAGCGTGGCACAAAGGTAACAAATCCTTTCGAATATCAGCAATGGTGTGGCAATTATTTTTCGCCAGGGGGCGTTTATAGGGCATTTTCGCGTTTTTGTGGTCGCCGATACTGATATTTGGGTGATTTTTTGTCTATATCGTTTTTTATGAGTAATTTCGCGTGATATTTTAGGTAATTAAAGACGTTATGGGATTTTTTTCATTCTTCTCAAAGGACAAAAAAGAGGTGCTCGACAAGGGTTTGTCGAAGTCAAAGGAAAATGTGTTAGGCAAGATTACTCGTGCTATCGCGGGTAAGTCGAAGGTGGATGATGAGGTACTTGACAACTTGGAAGAGGCACTGATAACCTCGGATGTGGGTATCGAGACTACACTGAAGATTATCAAGCGTATAGAAGAGCGCGTGGCACGTGACAAGTATGTGACAACTAATGAGCTGAATGCAATCCTTAAGGATGAGATAGCGGCGCTGCTCACCGAGAATGAGGCTACTAATACGGAGGGATTCTCTATCCCTGACGATGCGAAACGCCCCTACGTGATCATGGTGGTGGGTGTGAATGGCGTGGGTAAGACTACGACTATCGGTAAGCTGGCTCACCAGTTTAAGAAGGCTGGCCTGAACGTATACCTCGGCGCTGCCGATACCTTCCGCGCTGCTGCAGTAGAGCAGCTGGTGGAGTGGGGACGTCGTGCTGATGTACCCGTGGTGAAGCAGAAGATGGGTGCTGACCCTGCCTCTGTGGCCTTCGACACCTTGAAGTCTGCTGTTGCCAACGATGCCGATGTGGTGATCATCGATACCGCAGGTCGTCTGCACAATAAGGTGGGTCTGATGAATGAGCTCACCAAGATCAAGAACGTGATGAAGAAGGTGGTAGACTATGCGCCCAACGAGGTGTTGCTGGTGCTCGATGGCTCTACCGGACAGAATGCTTTCGAGCAGGCTCGCCAGTTTACCTTGGCTACCGAGGTGACCGCGTTGGCTATCACCAAGCTTGATGGTACTGCTAAGGGTGGTGTGGTGATCGGCGTGTCTGACCAATTCAAGATCCCCGTACGCTACGTCGGCTTGGGTGAGGGCATCGATGACCTCCAGCCATTCAACAAGACTGAGTTTGTGGATTCGTTGTTTTGATCCTAAGGAGTTCAGTAGACGGGAGTTCAGGAGTTCATACGAATGTCTATATCAAAGATAACAATATGGTCAAAAATCAAATAGATGTAATCACCCTCGGCTGCTCTAAGAATCTGGTAGATTCGGAGAAGCTGATGAAGATGTTTGAGGTGAACGGATACACCATGCGTCATAATCCTGAGCAGGTGAAGGGCGAGATTGTAGTAATCAATACTTGTGGCTTCATCGGCGATGCCAAAGAGGAGTCTATCAACATGATCCTCGAGGTATGTGAGCTGAAGGCTAAGCGCCGCGTACGTAAGGTGTATGTCATGGGATGCCTCTCAGAGCGCTATATGGCTGAGCTGGGTGAAGAGATCCCTCAGGTAGATGGCTACTATGGTAAGTTTGACTGGGATAAGATTGTTTGCGACCTGAAGAGCGAGGATTGCCTATCGTCTGATGGCAATAGTCAGCTGGATCGTGTGCTCACTACTCCTAACCACTATGCCTATGTGAAGATCTCAGAGGGATGTGACCGTACGTGTGCCTATTGCGCTATCCCCATCATCACAGGCCGCCATGTGAGCCGCCCGATGGAGGAGATAGTAGATGAGGTGCGCCTGCTCGTAAGCAAGGGCGTGACAGAGATACAGCTCATCGCTCAGGACCTCACATACTATGGTGTGGACCTCTATAAGAAGCAGTCGATAGCTGAGCTCGTAGAGCGCATCTCGGATGTAGAGGGCGTCAAGTGGATACGCCTGCATTATGGATATCCTACTCACTTCCCGATGGACCTGCTGCGTGTGATGCGTGAGCGTGACAACGTATGTAAGTACCTCGATATCGCATTGCAGCACGTGAGCACTCGTGTGCTCAAGGATATGCGTCGTAATATCACCAAGGAGGAGACCGTAGAGTTGCTACAGACCATACGCCGCGAGGTGCCAGGTATCTACCTGCGTACGACGTTGATGGTGGGATTCCCCGGTGAGACAGACGAGGAGTTCAATGAACTGGTACAGTTTACCAAGGAGATGCGATTTGAGCGTATGGGAGCCTTTGCCTATTGCGAAGAGGAGGGTACCTACGCTGCTGAGCATTTTGAGGATAATATCGATGAGGATACCAAGCAGGGTCGCCTGGGCTTGCTGATGCGTGTGCAGCAGCGCATCGCCGAGGAGGTGAGCGCAGCAAGCATAGGAAAGACTATGCAGGTGGTGGTAGATCGTGAGGAGGGTGACTATTACATCGGTCGTACCCAATACGACTCGCCCGAGGTGGACCCCGAAGTATTGCTCCGTAAGGCTGATAATGATGTGGAGATCGGACAATATTATATGGTAGAGATTACTGGTGCCGACGAGTTTGACCTGTACGGCAAGGTGGTATTATGAATTGAACAATAATGAATAATAAAGAATTTGTCAGTGAATTGTCTAAACAAGTGGGCTTGTCGGTAAATGCTACGACAAAGCTGGTGGGGAGTACCATCAAGGCATTGGAGGAGCACTTTGAGAACAACGACACGGTGAACTTTACGAACTTCGGGACTTTCGAGGTGAAGAAGAAGTTGGAGCGTATCTCTGTGAACCCCACGAATGGTAAACGCTATCTCATACCGCCCAAGTTGGTGTTGTCATTTAAGTCGAGTAGCGCATTGAAAGAGATGTTTAATGCCGAATAAGCATATACGATGGGAAAGATTACACTGGTAAATATAGCCGAGGATTTGGTCGCCAAGAGTGGACTGGCCAAGGAGGATGCTGATAAATTCTTACACGCCTTCGTAGAGACTATCGAGAAGGGATTGCGCAAAGATAAAATAGTCAAGGTTAGAGGTCTTGGTACCTTTAAGCTGATGGATATGAATGGCCGTGATAGCGTAGATGTGAACACGGGCGAGCGCATTACTATTAAAGGATATACTAAGGTGTCGTTCACTCCTGATAGTAGCATGAAGGAGTTTGTAAATAGACCCTTTGCACACTTCGAACCTGTAGAACTCAATGATGGCTATCCCGATGAGGAGGAACCTGTAGAGGCGGATGAGTCTGTGGACGAGTCTGCGGATGAGGATACCCCTCAGCCCGTAGAAGAGCAGACTGAGCCTATCGTAGAGGAGGTGCAGGTCGTAGCGGAGGAGGCGGAGGTTGCTGAGGTTGCAGAGGTTGCTGAGGTGGCACCCGTAGAGGAGTCTGCCCCTGAGAGCACTGAAGTGGCAGAGACCGTAGAGGCCGTGGAAGTGGCTGATACTACTGAGGAGACGGAGCCCGTTGAGACCATCGAAGCCTCTGAACCCGTAGAGACGAGTGAGGTGGCAGAGTCTCATGAGTCTGTAGAACCTGTAGAGCCTGTAGAGGAGGTTGTAGAAGAACCTTCGATAGTAGCTGACGCGGTATCATCAGACTTGGATGCTGAGACTGAAGAGCAGCAGGAATTGTCATCAGAGGAGGTGGCGGTGGTAGCAATAGCCGCAGATGAAGCAGTGGAGAACGTGACTACCTCTCCCGCATCTGAAGAGATCAATAAAACGGGTAAGAAGCACTCTCGTCGTCGTGGAGTAGGTGGCATCATCGTGTTGCTGCTTATAGTAGTCGTGGCTGGGGTGTACTACCTTACCGACTTCACTATAGGCGATATCATTTCCCTTGAGAAGGGTAGTCAGGAGATTACAGAGAGAGAGGATATCAAGGTTAATCCCCACTTAGTGCAGGAGTTAGGCGGCGATAGAGCCCATGAACCTAAGGTAGAGGAAGCTGCGCCTGAGGCTAAAGCTGAAGCTGTAGCGGAGGCGAAGCAAGAGGAGGTATCTGCTCCTGTGGAGGTAGCTGAGGCGACTCCGTCTGTGGAGGCTAAGCCGACGGAGGTGGTGGCTGAGACCAAGCCTGTAGCGGCTTCAGAAACTAATACTGTAGTGATTGCCGAGGCATTGGCCGCCAAGAGCATCAAGGAGATTACTATCGCTGACACTACTGACTACGTCATGGGTGGCACACTGGCTACGCATAAGTTGCAAGCGGGCGAGACGATCATTCAGCTGGCTCGTAAGTACTATGGCGATAAGCGTCTGTGGCCATACATCGTAAAGTATAATCAGATCACAGACTTTAACAAGGTCTCTGTGGGTATGTCTGTGGATATACCTGCACTGAGCCTCAATACGAATAATTAAAAAAGACGTGCAGAAAGCCTGCGAGGTGGTAATCTTACGATTTGAGTTGATTATTTCATTGTTTTTGCTTAACTTTGCCCGTTCATAAAGACTATACAGAGTAATATATATGCCACAGATATCACAACGCGGAACTTTGATGCCCGCTTCTCCGATTCGTAAACTGGTGCCCTTGGCAGATGATGCTAAGGCTCGCGGTGTCCATGTATACCATCTCAATATCGGTCAGCCCGACTTGCCTACACCTCAGGCTGCTATCGATGCTATACGCAATATTGACCGCTCGGTACTGGAGTATAGCCCTTCGCAGGGTTATCGTAGCTATCGTGAGAAGTTGGTGGGCTACTATGCTAAATATAACATCAACCTTAATGCTGATGATATCATTATCACTACAGGTGGCTCTGAGGCGGTGCTCTTCTCGTTTCTGGCTTGCTTGAATCCTGGTGACGAGATCATCATGCCCGACCCCTTCTATGCCAACTATCAGGCATTTGCGATTTCGGCAGGTGCGGTCATTCGCACTATCCCCACTACAATTGAGGAGGGATTCTGCTTGCCTAAGGTGGAGCGCTTTGAGGAACTTATCAATGAGCGTACCAAGGCTATCATGATCTGTAATCCTAACAATCCTACAGGTTATCTGTATACCCGTCGCGAGATGAATCAGATACGTGATTTGGTGAAGAAGTATGACCTCTATCTCTTCTCCGATGAGGTGTACCGTGAGTTTATCTACACGGGTTCGCCCTATATCTCTGCATGTCACCTCGAGGGTATCGAAGACAATGTGGTGCTCATCGACTCGGTGTCAAAGCGTTACTCAGAGTGTGGTATACGTATCGGTGCGCTGATTACGAAGAACAAGCAGTTGCGTGAGGCGGTGATGAAGTTTTGTCAAGCTCGTCTGAGTCCTCCTCTGATAGGTCAGATCGCAGCAGAGGCTTCTCTCGATGAACCCGAAGATTATACTCGCGAGACCTACGACGAGTATGTAGAGCGTCGTAAGTGTCTTATCGATGGACTTAACCGCATACCTGGTGTATATAGTCCCATTCCTATGGGCGCTTTCTATACGGTAGCTCGCCTCCCGGTAGATGATAGTGAGAAGTTCTGCGCATGGTGTCTCAGCGAGTTTAGCTATGAGGGCGAGACCGTGATGATGGCTCCTGCCAGCGGATTCTATACCACTCCAGGTGCTGGTCGCAATGAGGTGCGTATCGCGTATGTACTCAAGAAAGATGACTTGCAACGTGCGCTCGTAGTCTTGGAAAAGGCTTTGGAGGCTTATCCGGGCAGAGTGTAGTGATCTACGGCGTGTGACATTATCTTCAGTGTAGATATGGAAACCTTCATAGCCCGACGTCTCTATAAGAGTGAGCAAGGAAGTCGTAGCGTGTCTCGACCTGCCGTGCTCATTGCTCAGATAGGCGTGGCTCTGGGACTGGCGGTGATGCTGGTGACTATAGCCGTCTCGTTTGGCTTCAAGCATGAGGTGCGCGAGAAGGCGGTAGGTTTCAGTTCGCATCTACATATCAGCAACTATGATACAGCCCAGGATTATGAGGCGCTCCCTGTAGCGGCTGACTCGGCATTGCTACAGCTACTCGGTAATACTCCGCACGTTACTCACGTGCAGCGCTATGCGACGAAAGCTGGAGTGTTTCGCACTGAAAATGACTTTATGGGCTATGTGCTCAAGGGGGTAGGAGAGGATTATGACCTTTCGTTCTACATACGCTACTTGAAAGAGGGCGTGGTGCCTCAGTTCTCTGATAGTGTATCGTCAAATAGCATCTTGATATCACGTGCCATCGCTGATAAGTTGCAACTTGAGGTAGGTGATAAGGTCGACTCTTATTTCCTACAGGGTAGCATGCGCGCCCGCCGCTATACAGTAGCAGGTATCTATGAGACTGGCTTCAATGATTACGATCGCTTGTTTGTCGTTACTGACCTCAAAGCCGTGCAGGCGCTCAATCGCTGGGAGTCTGATCAGGTGACAGGCGTAGAAGTCATGCTTGACCACTTTGGTAGAGTGGAGGAGATGAACTGGGAGTTAGGTACTCAGCTTGATCGTACCAAGGATAAGTATGGTGAGGAGTATCTGGTGCAATCTGTCGAGGATATCAACCCTGGCCTATTTGCATGGCTTGATGTACTCGATATGAACGTGTGGCTCATCTTGACACTGATGATTGGCGTTGCTGCTTTTACCATGATATCTGGCTTGCTCATCCTGATTATCGAGCGTACTCAGTTTATAGGTATTCTCAAGGCGTTGGGCGCTTCTGATAAGGCCGTTCGTAAGACCTTCCTCTATCTCGCCATGCTTATCATCGGCAAGGGTATGCTCTGGGGCAATGTGATAGGATTGGGCTTATGTGCAGTGCAGAAGTATACTCGCCTCATACCCCTCAATCCGCAAGATTACTACCTTGATTGTGTGCCAGTAGAGTTTAACTGGACCTTCATACTGGCCGTAAACATTGCCATGTTTGTATTGTCGGTACTCATACTTATAGTGCCGTCACATCTTATTTCTCGTATATCCCCAACCAAGGCTATGCGATTTGAGTGATATATAATAAAGTTCTTAACTAACCGTAAAAAAGATATATAAAGATGACCTTCTTAGATTTAGTAAAAGCTCGTTATTCGGTGCGTTCATATGAGCAACGTGCTATCGAACCCGAAAAGTTGCAATACGTGATGGAGTGTACACGACTTGCTCCCTCTGCTGTAAACCTTCAGCCCTGGAAGTTTTATGTGATCAGCAAACCTGAAGATTGCGCCAAGATACGTCAGTGTTACCATCGTGACTGGTTTAACGAAGCTCCCATGTATATCATTGCTTGCTCTAACCACGATGAGTCATGGAAACGCCGCCGCTCTGAGCCCAAGGATCATGCCGATATTGATATCAGTATTGCGGTAGAGCACCTTTGTCTCGCCGCTGCTGAGGTAGGTTTGGGTACCTGCTGGGTATGTAACTTTGACGTAGAGCAGTGCCGCGAACTCTTCGGTATCGCTGCTCCCTATGAGCCCGCAGTGCTTATCCCCATAGGTTATCCCATCGAGGCAGAAGTGCCTGAGAAGACCCGCAAGCCTATGGAAGAGGTGTTCGTGAACTTATAAACAAGATAATCAACGTAAATAACTATGAAAGTAAGAAATATCTTTGCGGCTTTCCTTCCCGTATTGCTGCTTTCGGCTCTGACATCATGTGAGGAGTCATCTATCTATAGTGAAGCCCCCGAGTATGGTAAGCTGAAGTTCACTACCGAGGCACCTTCGTCATTGACGCTCGAGAATCAAGGAACTATCAAGCAATCATCAGTCTGTGACCCCAATGACTCTGTTACCGTATTCATGCAGGTTGCCTATCCTGGTAAATTCATTACAAAGGCTGAGTATACCTGGAAGTTATATGTAAGTCAAGATAGTGTGGCGACTAAGACTGTAAGGGTGATAGCACCACATAAGCAGCCCGCTCCTCCTATGTGGACCTTCAAGGCTCCTTCTAATAAAGGTAAGTATAGTGTGACCTTCAAGGCTAAGTATGACTACTCTGCCCAGACAGAGGAAGGCCAGATCTATGGTGAGTCATCATCGTACACTGGCGAGCTCAACGTAAGATAAGTTAACTATATATACTTATGTGTAAACACTACAGGCTATGGCTTGTAGTGTTTTTTTTGTATTGTTGGGCAGTGTGATGTTGTAAAAGGTGTCTAAAAAACCGCGATAACGAAGACTTTTGCGGTATATTGTGTTAAAATCGAGCAAAAATATTGCATGATAAAAAAAATATGCTTTTCTTTGCAGAGATTTATTAACTAACTCATAATACAGGACGCCTATCGAAACACTCTTACTCTAAGAAACAATAAAATAGTAAGTAGTAATGGAACATTTGAATCAGCTGACCGACGATATGTTGGTGGCTCTCTATTCAAAGGGTAATGATAAGGCGTTCGATGAGTTGCTCTCTCGCTATCAGGGAAAGATTTTCAACTACATCCTCTTCATCGTACGTAATCAAGAATTGGCCGAAGATATCTTCCAAGAGACCTTCGTCAAGGCTATTGTGACTATGCAACAGGGACGCTATACTGCTGATGGTAAGTTTGGTGCATGGATCACTCGCATCGCTCATAATCTGGTGATAGACTCATTCCGTCAAGAGCGCAGTGAGAATACTATCTCTAATGATGAGAGCGAGGTGGACCTGCTCAATGATGCAGACCTGTGTGACGACAATGTAGAGATGCAGATGGTAAATGACCAGACACTCATCGACGTGCGCCGCCTGGTAGATGCCTTGCCCGACAATCAGCGTGAGGTAGTGTATATGAGATACTACCAAGACCTCAGCTTTAAGGAGATTGCCGAGATTGTGGGCGTGAGCATCAATACTGCTCTGGGCCGCATGAGATATGCTCTGCTCAATATGCGCAAGATTGCCGAAGAGAAGCATATCGTACTGGAGATGTACTAAGACGATATATATATAAAGAAAAAGAAGTAGCCTCATTGCGAAGCTACTTCTCTTTTTTTTTATAGCGGATGGTCTTCGTGGAAGGCCTTCATGCGTTCTTCGAGTACGGGGTATAGCTCTTCGCGCATACGGGAGGTGCAGGCTCGTACTCCTTGTTGCTCACTACCGGTGGTGGAGAGTGAGATGCTGCTCACGCCGTAGTAGAGGAGCTCGGTGAGGAGTTGGCCTCCCGTCATATCTCCATAGCCGATGGTGAAGAAGAAGCCATCGCCCACGGGCTGAGTGGCGTCATAGTCATATACGATGTGGAAACCGTTGTCGGTGAAGATGTGCTTCATGCGCTCGGCACGGTGGGCATACTCGCGGGTGTCTTCCACAAAGTTGATCCTGCCTTCGGTAGAGAGGCGTAGCATCTCGGCATAGGCATACTGTGTAGAGGCGGTGCAGCCCGATGTAATCATATATAATATAGAGGCTACGAGGGTCTGACCAAACACGCCTGCATCGTGGTAGCGCTCTGCCAAGGCAGGGTAGTGGCGCTCGAAGAGCTTGTCGCTGATGCAGGTGAGGGCCATGCGCTGGCCAGCATAGCTGAAGATCTTCGATGATGAGAGCATGAGGATGTAGTTGTCGGTATAGCGAGCTACGGTAGGCGCGAAGGGCGGACAGAAGGGGTGGCCGAGGTCGCGACGGAAGTCCATGCAGAAGTAGGCGAGGTCCTCCATCACGATGACGTCGTACTGGGTAGCCAATCTACCTATGATGGCCAGCTCCTCTTCTTCGAGGCATATCCATGCGGGGTTGTTGGGGTTAGAGTAGATGATTGCCGCTATATCGCCACGGCTGAGGATGGCCTCGAGCTTATCGTGCAGGGCAGCACCTCGATGGTGGTAGATGTCAAACTCCTCCCATTCGGCTCCGATGATGCGTAGTTGTGACTTTTGTATGGGGAAGCCTGGGTCGATGAAGAGCACCTTGTTTTTGCCAGGGATGCGCTGGGTGCAGGCAATGAATGAGCCGTACGAGCCAGCTACGCTACCCGTGGTGGGTACACATGAGCGTGGGCTGATGTCGATGTCGAGGAAGGCCTTGACAAATTGTGAGGCAGCCTCCTTGAGTTCGGGCACACCTGCGGCGGCAGGGTATTGCGAGCCTACGCCACGGTCGAGGGCGGCCTTCTCGGCCTCTACGCCGTATTGGTTTACAGGGAGTCCGGGCGAGCCTTGGTCCATACGGATGAAGGGGATGCCTGTCTCGCGCTCGAGATGCTGAGCGATGAGCAGTACCTCACCGATGGTGGCCGTAGCCAGATTGGCGATATGTAGGTCTTGGGCTGCGCTAGCCACTAATGATTCGCTGAATATCTTCATTTTAGTTGGTGGTTATAGGGTTCCCTAGGCGGTCCTAGGTAGTCCAAGGTTTTAGGATTACTTGTTCAGTCCTAAGTCAAATGCCTTGAGATTGTCCTCCACGATCTTCTCTCCCTTGGCGGCAAATACGCGGGCGATGCTTTCGCGGAGTTGCTCGGGGGTGAGTATCTCCATGTAGCGTGCGGCCATGCCGAGCAGTACCATGTTGGCGCTCTTGGGCAGGCTATGCTCCTTGGCTACCTCTTCGATAGGCAGTGCGGCTACGTGGGGAAGTGCGTTCAGCTCGCCCATTAGTGCCTCCTCTTCGGGGTAGTTGGGGATATTCTTGAAGGGGTGCGATGAACTTACGATCCAGCCCTCTTGACTGAGGTAGGGGAGGTAGCGCAGGGCCTCCATGGGCTCCATAGAGATGATGAGGTCGGCGGCACCTTGGCGTATCAGGTCTGAGTAGATGGGCTCGGTAGATAGGCGCAGGTTAGATTGCACATCACCTCCGCGCTGGCTCATGCCATGCACTTCGGCTTGCTTGAGGTGGAGGCCAGCCGCCGTAGCGGCATCGCCTATGATGGTGGCAATGGTGAGGATGCCTTGTCCGCCCACACCTGCCAGTATGATGTCTTTCTTCATTATTTCTTATTGTTTCTGAGTTTGCGTTTCAGGGTCTGCATACATTCGCGGCGGGGGATAATCACCGACACGCCTTGGTAGGCAATCTCCTCACGGATGATGCGGGTGATCTCTTCCATATTCTTGGGCAGGGGCACTACCACGCGTACGTGCTCGGGCTCTACGCCGAGGCCGAGGCAGATGGCCTCAAACTTGTTGGTGCCTGCAGAGTCCTGTCCGCCCGTCATGGCGGTGGTGAGGTTGTCAGAGATGACTACGGTGATGTTGCTATTGTCGTTGATAGCGTCGAGCAGGCCTGTCATGCCCGAGTGGGTGAAGGTAGAGTCGCCGATGACGGCTATCGCTGGGTATACACCTGCGTCGGCAGCACCCTTGGCCATGGTGATGGATGCACCCATATCTACACAACTATCGATGGCGCGGAATGGGGGCAACGCTCCCAGAGTGTAGCAACCGATGTCGCCGAAGATGCGTGCGTCGGGGTACTCAGCGGCTACCTTGTTGAGCGCATCATATACGTCGCGATGTCCACATCCCTGACACAAGGCGGGTGGGCGAGGCATCACATGCTGGGCGGCAACGAAGGTGGGTGCCGTGGGCACTCCCATAGCAGCTCCTACATTGTCGGGCGTAAGCTCTCCCATGCGTGGCAGGTCGCCAGTGAGACGTCCCTTGATGGGGTATCCGGCACCGAGTAGTGCGCCTACCTGCTCCTCTACGACGGGCTGGCCATCTTCGGCGATGAGCAGTGCCTCGCATCGTGTGGCAAACTCCTTGATGGCTTGCTCGGGTAGGGGATATTGCGATACCTTCAGCACGGCGATGCCCTGTGCTTCGGGGTCATTTTCCATCACATAGTTATAGGCAATGCCGCAAGCGATGATGCCGAGCTTGGCGCGCTCGCTTCTGAGTACCGACTTGTTGTAGGGTGAGCTCTCAGCCTTCTCTACGAGCTGTGCCTGCTTCTCTACGAGCGAGGCATACTGGCGGCGAGCGTTACCTGGGAGCAATACCCAGTGGGTGCGCTCATTGTCGGGGTTGAGTGCGTTCTGTGTCAGGGGCTCGCGTACGGCGATCTCGGCGCGCGAGTGAGCCAGGCGGGTTACCACACGCATCAGCACGGGCAACTTCAGCTCCTCAGAGAGGGCGTAGGCGTAGGGCATCATGTCGTATGCCTCCTGTTGCGACGAGGGCTCCATGATGGGTATCATGGCAAACTTGCCGTAGAAGCGTGAGTCTTGCTCGTTCTGTGATGAGTGCATCGAGGGGTCGTCGGCGGCCAATACCACCAAGCCTCCATTGACGCCTGTGATGGCCGAGTTGACGAAGGCGTCGGCGGCCACGTTCATGCCCACATGCTTCATGCATACGAGCGAGCGCTTGCCTGCGTACGACATGCCCAGCGCGGCCTCCATGGCGGTCTTCTCATTGGTGCACCAGCGGCTACGCACCTCGGGTGCATGTGCTTGTATATATTCGGTGATTTCGGTCGAGGGTGTGCCAGGGTAGGCATATACACCGCTGATACCAGCGTGTACGGCTCCCAGCGCTATGGCCTCGTCTCCTAATAGTAGTTTCATATTTTGGGGTAATGAATTTGATTTATGATTTTTTTCGGAGAACTCGGAGGACTCTGAGTGCTCAGAGTTACAGCTCATCGACTTTCATTTGTCAATTCTCCATTAGCTTCGCTGAGCTTCGGCTGCGCTCGCTTCAAAAGTTCAATCAAGCTTGACTCTCGCTCGCTTGCACGAACCTTCTCCATTCTCCATTCTCAATTCTCAATTATCTAAAGTTCCTCACACTCCTTGAGCCACTGAGCAGCGCTCGCATCGCTCGGCATGTGCCAGTCGCCACGCGGGCTGAGTGATACGCTACCCACCTTAGGTCCGTCGGGCAAACATGAGCGCTTGAACTGTTGCTGGAAGAATCGGCGGAAGAATGTGGTGAGCCACTTCTTGATGGTAGTCTCGTCATACTCGCCTTCGAAGGTGCGGCAGGCCAGGTAGAAGATCTTTGAGGGTGAATAGCCTGAGCGCATGAAGTGGTAGATGAAGAAGTCGTGCAACTCGTAGGGTCCTACCAGGTCTTCGGTCTTCTGCTTGATGGTGCCATCCTCCTTGGCCGGTATCAGTTCGGGGCTGATGGGTGTGTTCACCACATCGAGCAATATGCGGCGTATGTCGCCCTCGTACCTGTTGTTGGCCTCCCATTCCACGAGGTGGCGCACCAGTGTCTTGGGTATGCCGGCATTGATGCCATACATCGACATGTGGTCACCATTGTAGGTGGCCCATCCGAGAGCCAGCTCTGAGAGGTCGCCCGTACCTATCACGATGGCATTCTCGCGGTTTGCCACATCCATGAGCAGTTGTGTGCGCTCGCGTGCCTGTCCGTTCTCATAGGTAGTGTCGTGCACGTTGATGTCGTGACCTATGTCGCTGAAGTGTTGTATGCAAGCCGCCTTGATGCTTATCTCGAGCTGGCTTATGCCCAGATGCTCCATCATAGAGAGCGCATTCTGATAGGTGCGGTCGGTAGTGCCAAAGCCAGGCATGGTGATACCTATGATATTGGTGCGGGGCAATTGCAGGCGGTCGAAGGTGCGCACCGTTGCCAGCAATGCCAGCGTAGAGTCCAGTCCGCCCGAGATGCCTAATACCACCTTCGAGCAGTGTATATGGGTGAGGCGCTTGGCCAGAGCCGCCACCTGTGTGTTGAATATCTCGTCGCAATGAGCATCCAGCACGTCGCCCTGCGGCACGAAGGGTAGGCGACAGTAGTGGCGTGTGAGCGTACACTCCTTCTCGGTGATGGGAGCCGTATGCACGTGTGTAGCCTTGGGGTACAGGTCGGCCTGAGCGGTAGCGAAGGTGGTGTTGCCACGGCGCTCCATGCGTAGCTTGTCGAGGTCAATCTCTGAGTACAGCATCTGTGCGTCGAAGCAGAATCGCTTGGCCTCATTCAAGATGCTACCATTCTCAGCCACGAAAGCCTTGCCCGAGAACACGAGGTCTGTAGTAGACTCTCCGAAGCCGCAACTGCTATATACATAGCCCGCCATGCTACGTGCCGACTGCTGAGCGATGAGCGAGCGTAGGTAGTCGTGCTTGCCCGTCACCTCGTCCGATGCCGAGAGGTTGAAGATGATCTCCGCACCCTGCAGTGCCAGCGCCGAGCTGGGCGGTGTCACACTCCACAGGTCCTCACATATCTCCACGCCGAAGGCATAGCGTCCTGTGTGGAATATCTGATACGAGCCGATGTGTACCGACTGCCCTGCATACTCGATGTTGCCCTCCGTGCGCAAGTTATATCCGGTAGAGAACCATCGGCGCTCGTTAAACTCTCCATAGTTGGGGATGTAGCACTTAGCGATGATACCCAGTATCTTGCCGCGCTGCACCACCAGTGCGCAGTTATACAACGCTCCGTACACATACACCGGAGCACCTACGATATACACATTGTCATATGCGCTCGTAGCCTCGGCAAATCGCTTCACACCCTCCTCGGCTCCTTGTAGCAGAGTCTGTTGGGTGAAGAGGTCACCACACGTATAACCAGTGATACATAGCTCGGGGAACACCGTGATCTCGGCACCCTCATCATGAGCCTTATGTGCCAATGCGATGAGTTGGTCTACATTGTATTGGGGGTCGGCAACGCTTACCAATGGTATGGCTGCACCTACTTTAATGAATCCGTGTTGCATATCATTCCTAATTTAATAATAGTGCAAATATACATATAATTCGTTGAATGAAGAAATTTGGTCAAAAAATCTCAATCCCTATTACTGTTTTTCTTTAGACAGTTTCCTGTCTGCTGCCAGTACATTATTCAATATTAACGTTATTTGCTTATCAAGATGAATAAACTACTTTCGCAAAGGTTTTGTGTTTGTTGTCAGTCCGAAAAGGCGAGAGTATGTTGCAATTAGCTACATAATGAAAGAAAAAGTAAGATAAATGAGTTAAAAGAGTGTGATGTAATAGAAACGATTACCATCGTTTGTAGTAAGCGTTGCTATCCCTTTTGTCGGTAAGCATCAGATAAAATTTGCTTTATAAGATAAAAAAATGTAACTTTGAAGCCTAAATGTGAAAATTGTAAAACAAATAAAATACGTAGAGATGAAGAAAATGATTTTGGCACTATGTGCCTTGTGTATGTCGTGGCATACGGTAAGCGCCATCGATAATGCGGTAGACTATGTGAACACGTTGGTGGGTACACACTCATCGCATGTGTTGTCTACGGGTAACACCTATCCTGCAATGGCTACTCCTTGGGGTATGAATTTCTGGACTCCTCAGACAGGTAATATGGGTGATGGATGGGCTTATACTTACGATGCGGAGAAGATTCGTGGATTCAAGCAGACTCATCAACCCAGTCCCTGGATCAATGATTATGGTACATTTACTATCATGCCTATTTGCGGTGATCCTGAGTTTGATCAGTTGAAGCGTGCCAGCTGGTTCTCACATAAGGCCGAGACTGCTACTCCTTATTATTATAAGGTATATCTTGCTGACCATGATATTACTGCTGAGATGGCTCCCACGAGTCGCGCTGCAAGCTTCCGCTTTACCTATCCCGAGAGCGAGGGTAGCTACGTTGTGATAGACGCTAATGATCGTGGTTCGTATGTCAAGATTATCCCCGAGAAACGCAAGGTGATTGGTTACACTACACGCAACAGCGGTAGTGTGCCTGAGAACTTCTGTAACTATTTCGTACTGGAGTTTGACAAACCCTTTACCTATACCGCTGCGGTGACAAATGGTAATATCAATGCATCATCACTGGAGACTGAGACTGACCATGCTGGTGCTATCATCGGATTTAGCACTAAACGTGGCGAGCAGGTGAACGTGAAAGTAGCCTCTTCGTTTATCAGTCATGAGCAAGCAGAGATTAACTTGCGCGAACTGGGTGAGATGAATGTTGATCAGGTGGCTGATGCAGCTCGTAAGGAATGGAATGAGGTGCTCGGACGCTTTGATGTGCAGGATATGAGCGATATGGAGCGTGTACGTACCTTCTATAGCTGTCTGTATCGTTCGCTACTCTTCCCCCGCAGTTTCTATGAGTACGATGCTAAGGGTAACGTAGTGCACTATAGCCCCTATAATGGCAAGGTGATGCCTGGCTATTTGTTTACCGACACAGGCTTCTGGGATACATTCCGATGTCTCTTCCCCTTGGTGAACTTGGTATATCCCGAGATGGCTCAGAAGATGCAGGAGGGATGGGCTAACACCTATAAAGAGAGCGGTTTCTTGCCCGAATGGTGCTCACCCGGTCATCGCGACTGTATGGTGGGTAACAACTCAGCCAGTGTAGTAGCTGACGCTTACTTAAAGGGCATCCGCGGATACGATATCGATGCTTTATGGGATGCTGTTGTTCATGGTGCCAATGCAGAATTGCCCAATACCTCAAGCGGACGCCGCCAGTGGCAGGCATATAATGAGTTGGGCTATGTGCCTTATGATAAGATTAAGGAGAGTGCAGCGCGTACGTTGGAGTATGCCTTCAATGACTGGTCTATCTATAAGTTGGGTCAGGCACTCGGCAAGCCTGAGAGCGAGATTGGCGTATACGCTAAACGTGCCATGAACTACAAGAACCTCTATGACCCTCAGTACAAACTCATGCGTGGTCGTATGACTAATGGTGAGTGGGTGCCTAATTTCAATCCCTTCAAGTGGGGTGATGCCTTCACCGAAGGTAACAGCTGGCACTATACTTGGAGTGTATTCCACGATCCCCAAGGTCTTATCGACTTGATGGGCGGAAATAGAGAGTTTAATGAGATGCTCGATAGTGTGTTCATTCTTCCTCCCGTATTTGACGAGAGCTATTACGGATTTGTGATTCATGAGATCCGCGAGATGCAGATTATGAACATGGGTAACTATGCTCATGGTAATCAGCCCATACAGCATATGATCTACCTTTATAATTATAGTGGTGAGCCTTGGAAGGCACAACACTGGTTGCGTGAGACGATGAATCGTATGTATAATCCCAATCCTGATGGATATTGTGGTGACGAGGATAACGGACAGACCAGCGCATGGTATGTGTTTACAGCCATGGGATTCTACCCCGTATGTCCTGGCTCAAATGAGTATGTGATGGGTGCTCCTTACTTTGACAAAATGACCGTACATCTTCCTAATGGCAAGAAGCTCGTAGTGAATGCTCCTAAGAATAGTGACGAGAATCGTTATGTACAGCAGCTCAAGGTCAATGGTAAGAATTATGACCGCAACTATGTAAAGCACGAGGACCTCGTCAAGGGTATGACTATGAACTACGTGATGGGTAACCAACCCAATACTAAGCGTGGTACTAAGCCCGAAGCTGCACCCTACTCATTCTCAAAAGAATTGCAAGGAAAGTGATGCGTATTCAAAAAAAACTTTGTACCTTAGCGCATCGAAATGTAAAAACTGACCATTATGGCATTTAATAATAATCACTTAGTGATAATGGCAGGCGGCATTGGTAGCCGTTTTTGGCCGATGAGTACTATGGACCGCCCGAAACAGTTTATAGATGTAATGGGCTGTGGACGTACACTGATACAACTTACTATGGATCGCTTCGAGGGAGTGTGTCCTAAGGAGAATGTGTGGGTCGTTACCTCTGAGAAATATGCAGATGCTGTTCGCGAGCAACTTCCTGATATTCCTGCAGAGAATATTCTCAAGGAACCGTGCCGTCGTAATACTGCTCCCTGTATAGCTTATGTGTGTTGGAAAATTAAGACTCGCAACCCCAAGGCCAATGTGGTGGTAACACCCAGTGACCATGTGGTGATGAATGTAAAGGAGTTTCAGCGTGTGGTCACTTCAGCGCTGAACTATACGCAGATGTCTGATGCCATACTGACTCTCGGCATGAAGCCTACACGTCCAGAGACAGGGTATGGATATATTGAGGCCGACCTCAGCAGTTCGTCCGCATCAAATAAGGAGATTTTCCGTGTGGACTCGTTCAAGGAGAAGCCGGACGTAGAGACTGCAGAGAAGTATATCCGTCAGAATAACTATTTCTGGAATGCAGGTATTTTCATCTGGAATGTCAATACTATCATCAATGCATTCCGTATTTATCAACCCGAGATTGCTGAGATATTCACGGCGATGATGCCTCACTTCTATACGGAGAACGAGCAGAAGGAGATTGATGCTCACTTCCCTAAATGTCCGAATATATCGGTAGACTATGCCATCTTGGAGCATTCTGATGAGATTTATGTATTCCCAGCAGATTTTGGATGGAGTGACCTCGGCACTTGGGGCTCTCTACATGCGCAGATGGATAAGGATCTTGCTGGCAACGTAGCCATCGGTCCAGACATTACTCTGTATGAGAGCCGTGGATGCGTAGTTCATACGACTGAGGAGAAAAAGGTTGTTATCGTAGGCCTCGAAGGATACATAGTGGCAGAGAATGGTGACCAACTCCTTATCTGTAAACTTGATGACGAACAGCGCATTAAGGAGTTTTCAGATAAGTGATATTGGCTAACGAAAACCATATGAAAAGGGAAAAATCCTCAAGCTGGGGGATTTTTCCTTTTTTATTTTAGGGAAAATCTTTAGCATAGGTAAAAAAAACCTCGTACCTTCGCAGCGAGAAAAGAACAAGAATGACGAACGATTAAAAAAGATTAGTTATGAAAGCAATGAGATTATCCATTCTGACGATAGCTCTGGTAGCTATCAACGCAGCGAGCTATGCTGCCATGAGTCTGTCTGATATACGTCGTGAGGCTCGTTTTCTTACCGACCGCATGGGATACGAACTTGGTCTTAGCAATCGACAATACAATGATGTATATGAGATCAACTTTGACTTCTTCTATCAGGTCAATGAGGTGTTAGACGATATGGTGTACGGATACGATGATGCGGTAGACTATTACTATTATCTGCTCGATGTGCGTAACGAAGACCTTATGTATGTGCTTCGCAATCGTCAGTATCGTCGATTTATCGATCGCGAGTACTTCTATCGTCCCGTGTATATGGTGAATAACACTTGGGGAATGCGCATCTACTCACATTACTCAGATCGCAACTACTTTTATTTCAGTATCCCCGTAAATTACCATAGCTATAGTGGAGCCCACTATCGTATACACTTCAAAAATAGCTACTATGCAAGCCTCTATAATCATGCACTCTATCACGGCGCATTCCGCCTCTGGGGTGGGGGATATGATCATCACCACCACGATGGATGGCATAGTATAGGCCGAAATAAGTACAAGCAAGTAGGTAGCCGTCCCTGGAGCAATGCGAAGAACTATGAGAATAGCCGTAATAACCTGAAGTCTGGCCTTGTAAGTGTACCCTCACGTGACGAAGAACATCGTGTCGTAAGCGTAGATTCTGAGGAGAATCACCGCACAGCAGTGACCTCATCAGTAGTGGCTGGTAGCCAAAGCCAGAGCAGCAGATCTCGTAGCTCAAGCAGTGCAAGCCGCAGTGCTTCAAGCTCAAGTTCACGTAGTAATAGCGGTACTGTATCAAGCAATCGTAGTGGAAACAGTAGCAGCTCTTCGTCTGTAAGCCGTGGCAGTAGCTCGGTGTCAACTAACCGCGGAAGTAGTGTGTCTTCAAGTAGTAGCAATAATAGTTCAAGCACACGCAGCAGCAGTAGCTCATCGTCTAATAGCTCTGTCTCATCTAGTCGTAGCAGTAGTAGTAGCTCATCATCGAGCAGTTCTAGTCGCTCAAGCAGCAGTAGCAGCTCAAGTTCACGCAGTAGTAGTTCATCGAGTAGCTCTCGTAGATAATAGTTGCATATAGCTGATAATCTTAGCCGCTGGCATTCGTGTCAGTGGCTAATTGTTTTTTATAGGTGAAATAAACTTAAAACATCCTCTTAATTGTTGGTTTTCGATTGCTAATTGTCAAGAATTTGTTAACTTTGCACTTTCGTGTAATGAATTCAAAATAAAAAAAATAAATATAACTATGGCTGGAACTATTGATATCCGCGAATTGAATGAGAAGATTGAAAGGCAGAGTGCCTTCGTAACCAACCTGATGGCTGGTATGGACCAAGTAATCGTTGGTCAGAAACATTTGGTAGAGTCATTGCTCATCGGTCTCTTGGCTGATGGTCACGTGTTGCTCGAGGGTGTACCTGGTTTGGCTAAGACATTGGCCATCAAGACCCTTGCGTCACTCATCGATGCTAAGTATAGCCGCATACAGTTCACTCCCGACCTGCTCCCTGCCGACGTGGTGGGTACCATGATCTATAGTCAGAAGGACGAGACCTTTATGGCTAAGAAAGGTCCCATCTTCGCTAACTTTGTATTGGCAGATGAGATCAACCGTGCTCCGGCAAAGGTACAGAGTGCATTGCTCGAGGCTATGCAGGAACGTCAGGTGACATTGAGCAAGGATACTTTCCCTTTGCCCGAGCCTTTCCTCGTGTTGGCTACACAGAACCCCATCGAGCAGGAGGGTACTTATCCCTTGCCTGAGGCACAGGTAGACCGCTTCATGCTGAAGGTGGTTATCGACTATCCCAAGTTGGAGGAGGAGATGCGCATCATCCGTCAGAATATCAATGGCGAGAAGCAGGAGGTGCGCCCCATCATGCAGGCCGAGGAGATTATCAAGGCTCGCGAGGTGGTGAAGCAGGTTTATATCGATGAGAAGATCGAGCGCTATATTGCTGACATTGTATTCGCTACTCGCTATCCCGAGAAGTATGGCTTGAAGGAGCTGAAGGAGATGATTTCATTCGGTGGTTCGCCCCGTGCCTCTATCAGCTTGGCGTTGGCTGCTCGCTCATATGCCTTCCTCAAGCGTCGTGGCTATGTAGTGCCTGAGGATGTGCGTGCTGTAGCTCACGATGTATTGCGCCACCGTATCGGTCTCTCTTATGAGGCTGAGGCAAGTAACCTCACTGCCGAGGATATTATCAGCAAGATTCTGAATAAGGTTGAAGTTCCCTAATGGAAGCAAACGAACTAATCAAGAAGGTACGCAAGATTGAGATTAAGACGCGAGGCTTGTCGAGCAACATCTTTGCTGGACAGTATCACTCGGCGTTCAAGGGTAGGGGTATGGCCTTCTCCGAAGTGCGTGAGTACCAGTATGGCGACGATGTGCGCGATATCGACTGGAACGTTACGGCACGCTTCAATAAGCCTTATGTAAAGGTGTTTGAGGAGGAGCGCGAGCTCACCGTGATGTTGCTCGTGGATATGTCATCAAGTCTTGATTTTGGTACGTCGGGTATGTATAAGAAGGAGATGGTGGCTGAGATTGCCGCCACATTGGCATTTGCCGCTATACAGAACAATGACAAGATTGGAGCTATCTTCTTTACCGATCGTATAGAGAAGTTTATTCCCCCGCAAAAGGGGCGTAAGCATATCCTATATATTATACGCGAACTGCTGGGCTTCGAGCCTGAGAGCCGACAGACTGACCTCATCGTGCCCTTGCAGTACCTAACCAATGCCATCAAAAAGCGTTGCACTACATTCCTCTTGAGTGACTTTATCGATGAACGCGACTTCAAGAGTGCCCTTACCATCGCCAATCGTAAGCACGATGTGGTAGCCATTCAGGTGTACGATAAACGTGTGGAGGAGTTACTCGATGTGGGACTGATGAAGATGGTCGATGCCGAGAGTGGCGAGGATATCTATATCGATACCTCATCGCGTAAGGTGCGTGCCCTGCATCACAAGTGGTGGGTAGAGCATCAACAACTACTTCGCGATGTCTTCTCTAAGTCGGGTGTTGACTCTATCTCGGTGCGTACAGATCAAGACTATGTGAAGTCGCTGATGAACCTTTTTGCAAAACGAAATTAATGATGAAGATGTTCTTTAAGAAATACATAGGTGTGCTTTTGCTTGCGCTCTGCCTCGTTCCCCAGGCAATGGCGCAAGTCACCGTCAATGCCAGCATTGACTCATTGCAACTCTACATCGGTGAGCAGACAAAGGTGAAGCTTGAAGTGAGCTGCCCTACAGAGAGCCAACTGGTGATGCCTAACTTTACTGATATGCTGATGCCTGGCATAGAGATTGTGGGTGAGGTGCAGGCCGATACGCAGTATCTGAATAAGAAGAAGCAGATGCTTGTGAGTCAGGAGTATACGGTTACTTCATTTGACTCGGCTTTCTATTACATTCCTCCTTTCGAAGTGTTGGTAGATGAGCAGAACTACAGCTCTAATCCTTTGGCACTGAAGGTGTATCACTTCCCCGTAGACACAACCAATGTAGAGGCTATCTTTCCCATCAAAGATATCGTGAAACAGAAGCTTACATTTGCAGACTTATGGGTGATGCTGCTTGCCATCGTATTACTTGCGGGCTTTGTAACACTTGTTGTTTACCTCGTGAAGCGTTATAACGATGATAAACCCATCCTCAAACGTGTGACCATTGCTCCCAAGCAGCCTGCCCATCAGGTGGCGCTCAAGGAGATGGATCGTATCAAGGAGGAGAAGAGTTGGCAGCGCGAAGATGTGAAACAATATTACACCGAGCTTACCGATGCTTTGCGTGTATATATGGAGGAGCGTTTCGGTTTCAGCGCCATGGAGATGACCTCTGAAGAGATTATTGCTCATCTAAGCGAACAGCCTGATAAGGAGTGGATTGACGAGCTTCGTACACTCTTTAATATGTCAGACCTCGTGAAGTTTGCCAAGTACAAACCCCTTATCAATGAGAATGATATGAACCTCATTACCGCTATCGACTTTGTGAATAAGACAAAGCTTGAGGAGGTAGCTCCTGCGGCTCCTGTCACTCAAGAGATTGTGGTCAAAGAGGGACGCTCAAAGCAAGAACGTACACTGATTCTTTGTGGCATCATCTCACTGGGTATATGTGGCGCAACTGCATTGTTTGTGGCATTGAGCCGTATAATTCATCTATTTTTCTAAACTCTCAACTCTAAACACTCAACACTCAACGATAGACTATGACATTTGCCAATCCCGCATATTTCCTCCTGTTGCTCCTGCTTATCCCTTATGTGGTATGGTATATCTTGTGTGGGCGCCGTAGCGAGCCCTCGATGCGTGTGTCGAGCACTCGTATGTATGCCGCCATGCCTAAGAGCTATAAGGTATATCTGCGTCATGTACCCTTCGCGTTGCGCATGATAGCGCTGTCGCTGCTCATCGTAGTGCTGGCTCGTCCTCAGTCTACCGATCACTGGCAGAGTAGTGAGGTAGAGGGTATCGATATCATGCTGGCCGTGGACGTATCGACCAGTATGCTTGCCGAGGATCTCAAACCCAATCGTATCGAAGCAGCCAAGCAAGTAGCTGCCGACTTTATCAATGGCCGCCCCAATGATAATATTGGTCTTACCGTCTTTGCCGGACAGAGTTTCACTCAGTCACCACTCACTATCGACCATGCCGTATTGCTAAATCTCTTTAACAGTGTAGATTGTAGCATGGCCACTAATGGTATCATTGAAGATGGTACTGCCATCGGTCTTGGTATCGCCAATGCTGTGAGCCGACTCAAGGAGAGCAAAGCCAAGTCAAAAGTGGTCATCTTGCTTACCGACGGCTCGAACAACCGTGGAGATATCTCACCTCTCACCGCTGCCGAGATTGCCAAGACCTATGGCATACGCGTCTATACCATTGGTGTAGGTAGCAATGGTACCGCCCCCTATCCCTATCAGACATTGGGTGGCATACAATATGTGCAGATGCCTGTAGAGATTGATGAGAATACCTTGCAGCAGATCGCTCAGACAGCTGATGGTCAGTATTATCGTGCCACCAGTAATTCGAAGCTCAAAGAGGTGTACGAAGAGATTGATAAGCTTGAGCGTACTAAACTCAACGTCAAAGACTTCAGCCGTAAGTCTGAAGAGTATATGACATTTGCCATCTGGGCTCTTGTGTGTCTTGTGCTCGAGGTCTTGCTGAGATTGACTGTATTGCGCCGTATACCGTAAAATAAATTGCCATCCAGATGGTTAACTCTTCACTCTTCATTAATCACTCTTAACTTTTTATCCTCGTGTTTAAGTTTGCTAATCCCAACGCCCTGTTTCTATACCTCCTGCTACTCTTTGTCGTAGGAGTATACCTCTATGCCAGCTACCGTCGCAAGAGCGCTTTGCGCAAGTATGGTGACCCCGAACTCCTCTCTGCCCTCATGCCCGAGGTGTCGAGCCATCGTCCGCAGATAAAGTTTTGGATCACCTTCGTGGCTATGTGTTTCATGGTACTGCTCATCGCTCGCCCTCAGTTTGGCTCTAAGGTAGAGACAGTAAAGCGTCATGGTATTGAGACTGTTATCGCTCTTGATATCTCTAACTCTATGCTGGCTGAGGATGTGGCACCCAATCGTTTGGAGAAGTCAAAGAATATCATCTCACGCCTTGTCGATAGCTTTGAGGATGACAAGATGGGACTTATCGTCTTTGCTGGAGACGCCTTCATCCAGTTGCCTATTACGAGCGATTTTATCTCAGCCAAGATGTTTCTCGAGTCTATCAATCCTGAGCTTATCACCCGTCAAGGAACCGATATCAAAGCTGCTATTGATATGGCTACTCGCAGCTTTACCCCAAACGAAGGGGTAGGTAAGGCCATCATCATCATCACCGATGGTGAGAACCACGAGGGTGGTGCTACCGAGGCGGCTAAGGCAGCTGCTGAGAAGGGTATGTCAGTCTATGTCATGGGTGTAGGTTCTCCCGAAGGTTCGCCCATTCCTACCGGTCGCAATGACTTCCGCCGTGATAAAGAGGGCAATGTCATCGTGACTAAGCTCAATGAGAAGATGTGTCAGGAGATTGCCGCTGCAGGTAATGGCGTATATATCCGTATCGACAATACCAACAATGCGCAGAAGATACTTCAGAAGGAGATCGATAAGCTTGCCAAAGCAGATATAGAGACTGCCGTATACTCTGAGTACGACGAACAGTTCCAAGCAGTAGCCTGGATTGCTTTCGTTCTTCTGCTCCTCGAGATGCTCCTGATGGTAAAGAAAAATCCCAAGTTCAAGGGATTCAACCTTTTTAAATGATCTATTTCGCCTGTACAGGTGAAAAAGTTTCATTTTTGGGGTGGCATGGCATTGCTATATGGATTATTGTACAATACGACAAGGTATGATTGTACAAATTTACACCAAGATTCTGCCATGCCACCCCAAAAATAAACTTTTGTCACCTGAGGAATTTTTATCTATTTTGCTATATCTGAGATTGCAATAAGCACTATTTACTCGTACAAAGTGAAAAATATTTACACTTAGAGTCTTTACGTTGGAAAATCATAGGTTCGTTTTTTAGAAAAGGGCTGTTAGATTTTCAGAAAACGGAAAGGCCTTTTCTTGCGATCTAACCTTCGTTTTTTTACCCTAATCTCTGTATTACGGAAATCAATGCTGTCTGGTAAAATTATCAGAGCTGTCCTCGAGAAAAATCACAGACCTTCGTTACGAAAATTGCAGCTGTCCTTTTCGGTGCGTCTTCACATTGATCTCACAATTTCTACTCATGCAATGAATTTATTGCGCGCATGCAATATTTCCCTAAGCAGGTTAAACATCTACCGACATACCACTGATACTGGGTGTTGGTCGATATTTAATTGGTATTCATATGATTACAACTTACCGCCGACACCTTAGCTAAAAAGGAAGACACATAATTAATCGAACAAAAATAAATTTATTGTGGGTAAAATCTTTTTCTTATTCGAGGATTTATTACTACTTTCGCGTTGTATATAATAGCAAAACAAAAGAAGAAATGAAAAAGAATTTGATTTTGGCAGTAGTGGCTATGATAGTGATGGCTGCTTGCAATGAGAAGAAGACTATGGATGTGCTCAGTGGTGAATGGAATGTAGTGGCTATCGGCGAGATGGCTGTGCCCGATGAGGCTGGGGCATTCATGGGCTTTGATATGAATGAGAAGGTCGTATATGGCAGCACCGGTTGTAATCAGCTTACGGGCGCTATGCCTGAGGCAGTAAATGCTGATGTGCCCCTCTTTGGTGCATTGGGATGCACACGTAGGATGTGTCCTGACATGACGGTGGAAGATACTATGCTTCCTGCCCTTGGTGGAGTGGTAGACTTCAAAGTCGAGGGAGACAAGCTTTATCTACTCGATGCAGCAGGCAATGTCGTGATGTCATTGCAGAAGCGCAAGTAGTCGAGAGCTACAGCGCACATAAGAAGGGTACCAGAAGAGGAACACTGAGGTCGACTACCAGCCCGTGGCAGATGGCTATGGGCACGAGGTGGGTGCCACAGATACGTGATATCGTAGGTAATGTAGTGTCGGCAGTGGTGGCTCCGCCTATGCTGATGGGCGACAGGGGACCAAACAATTTGAGTAGCAATGGTGCGAAGAGTAGTGTTGTCATCTCACGCATCACATTGTACATAAAAGCTACAGTGCCCAGCTCGATACCTCGCACCTCAGTGATAAGTATGCTCGACAATGAGTAGTAACCAAAACCTGAGCTGACGGCTAGCCAGTCGGTAGGGCTGCGGTGTGTGAGTAGGAGAGAGGTGAGCAGTGCTCCGAGCCAGGTGCCTATGATGGTGATGATGGGCAGGAGTATGTATCCTTTCTTGATATGCTTGAGACTATGGCGTAGCTCTTCGTTTTGTCCAATGTTGAACCCTACACATACGAGTAACAGGCATAGTGTATAGTAGGAGGCATCATGCGGCAGATATTGGTCGATACCCATATAACCCAAGATACAGCCTCCCGAGAAGCAGACAAAGATGATAATGCTTTCGTGGAAGGCTCTCCATAGTCCGCGTAGGCTGAAACGACGGTGAGTGGTAGGCTTAGCACTCGGGGTGGGGGGATTGCTGGGTTGCTGTGTGATTCTCCATAGCCATAAGGCGCCGAGGCTACAGCATAGTGTGGTGATGAGTGTGAGCAGCAGTGATTCTACGCCAAGTAGGGCGAGTGAGTTTATTAGTACCTCGTTGCCGCCTACCTCGATACCTATTACAAATAGCATGAGCCATACGGAGAGGGTGAGCAGTTTGCCTACCCATGTTTGTGGCCAATGACGCAGCACGTAGCCGATGCCTACGCTTCCCCATAGTATAAGTAGTATCTTTAGCATATGTGTGAAAATGGTGTTTATGGCGTAAAGATAGGAATAAATTGTAATCGTTGGGTAAACTTTTCTTACAAAATGTTTGCGAATAGATAAAATTGCTATAACTTTGCTCGCACAATAAAAAAGTGAGATATATGTACGTAATGGAAACCTTTAGTAAGTTTTGGTGGTGGCTCGGTAGTTTAGCTTGAGCGCGGTAGTTGCATATATCAGTAAGAATGGAATAATTTAATAATGGTAATAGCTAATCCGATGCTCCTTGTTTGTGACATCGGATTTTTAATTTAATGGTATGAGACAAAAGAAGTACATGCTCCCAGAGAGTGAGATACCTACACAATGGTACAATATCCAGGCCGATATGCCTAATAAGCCCGTGCCTATGCTCAATCCTAAGACCAAGGAGCCAGTGACGCCCGAAGACTTGTATATGCTCTTTTCGTGTGAGGCTTCGGAGCAGGAGCTAAATATGACTGATAGCTGGATTGACATTCCCGAACCAGTGAGAGAGATGTATGCCAACTACCGCTGCACTCCGTTAGTGCGTGCCTATGGTTTGGAGGAGGCACTTGGTACTCCGGCTCACATATATTTTAAGAATGAGAGTGTGAGTCCTATCGGCTCGCATAAGCTTAACTCGGCTCTACCTCAGGCCTACTATTGTAAGCAGGAGGGCATCACCAATGTTACTACAGAGACGGGTGCCGGTCAGTGGGGAGCTGCTCTGTCATATGCGGCTAAAGTATTTGGTCTTGAGGCCGCTGTATATCAGGTGAAGGTGTCGTATGAGCAGAAGCCCTATCGCCGTAGCATCATGCAGACCTTTGGTGCTCAGGTAACTCCCTCTCCTTCGATGTCTACACGTGCGGGAAAGGATATTCTTACTCTCTATCCCAACCACCAAGGCTCATTGGGAACGGCTATTTCTGAGGCTGTAGAATTGGCGATGATGACTCCTAACTGTAAATACACGCTTGGCTCAGTGCTCAGTCATGTGACATTGCACCAGACAGTTATCGGTCTTGAGGCCGAGAAGCAGATGGAGTTGGCTGGTGAATATCCCGATGTGGTGGTAGCATGCTTCGGCGGTGGATCAAATTTTGGTGGTTTGGCTTTCCCCTTCATGCGTCATAATATTAAGGATGGTAAGACTACACGCTTCGTAGCGGCTGAGCCTGCTTCGTGTCCTAAGCTCACTCGCGGTGAGTTTTGCTATGACTATGGTGACGAGTCGGGATATACTCCCCTGATCCCGATGTTTACCTTGGGACACAATTTCCGTCCGGCCAACATCCACGCTGGTGGCTTGCGTTATCATGGAGCAGGATTGGTGGCTTCGCAGTTGCTCAAGGATGGTTTGATGGAGGCTGTTGATATCGAGCAGATTGAGTCGTTTGAGGCTGGTACGCTCTTTGCGGCTTCAGAGGGTATCATCCCTGCGCCCGAGTCATGTCATGCTATTGCCGCTACTATACGTGAGGCGAAGAAGTGTATTGAGACGGGTGAACAGAAAACAATTCTCTTCTGTCTGTCTGGTCATGGACTTATCGATATGGCAGCATATGACCAATATTTGGCTGGTAACCTTATCAATAATAGTATCAGCGATGAGACAATCGCTTCGAATATTAAGGAACTGAAAGATAGTCTTAATGGATGATGCGGTGAAGGGGTAATTAACCTTAATCTTGCAAAGTATAAAAGTGGGTGTATCTCTCGTTGGATACACCCACTTCCTTTTTATTTCCTTTTTTTTCTATCAGCGTACGAACAATGTTTTATGCCTAGTGTTATATCAGTGCAATCCGCCCGAGAGGAGTAGCCCGATAGGCTGCCACACCATCGGAAATATTGCATAAAGCATCGCAATAGGCTAATAGAAATTGCATAGTAGTTTTGTCGTGTTTTATTTTGTGTTTGTGTTATTTGGAGACTCCTCGATGTGAATCGGGGAGTTTCTGCTGCTCACAGAAGCAATTGGGGAAGTGTTGTTCTAAGTTCTCGACCTCGGTCTTGAAGAGTCCGAACAATGCTGATCCCGAACCGCTCATCGCAGCATATACGGCTCCGAGTGCATACAGCTTACTCTTGATGCCGTCCAACTCTGGATGTATGGCAAAGATTCCTTTCTCAAAGTCGTTGCTGATGCTCTCCTTCCACTCTTCGATGGGTCGCATAATCTTCTCGTCGAGAGTGACCTCGGGCTTTTCAGGCTTTACCATAGAGTAGGCCTCTTTGGTAGAGACAAATACGTCGGGCTTCACGATGACCAGTTGCCATCCCTCGAGGTTGAGGTCGATGGGGTGAAATACGTTGCCTATACCGGTAGCGTAGACTGGTGTGTTGTTGATGAAGAAGGGGCAGTCGGCACCCAATCGAGCTGCGTACTCCTCAAGCTTCTCGTTAGCAATGCCGAGAGAAAACATCTCATTGAGTAGGCGCAACATGTAGCTGGCATCTGCAGAACCACCGCCCAGACCTGCTCCTGTAGGGATATGCTTGTGGAGATATACATCTACTGGGGGCAACGTATAGTCGGCAGCCAGCAAGCGGTAGGCGCGTACCACAAGGTTGTTGTCTGTATCGCCCTCGATCTCTACTCCGCTCAGATGGAGACGGCAGTCATAGCCTTCTTCTTGGGCAGGCACCACCTCAAGGGCATCGTGCAGGGGGATAGGGTAGAATACGGTGTCGAGATTATGATAACCATCGGGACGGCGTTCGGTGACTTGCAGTCCGATATTTATTTTTGCATTGGGGAAAGTGATCATACTTGTGGTATTTTTAGAGTTGATTTTAGCAAAAGTAATATAAAGTAAGTGAAAATAGAAATATATCGGAGTTTTTTTTAGTTTATCCACAATTGTGGAAAAGATTTGGAAAACTTCATCGGTATTTCTTTCGGTTTACACGCTATTTTGTGTACTTTTGCGGTCCAATAAAAAATACGAAGATTATGGCAACAACAACTCGACAGCCTCGTACAACGAGTGCAAAACGTCCCGTGAAGCAGACTGATGACTACGGACATCTGCAACCCCAAGCCCCCGAACTCGAGGAGGCTGTATTGGGCGCACTGATGATCGAAAAAGACGCATATTCGTTAGTCAGTGAGATACTCAAACCTGAGTCCTTCTACGAACATCGTCACCAGCTGATGTACAAGGCTATACAAACGCTTGCCATACAGCAGAAGCCTGTAGATATCCTCACTGTGGCTGAGCAATTGCGTTCTACAGGAGATCTTGATGAGATTGGTGGCCCCGTGTATATCGGTCAGTTGGCAGGTAAGGTCAACTCATCTGCACATATCGAGTATCATGCCCGCATCATCGCACAGAAGTTCCTGGCCCGCGAACTCATCACCTTTACCAGCGAGATACAGACCAAGGCCTTCGACACTACAAACGATGTCGAGGACCTCATGCAAGAGGCTGAAGGTAAACTCTTCACCATCTCGCAGCAGAATATGAAGAAGGACTATACGCAGATCAATCCAGTCATCAAGCAAGCATACGAACAACTCAAGATAGCTGCTTCGCGTGACTCTGGTCTTAGTGGCTTGTCTACAGGATTCTATGCCTTGGATAAGATGACTTCGGGATGGCAAAAGTCTGACCTTGTCATCATTGCTGCTCGTCCGGCGATGGGTAAGACCGCTTTCGTGTTGTCAATGGCCAAGAATATTGCGGTAAATAATCGTGAGCCGGTAGCTTTATTCTCACTTGAGATGAGTAACGTACAGTTGGTCAACCGTCTCATTACCAATGTGTGTGAGATCCCTGGTGAGAAAATCAAGAGTGGACAGCTGGCTCCTTACGAGTGGGGACAGCTTGATAGTAATATTACAGATCTCTTCGATGCTCCGCTCTATGTCGACGACACCCCCTCACTCTCTATTTTTGAGCTACGTACCAAGGCGCGCCGCCTCGTGCGAGAGCATGGTGTAAAGTTGATAATCATTGACTACTTGCAGTTGATGAATGCCTCTGGAGCATCCTTTGGTAGCCGTCAGGAAGAGGTGAGTACCATCTCACGTTCGCTCAAGGGACTTGCCAAAGAGCTTGATATCCCCATCATCGCCTTGAGTCAGCTCAATCGTGGTGTCGAGAGCCGTGAAGGTATCGAGGGTAAGCGACCTCAGCTGAGCGACCTTCGTGAGTCGGGAGCCATCGAGCAGGATGCCGATATCGTATGTTTCATCCATCGTCCCGAGTACTATAAGATCTTCCAAGACGAACGTGGTAACGACCTCCGCGGCCTTGCCGAGATTATCATTGCCAAGCATCGTAATGGTGCCGTCGGTGACGTACGCTTGCGCTTCATCGGTAACTATGCCCGATTCCAAAATATCGAAGACGACAGTTTGGCTCCTTTGCCCGAAGATGCTGTACTCGTGTCAAAGATGAATCGCCGTAGCGGAGGTTCTGATGAGTATATTGGCATGCCACCCGTACCTCCTCCCGCTGACAATCCCTTCCCGATGGGAGGTATGCCCTCAGATATGCCATTCTGATATGGTTGTAAGTGATATGAAGACGTGTTTCCTGTCGAGGAAGCACGTCTTTGTTTTATATCCTTAACTCATCTTTGCAATTCAGTTGCATGGTGGTTTGTGGATTTTTGAGTATCTTCGCACTCTAATTTGCAAATATATATTATACAATCAGATATGAATAGACCTATAGCGACAATTGCTTGCCTGTGCGCTGCTTGTCTTTTTGCTGCGTGTGGAGGTAGGGGAGGTGATACTCACAGTCACGAACATCACGATCATGCTGCGCATAGTCAGTGCGATCACGATCACAGCCATGACCACGATCATAGCCATGAGAGTGAGGCTGAACATGATCAATCGGAACATAATCACGCTGAGCATGACCACGATAGCCACTCGGAACATAACCATGAGGGTTGCAATCACGACCACGCCCACGAAACAGAGCATAATCACGCTGAAGACAATCATTCAGAAGACGCTCACGCTGCTCATGATCACGAACATGGTGAGCATGCTCATGGTGAGGGTATAGCCTTTACCAAGGCTCAGGCTGAGGCTGCAGGCTTGCAGGTGGAGACTATCGAGGAACTTCCTTTTTACGGAGTGATCAAGACATCTGGTCACATACAGGCTCCTGCGGGTAGTGAGGCCATTGTGGTGGCTGCGTCGGCTGGTGTGCTCTACTATACTGACCCCTCTATTGTAGAGGGACAGGCTGTAGGTAAAGATCAGTCCTTGGCTGCCGTGTCTGCAAAGAAGTTGCAGGATGGTGATCCTCTGGTGAAGGCTCGCGTCGCTTATGAGACCGCATTGGCTGAGTATGAGCGTGCGCAGCGCTTAGTAGACGATAAGATAATCTCTACAAAGGAGTTCGAACAGACTCGCTTGCGCTATGAGACAGCCAAGACCACATATGAGGGTCAGGCACAGGGTATGACCGCTAAGGGAGCTTCGGTGAACACACCAATAGCTGGATATATCAAGCAGCTACTCGTTGCCAATGGATCTTATGTAGAGGTGGGGCAGCCTATTGCCGTGGTCTCACAAGACCGTCGCCTGCAGTTGCGCGCAGAGGTGTCAGAGCAGTACTATGCTCAGCTGACTAAGGTAAGTGCTGCATACTTCCGTCCTTCGTATACCGATCGTCTGTATAAGACAACTGAGATGAATGGTCGCCTTGTAGCGTATGGCCGTGCAGCAGTAGAGGGAGCATCACACTATCTTCCCGTGACTTTCGAGTTTGACAATGTCGGTGACATCATTCCAGGTACGTACGCAGAGGTATATCTGCTTACTACTCCCGAAGAGGGTGTGGTGTCGGTGCCAGTCAGTGCGCTCACTGAGGAGCAGGGACTCTACTATGTATATGTACAGGTGTGTGCCGAGGAGTATATGAAGCGTGCCGTACAGCTGGGTCGTCGTAATGGTGAGCGTGTAGAGATTCTTCATGGTCTTCAGCATGGTGAACGCGTAGTCACTCAGGGTGCTTACCAAGTGAAGTTGGCTTCAGTGACTACGGCTATACCTCATGGACATGCTCATTAATTGCAGAGTTCTGAGTTAGGCCATTCATAATTATTAATTCAAAATTACCGTCGTGCTTAATAAAATAATTCGTTTTTCGCTCAACAACCGTCTCATGGTGCTCGTGGCATCGGTGTTGCTGATGGTTGCTGGTATATATACCGCTACAACGATGGATGTAGATGTGTTCCCCGATCTGAACGCACCTACCGTGACTGTGATGACTGAGGCCAAGGGTATGGCTCCCGAAGAGGTAGAGCGCTTGGTAAGTTTTCCTATCGAGACTGCTGTCAATGGTGCTACAGGTGTTCGCCGTGTGCGTTCATCGAGTACCACGGGCTTTTCTATCGTATGGGTTGAGTTTGATTGGGATACAGAGATATACCGTGCCCGACAGATCGTGTCTGAAAAGATTGCTACCGTGATGGATGCGTTGCCACAGCACGTGGGAACTCCTACCTTGGGCCCCCAGTCATCGATATTGGGTGAGGTGCTCTTCGTGGCTCTCACGTCTGATAGTACTTCGCTGCGTGATTTGCGTACCTTGGCCGATTGGACCATACGCTCCCGACTGCTTGCTACCGGTGGTGTGGCGCAAGTGGCAGTGCTCGGAGGTGAGGTGAAGGAGTATCAGATATTGCTTGATCCCGGCAAGATGAAGCACTATGATGTATCACTCGGTGAGGTGATGTCAGTCACTGCAGCTATGAACCGCAATGCTACAGGTGGCACACTCTATGAGTATGGCAATGAGTATATCATCCGTGGCATGCTCTCTACCAATGATGTGGATGAGATAGCCCATACTGTGGTGAAGAGGGTAGGGGATGCTCCCATCTTGCTCAGCCACATTGCAGAGGTAAAGGTTGGTGATCGCCGTCCTAAGTTTGGTACAGCCTCGCTACGTACAGAGCCGGCAGTGATACTCACTGTCACCAAGCAACCTCATACAAGCACGCTTAAACTTACCGAACGCCTTGATGCTACTCTCGAAGATATTCGTCGCGAGCTCCCTGCTGATGTGGTACTCACTACTGATGTATATCGACAGGAGCGCTTCATCAATAGCTCTATAGATAATGTGAAGAGTGCCCTTCTCGAGGGCGCCATCTTCGTGGTCATTGTGCTCTTTATCTTCTTGATGAATGTGCGCACCACACTCATTTCGCTTGTCACCATACCTTTGGCGTTTGTGGCTGCAGTGTTGGCGCTCAATGCCATGGGTCTCACTATCAATACGATGAGTCTCGGTGGATTGGCTATTGCTGTAGGCTCGCTTGTGGATGATGCCATTGTCGATGTGGAGAATGTATACAAGCGATTACGCGAGAATCGTGCTCTGCCAATAGAGCGTCGACGCCCTCTGCTCACCGTCATCTATGATGCATCTAAGGAGGTGCGTATGCCTATTCTCAACTCTACGCTGATTATCATCGCGAGCTTCGTGCCCTTGTTCTTCCTTACAGGCATGGAGGGTCGTATGTTGGCTCCGCTCGGTATCGCCTTTATTGTGGCGCTATGTGCCTCTACGTTGGTAGCGCTTACGTTGACTCCTGTGTTATGTAGTTTCTTGCTTGGTCAGAAGGAGCAGAAGGAGAACCGCGAGCCTGCCCTCACCCGTTGGCTCAAGAAGGGGTATTCGCGTGCACTCGCTTGGACTCTCGGTCATCATCGCTTAGTGTTGGGCAGTACGGTGGCGCTCTTCGTAGTTGGCCTGGTGGCTTTCTTCGGCTTGGGACGTTCGTTCTTGCCCCCCTTCAATGAGGGATCCTTTACCATCAATGTGAGCACTCTGCCTGGTATCTCGCTGGAGGAGTCTGATAATATAGGTCGTCGTGCCGAGGAGCTACTGCTCACCATTCCCGAGATACAGACCGTAGGACGTAAGACAGGTCGTGCCGAACTCGACGAGCACGCTCTTGGTGTCAATACCTCTGAGATTGAGGCACCCTTTGTCCTTACCGACCGCTCTAAAGATGAGGTGGTGGCTGAGATTCGTGAGAAGCTATCATCGCTCCCTGGTGTAAACATAGAGGTAGGTGCACCCATCAGTCATCGTATCGATGCTATGTTGTCAGGTACACGAGCAAGCATCGCCATCAAACTCTTTGGTACCGACCTCAATACGATGTACCTCATCGGCAACCGCATCAAAGCAGCCGTAGAGGGTGTCGAGGGTATTGCCGACCTCAATGTAGAGCAACAGGTAGAGCGTCCGCAACTCAAGATAATACCCCGTCGTGAGGTGATGGCTAAGTACGGAGTCTCTATGCCAGAGTTTGCCGATATGGTCAGCGTATTGCTTGCTGGCGAAGCCGTGTCACAGGTGTACGAGGGTCGTCGTGTCTTTGACCTCACCCTCAAGGTCGGTGATGATAGTCGCGCTACAGCCGATGATATACGCGCCTTGATTGTAGATGCTGGTGGTGTGAAGGTGCCTCTCGGACAGATTGCCGATGTGGTGTCATCAGCAGGCCCCAACACCATCAATCGAGAGAATGTAGAGCGCAAGGTAGTCATCTCGGCCAACGTAGCAGGTCGCGACCTACGCGGTGTGGTGAGTGATATTCGCGATATTGTAAACGAGCAGATCGAACTTCCCGAAGACTATCACGTTGAATATGGTGGACAGTTTGAGAATGAGCAGGCAGCCTCGCGTACGCTACTCATCGCCTCGATATTTGCTATTATGGTCATCTATCTGCTTCTCTACAATCAGTTCCGCAGCCTCACCCAGTCTGCTGTCATCCTGACCAATCTGCCATTGGCGCTTGTGGGTGGTGTCTTCGTGCTCTATCTCACGGGCAGTGACATCAGTATCCCCGCCATCATTGGTTTTATCTCGCTCTTTGGTATCGCCACACGCAATGGTATGCTTCTCATCGAGCGTTACAATGACCTCCGTGCCGAGGGCTGTTCGGTAAAGGATAGCATCCTCCATGGCTCTGCCGACCGTCTCAACCCCATCTTGATGACAGCTCTTACCACGGCTCTCGCCCTTATACCTTTGGCTATGGGTGGCGATCTTCCTGGCAATGAGATACAGAGCCCCATGGCTAAGGTCATCCTTGGCGGATTGGCTACCTCGACCCTTCTCAATGGCTTCATCGTCCCTGTGATGTATATGTTGACGAATAAAGAAAATAAGAACGAAAACTTATGAACCATCGTAAATTTATCATAGCTCTCTCAGCCGTGCTCTGTTGCCTCACAGCATACGGTCAGCACGTGGCTAACGCCCTCCAAACCTCAAGTTTTATCTCACAATTAAGGGAGGTGGAGCAAAACAATACCACCCTCAAAGCCCTGCGTGCCGAGGCTGAGGCCCGCAAGCTCGACAACCGCACAGGCATCACTCTCGCCGACCCTGAGGTAGGGTATAAGCGTATGTGGGAGGGAGCCGAACAGACGGGCAATCTCTCTGAGTTTACCGTAGAGCAGAGCTTTGACCTCTCCACGGTATTGGGTTACAAGAGCCGTACTGCCGACACTCATAACCTACTCGTCGATGATGAATACCGCGTAGTGCGCATGGACATCCTTCTCGAAGCCCATCTCGCCTGCATCGATCTCGTATATTATAATGCACTGGCTATCGAACTCGATCGTCGTCTGCTCCATGCACGCCGTGTCGTAGAGGTCGAGAAGCGTCGCCTCGAGAGTGGTGATACCGACATCCTCTCGTACAACAACGTATCGCTCAGCCTTGCTGCTCTCGAAGCCGAGAAGGCACGCGTAGCCACCGCGCAAGAGGTGCTCGTAGCCGACCTTGCCCGCCTCAATGGAGGTCTCCCCTTGGGTGCCATAGGTGGTGAGTACGCCCCTGCGACGCTTACTGGAGACTTTGACTTCTGGTATGCCGAGGCTATGGCGTGTAGCCCCACGCTTGCGCTGGCCCGTACGGGACGTGAGGTAGCCAAGAGCGAGCTGGCATTGTCTAAATCTCAACATCTGCCTACGCTCTCAGCAGCCTATATCAACGAACGTCATACCATCGGTGACCGCTCTCAGGGAGTAGCCGTCGGTATGAGCATACCCTTGTGGGCCAATAAGAATCGCGTACGTTCGGCCCGCGCCGCACTGCAAGCTGCCGAGTCTCATGAGGTCGATGCCGAGCAGCAGCTCCATAGCCAGCTCCGCATAGGTTTTGAGCGCGTCCAGGGTCTGCAGCGCACCGCCATCCTCTACCGCACCGCCCTCACCGAAGCCAATAATACAGCTCTGCTTCAGCAAGCCATGGACGAAGGCTACATCTCAGTGCTCGAGTACCTACAAGGTATCGAACTCTATTACGACTACCTCGACCGCAGCCTCAGTGCCGATCGCGACTATCACCGCGCCCTTGCCGAGCTCGAGGCCTGGAAACTCTGATATGCGTAATTAAGGGGATTCGATCTAATAAATGTTATTTCTTTTCGTACACATAAAAATAAAGAGGCTACGCGATTGGTTAAGATCACATAGCCTCTCTTTTTTTATTGAGGTATTTTGCCTTTATCGGCTGTCTCTTACTTTGTGAGCCACTCGGTCACGTTCTTCTCGATACGTGCTGCGATGTCTTCGGTATTCTCCTTCACGAATGTTTCGCCTGTGATGTGCTCATAGAGCTCGATGTAGCGCTCGCTGATGCCGGTAACGATCTCGTCGGTCATCTCGGGTACCTGCTGACCCTCCTGGCCTTGGAAGCCGTTGTCCATGAGCCACTCGCGTACGAACTCCTTAGAGAGCTGCTTCTGGGGCTCTCCCTTCTCGAAACGCTCCTGATAGCCCTCGCTGTAGAAGTAGCGGCTGCTGTCGGGGGTGTGTATCTCGTCCATGAGGTAGATGGTGCCGTTGTGCTTACCAAACTCATACTTGGTGTCTACGAGGATGAGTCCGCGCTCAGCAGCGATCTCTGTACCGCGCTTGAAGAGTGCGAGGGTGTACTGCTCGAGGAGTGCATATTCCTCGGGAGTAGCGAGGCCCTGTGCGAGGATCTCTTCCTTAGAGATGTCTGCATCGTGCTCACCGATCTCTGCCTTTGTGGTAGGTGTGATGATGGGCTCGGGGAAACGCTCGTTCTCGCGCATACCTTCGGGGAGCTTCACGCCACAGATCTCACGTACACCGCTCTTGTATGCACGCCATGCAGAGCCACAGAGGTAGCCGCGCACGATCATCTCTACGGGGAATCCTTCACACATCACGCCCACAGTCACCATGGGGTCGGGAGTAGCGAGCTTCCAGTTGGGACAGATGTCGGTAGTAGCGTCGAGGAACTTTGCTGCAATCTGATTGAGCATCTGGCCCTTGAAGGGGATGCCCTTAGGTAATACTACGTCGAACGCTGAGATGCGGTCGGTGGCTACCATCACGAGCTTGTCGCCCATGTTGTACACATCACGTACCTTGCCGTGATACACTCCCTGCTGACCGGGGAAGTTGAAATCTGTTGCTGTTAATGCCATAACTTTTGTTGAATTTGGACCCTCCCTAACCCTCCCTCTAGGGAGGGGACTCGGTCAAGACTGAATCATGCCTCTTCACATCAAAAAAGGGTTAAGGTTGATCTAGTTTATAATTTTTGTTTGTTTTATTTACTTACACTATTATCCATTTACACTCTCCCGCGATGCCTGAGTTCTCCCCATAGAGGGGGAGTTAGAGGGGGTCTCCTTTTCCTTCTCCTTCTCCTTCTCATACGCCTCCACGATGCGTGTCACGAGCTTGTGACGCACGATATCCTTCTTGTTGAGCTCTACGATGCCTATGCCCTTGATGCCGCGCAAGAGGTGCATGGCGTGTGATAGTCCACTGCGTACCGATGAGGGCAGGTCTATCTGTGTGAGGTCACCGGTGATGATCATCTTGGTGTTCATACCCATACGGGTGAGAAACATCTTGAGCTGCGGTATGGTGGTGTTTTGCGCCTCGTCGAGGATGACTACGGCATCGTTGAGCGTACGTCCACGCATGAAGGCGAGGGGAGCGATCTGTATGATACCCAGCTCCATATACTCCTTGAGCTTCTGCGGGGGGATCATGTCTTCGAGCGCATCGTACAGGGGCTGCAGATAGGGGTCGATCTTCTCCTTCATGTCACCGGGCAGGAATCCGAGCTTCTCGCCAGCCTCTACGGCAGGGCGGCAGAGGATGAGCTTCTTCACCTCCTTGTTCTTCAGTGCACGTACGGCAAGGGCAATGGCCGTATAGGTCTTACCCGAACCTGCGGGACCGCAGGCAAACACCATGTCGTTCTCGCGGTATAGCTTGACCAGCTGCAACTGATTCTCGCTGCGCGGTGTGATGGGGCGTCCTGTGATCGAGAATACGATGACGTCGCCCTCGCGCTCCACCATGGGGCGGTTGCCATTGAAGATATCGAGCAGCACCTCCTCCTTGAGCGAGTTGTAGCGTGCGCCGTGCTCCTCGAGCTGCTTCACGTAGTTCTCAAATGTCTCCAACACCTCGTCGTCACCCATAGCACGTATCACGTTGCCACGCGCCACGATACGCAGTTTGGGGAACAATGCCTTTATCATCTGCAGGTTAGCGTTGTTGGCTCCGTAAAAGAGTGCTGGGTCTATCTCTTCCAGTACAATATGCTTTTCTATCATTCTCTCTCTCTGTAATGCTATTTCTGATGCAAATTTAGGACTTTTATGGGAAAGAATACGAAAAAAAGGAAACAAAATATTCTTCTCACCCCTATTTCTATATAATATACCTGCCTACACTACAGCTCTGAGCCAGCGAAGTCTATGCCCATGGGAGCCTGGAAGACGCGCAAGCCGAAGGTGGGGAGCACGGCAAAGACATGCTCGAAGACCTCAGACTGCAGGTGCTCATAGGGTACCCAGTCGGTGCCGGCCGAGAAGAAGTATAGCTCCAGAGGCAAGCCCTGTGCCGTGGGCTGCAGCTGGCGTATCATGATGATCAGATTCTGATTGACGCGCGGGTGATGGCGCAGGTAGTGATCCAGATAGTTGCGAAAGACGTGGAGGTTGACCACAAAGTCGTCGCCCCTCTCTATGCCATCGAGCCAGCCACGCTCGGCAAACTCGGCCATCTGCTCCTCGGTGCAGAAGGTGATAGAGCGCATATCGAGGTAGATGGAGCGCTTCACGCGTCGGCCCCCGCAATCGCGCATGCCGCGCCAGTTTTGAAACGAGTCGCTCACGAGCGCATAGGGTGGGATGGTGGTGATCGTCTTATCCCAGTTTTGCACCTTCACGGTGGTGAGCGTCACCTCTATCACGTCGCCGTCGGCATCGTACTTCTTCATCGTGATCCAGTCGCCCGGGCGCAACATGTCATTGGCCGATAGCTGCACCCCTGCCACCAGACCCAGTATCATATCCTTGAATACGAGCATGAGCACTGCCGCCGAGGCACCCAGGGCGGTGAGTATGTAGCTGGGGTTCTTGTCGATGAGTATGCTCACGGTGACTATCAGTGCCAGACAGATGACTACTATCTTGAGCATCTGGTATACGCCCTTGAGGGGGTGATTCTTCATGCTATCCCTGCGGTTTGACAGCTCATACAGCGCCGAGAGGAATGAGCATAGCAGCTTGGCTATCAGCGCTATGAGGTATATAGAGTTCACCTTGAGCAGAAACTCCAGCGCAGCGTTCTCCCGGGCGAAGAAGAGCGGCATGAGTCCCGCTATGAGTATGGGCGACACCAGTCGCGAGAGGTCGGTGAGCACCGTGCCGTTAAACACCACATTGTCCCACTCCGCCTTCGTGGTGGTGGTGAGCTTCTTGATGACGGGTATTACGATGCGTCGACACGCCACATTGGCTGCGTATACGACCAGGGCTATGGCCGCAGCCGCCATGAGCCAATATATCCACTCGCTGTGGAGCGAGAGCCCCCACATATCGAGCCTGCTAAGTATCATCGGGTTCATATCAAGTATAGTTTACAATTTTTTCTCAAAGATACAACAAACGAGCGAGAAATATGCAGCTAACGTCTATATTTTTTACAGTAAGTGTGAAAATCCTTTGGCTTTGGATTAGGGATAAAACAAACAGGTGAACAAATAGTAAACTTGCTTGAGGATACAAAGAAAGGAATACTCGCCTATGCCCCCCCGTTAGTCAGATGTTTAACCCTCAAATAATCGTTGATAAGACTATGCTTTATCTAAAGGTAATATGTATTAATGCTTGTGTTTCGTGGCAGTATACATGGTGTGAAATGAACTTTTTATATCACTTTTAACGGAAAACGGAGTAAAAAACGACAAAAAACTGCGAAAAATGAGAAAAATGAAAAATAATCTTAAAAGTTTTGGTGGTATACGAATAATTATTATTACTTTTGGGTCACTTTACTTATTTATAATCTAAAGCTATGGGATATTTAAGATTCGACAAGACGTTAATGACGAACTTAGAAGAGTCACTCCCTCGCGAGATATTGCGTACCAATAGGTCGGGCGCTTACAGCTGCTCTACCATCATTGACTGCAATACGAGAAAGTACCATGGATTGCTCGTGATACCCATCCCCGAGATGGATGACGAGAACCACGTGCTGCTCTCTTCGCTCGATGAGACGGTGATTCAACACGGGGCTGAGTTCAACCTCGGCGTACACAAATATTCGGGTAACAGCTTCAGTCCGCAGGGACATAAGTATATCCGAGAATTCCAATGGGAGCGCGTGCCGACCACTATCTATCGCGTCGGTGGTGTCATCCTGAAGAAGGAGAAGGCTTTCGTACATCACGAGAACCGTATCCTCATCCGTTATACATTGCTCGATGCTCATTCGCCCACCACACTGCGCTTGCGCCCCTTCATGGCCTTCCGCAGCGTGCGTCAGTTTACACATGAGAACTGGCAGGTCAACAAGAGCTACCAGGAGGTGGATAACGGTATCAAGACATGCATGTATCCGGGCTATCCCGAACTCTTCATGCAGACCAACAAGAAGAACGAATTCGTATATGCACCCGACTGGTATCGTGGCATGGAGTATCCGAAGGAGCAGGAGCGTGGCTACCACTTCAATGAGGACCTCTACGTGCCCGGTTACTTCGAAGTGCCCATCAAGAAGGGTGAGACCATCATCTTCTCGGCTGGTATCTCTGAGGCTTCGTCACGCAAGCTCAAGCAGATGTTCGAGCATGAGTATGAGATTCGTCCCCCGCGCGATACCTTTAAGAATAGCATGGTCATCGCTGGTCACCAGTTCCACAACCTGCAGGGCGATAAGCACTATATCTTGGCGGGTTACCCGTGGTTCAAGTGCCGCGCACGCGATATGTTCGTGTCGCTCCCGGGCTTGACATTGGCTGTAGACGAGATGGACGAGTTCCAATCAGCGATGAAGACAGCTGCTGAGGCTATCGAGGACTTCATCAACGAGCGTCCTAGCGAGTGTAAAATCTATGAGATGGAGCACCCCGACGTACTCCTCTGGGCAGTATGGACACTGCAGCAGTATGCTAAGAAGACCTCGATGAAGCAGTGCTGGGACGAGTATGGCCAGCTCTTGCAGGACATCATCAACTATATCCGTGGCGGCAAGCACGACAACCTCTTCCTTCACGACAACGCCCTGCTCTATACCAATGGTAAGGACAAGGCTGTGACATGGATGAACTCTGAGGCTAACGGTCGCCCCGTAGTGCCCCGTACGGGTTATGTGGTAGAAATCAATGCACTGTGGTACAATGCACTGCGCTTTGCCGCTGAGATGAACCACGTGGGTGGCAATGAGGAGATGTCAGAGACATTGAACGACCTCGCTCAGCGTTGTCAGCTCTCATTCGTGAGCAAGTTCCTCAACGAGTACGGCTGGTTGTACGACTACGTTGATGGCGACACTCCCGACTGGAGCGTACGTCCCAACATGATTTTTGCCGCAGCTCTCGAATATTCGCCCCTCAACCGCAAGCAGCAGAAGAGCGTGCTCGATATCGTGACCAAGGAGTTGCTCACCCCGAAGGGCTTGCGTTCGCTCAGCCCCAAGAGCATGGGTTACAACCCCAACTATGTAGGTCCTCAGGTAGAGCGCGACTATGCTTACCACCAAGGTACCGCATGGCCCTGGCTCGGTGGCTTCTACATGGAGGCATACCTGCGCATCCATAAGTTGAGCGGATTGTCATTCGTAGAGCGTCAGCTCATCGGCTTCGAGGAGGAGATGACCACACACTGTATCGGCTCAATTCCCGAGTTGTACGATGGTAACCCCCCGTTCCGCGGACGTGGCGCTGTGGCCTTCGCTATGAACGTAGCAGAGATCTTGCGCATATTGGATGTATTAAAGGAGTATGACATTTAATAATAGGAGGAACGAAATATGAAAGTTTTAATGTTCGGTTGGGAGTTTCCTCCTAAGATATATGGAGGTCTCGCCGTTGCCAGTTATGGTATCACGAAGGGCTTGAGCCTTCAGGGCGATGTAGACACCACTTTCTGTATGCCCAAACCTACGGGTGAGGAAGAGGGTTTCCTGAAAATCGTAAACATGAGTCAGGTTCCCGTGGTATGGCGCGATGTCAATTACGACGCAATAAAGGATAGATTCGTGGGCCATAAGGCTGAGGACTACTATCGTTTCCGCGACCATCTCTATGCAGACTTCAATTATCTGCAGGGTCTTGACGATTTGGGCTGCATGCAGTTCGCCGGTGGTTATCCCAGCAATCTGCACGACGAAATCAATAACTTCAGCATCATCGCTGGTGTATTGGCCCGTAGCGAAGAGTTTGACCTGATTCACGCACACGACTGGCTGACATACCCCGCAGGTGTACATGCCAAGATGGTAAGTGGCAAGCCATTGTGTATCCACGTTCATGCTACCGACTTCGACCGCTCTCGTGGTAAGGTTAACCCCACGGTGTATAGCATCGAGAAGAATGGTATGGACCATGCCGATTGTATCATGTGCGTGTCAGAGCATACCCGTCAGACCGTAATCCACCAGTATCACCAAGACCCACGCAAGTGCGTGGCTATGCATAATGCCGTATATCCTCTCAGTCAGGATTTGCTCGACATCGTCCCCCAGAAGATACCCGGAGAAAAGCTGGTTACCTACCTCGGACGTATCACCATGCAGAAGGGCCCCGAATACTTCGTGGAGGCAGCTGCTAAGGTGCTTGAGCGCACCCGCAACATCCGTTTCTGTATGGCAGGTAGCGGTGATATGATGAATGCTATGATTCAGTTGGCTGCTGAGCGCGGCATTGCCGACCGTTTCCACTTCCCTGGATTCCAGAAAGGCCGCCAAGTATATGAGTCATACAAGAATTCTGATGTATTTGTAATGCCCTCTGTCTCTGAACCTTTCGGTATAGCACCCTTGGAGGCTATGCAGTGCGGTTGTCCCTCAATCATTTCAAAGCAATCAGGTTGTGGCGAGATCTTGGACAACGTAATCAAGGTTGACTACTGGGACATCAACGCATTGGCAGATGCAATGTATAGCGTATGTACCAACGACGCTCTCTACAACTACCTCTCTGAGGAAGGTGTCAAGGAGGTTGACCGTATCACATGGGAGAAGGTGGGCTTGCGCATACGTGAGTGCTATAATCAGCTTTGTGGACGTGGTTATTTCAATAATGACGACTACCTGAATGCTGTAAAACATATAAAATAAGAGGCGGTTACGCTGAAAACAAAAGAATTCAAAAGATTTAATATTCAAGTTATGAAAACCATTTGTCTATATTTTGAGATACATCAGATTGTTCATCTGAGAAGGTACCGCTTCTTTGATATAGGTACTGACCACTACTACTACGATGACTTTGCCAACGAGAGCAGCATCACCGATATCGCAGAGCGTTCATACGTGCCCGCTCTCACCACCTTGCTCGATATGATTAAGACCAGCGGTGGCTATTTCAAGGTAGCTTTCTCACTCTCAGGCGTAGGTCTCGAGCAGCTTGAGCGCTATGCACCTCAGGTTGTTGACCTCTTGCAAGAGATTAACAAGACCGGTTGCTGCGAATTCCTTGCTGAGCCCTACTCACACGGTCTCTCATCATTGGCCAACGAAGAGTGCTTCCGCAACGACGTTGACCGTATGTGCAAGAAAATCAAGCAGCTCTTCGGTAAGACTCCCAAGGTGTTCCGTAACTCAAGCTTGATCTATAGCGACGATATCGCTGCGCAGGTAGCTGCTATGGGCTTCAAGGGCGTACTCACAGAAGGCGCTAAGCACATCCTCGGATGGAAGAGCCCCCACTACCTCTATCACGCAAACACCAATCCTAACCTCAAGGTATTGCTCCGCGACTACAAGCTCTCTGACGACATCTCACTCCGCTTCGCTAACCCCTCATGGGAGGCATATCCCTTGATGGCTGGCACATATGCAGACTGGATTGCTCAGACACCCGCTGAGGAAGAGGTAATCAACATCTTCATGGAGCTCTCTGCTCTCGGTATCTACCAGCCCTTGAGCTCAAACATCCTCGAGTTCTTCAAGGCATTGCCCGAGTGCGCTCGTGAGCGTGGCATCTCATTCTCTACTCCGAGCGAGGTCATCAAGAACTACAAGTCAGTAGGTCCCGTTGACGTACCTTACCCCATGTCATGGGTCGACGAGGAGCGCGACATCAGCTCATGGCTCGGTAACACCATGCAGCGCGAGGCTTTCAACAAGCTCTATAGTGTAGCTGAGCGTGTTATCATCGGTCTCGACAAGCGTATCAAGCAAGACTGGGATTACCTGCAGGCAAGTGATAACTTCCGCTTCATGACCACCAAGGAGAACAAGGTAGGTATGGACCGTGGTATCTATGACTCACCCTTCGATGCATTCACCAACTACATGAACATCCTCGGTGACTTCATCAGCCGTGTAAATTCACTCTATCCCATTGACATCGACAATGAGGAGCTCAATGCACTGCTCACCACCATCAAGAACCAAGGTGAGGAGATTGAGGCTTTGAACAATGAGTTGGAGAAGATCAAGGGCGTGACCGTACTCGCTGAAGAGGTGAAGCCTAAGAAGGAGGCAGCTAAGAAGCCCGCGGCTAAGAAGCCTGCTACCAAGAAGACCAAGAAGGCTGAGGAGCCCAAGGCTGAGTAATTCTCGAAGTACAATAAACTTCATAAGTAGAGGGTGTGTCATCTGACATGCCCTCTATTGTTGTATATGAGCAAGTTTTATTCATGTCGATTGCTTATTCGCTCGTTTATTAGTATATTTGATGAAGTTTGATTAAGAATCTTTGAGTATCAAACCATTAAGAAGAACTTGCATGAGAATGGGCAATGGATAAGAAATTGCTAACTTGCTTTGTTACACTATATTCCTCATGCTTTTCAAATAACTCTTTTCTAAGTG
>JAFZFF010000024.1 GCA_017556045.1 Bacteroidaceae bacterium | reverse complement strand
GTACCTGGTAAGTAGCACCACCGATACGGCGTGACTTAACCTCTACCTGGGGAGTAATGTTATCAAGGGCTTTCTTCCAGATTTCGAGAGCAGAGAGCTCAGAATCAGACATCTTAGCCTTCACCTTATCAAGTGAAGCATAGAAGATTTCGTAAGAGATGTTCTTCTTACCATCGAACATAAGATGGTTAACGAACTTTGATACCTTAGTATCGTTAAATACGGGATCCGGAAGGACCATACGTTTTTTTGGTTTTGCTTTTCTCATTTCTTTCTTGAAAAGTTTTTGTTTTCGTTTGGGGCTGCATTTTTGTCTTCTTCAACGCCCACTCTTGGGCATTTACTCAACCTTTATAGCTTATCCAACAAACCAAAACGTAAATTTTATACTTATAATTTATGTTTTTGAGGGCTTATCTATTTACCTCAGACCTCACACTCTGTGCGGCCGCGTTGTTTGGGGTAAGCTTATGGCTTACTTCTTAGCTTTGGGGCGCTTAGCACCGTACTTAGAACGACGCTGGAGACGGTTAGCTACACCTGCGGTATCCAAAGTACCACGAACGATGTGATAACGTACACCAGGGAGGTCTTTTACACGACCACCGCGTACCAATACGATTGAGTGCTCCTGCAAGTTGTGACCTTCTCCGGGAATGTATGAGTTAACTTCCTTCTGGTTGGTCAAGCGCACACGCGCTACTTTTCTCATCGCTGAGTTAGGCTTCTTAGGGGTTGTAGTGTACACACGAACACATACACCACGACGCTGAGGACAGCTGTCCAACGCGGGTGACTTGCTCTTGTCTACAAGTACCTGTCTGCCTTTTCTAACTAATTGTTGAATTGTTGGCATTTTGTTAATTTTTAATTATTTATAGTTTAAAATTGTAGTCTAACTTCATAGGCAGACACAGTCCACCTCATATTCGGGGTGCAAAGTTAGCTACTTTATTTCGATTAGCCAACAAATCTTGCTATTTTTTTAAAAGAAAATGTGTTATATAACATTTTTTTTTGCGATACTATAGGAAAAAAACATGGCAATTTGCAAAATTACCACAACTAATAGCAAACAGCTATTTTTCGCAAGTTCGAGAAAAATTTATCACCAAAGAGGCAAATATTTTCCGCAGGTGCAAGAAAATTCAGATGCACTACACTACTAAAATCTCACATAAAAAACACTCCCCTTGCCAAAACAGCAAGGGGAGCTTCGATAGGAACAACAATTACCTATTCCTATATAATATAGGGAGCTATTACTTCACAATCTCCAACAACTCAACCTCGAACACGAGTGTAGAGAAGGGCTTGATCTGACCCAAGTCGCGGCTACCATAAGCCAACTCCTGAGGAATGTAAAGCATCCACTTAGAACCTACAGGCATGAGAGTGAGAGCCTCAGTCCAACCTGCGATAACCTGGTTTGCACCAAAAGTTGTGGGCTCGTTACGGCTGTATGAGCTATCAAACTCTGTACCATCGATAAGTGTACCACGGTAGTGTACCTTCACCTTGTCAGTATTAGCAGGAACAGCACCCTTACCCTCGGTGATCACCTTGTAGCAGAGACCGCTCTCGAGCTTTACCACGCCCTCTGTCTTAGCAATAGAATCGAGGAAAGCAACGCCCTGAGCCTTATTATCACCAAACTCGCTCTCGAAGCGCTCATTCTTGAGCTCCTCGATCAGACGCATAGCATCCTGCTGAGCCATCATGGGGTGCATAATCAAGCCCTTACCTGTAGTACCTGCAATGAAGCCTGCCAAGAAGTTATTCTTATTGAACTTATCAGCATTCTCGCCGAATACATCGCGAGATACACCGGGGATAATCTGATTCTCTACCTGCTGACCAATCTGAATACCTGTGAGGAACGCGCCCTTCTTTGCATTTTCCTTAGCCTTAGCACCTTCCTTCACGCCCTTGATAAACTCGCTTGCATAGTAAGCTGAATCAACACCCATGCGGTACAATACATAGTCCTTCAAGCCCTGTGTGCGAGCCATACCCATAGCATATGAGAAGGTATCGAGCTCTGCTGTAAGATTTGCAGTAGAGTCATTGTTCTCCTTGATAGCCTCCATTAATCTCATAGCAGTCTCCTGAGCAACTGCGGGCTCCATCTTCTGATATGCCTCTGTAGCACCAGCAACAAAACCTGCGATGTACTCCTTCTTATTGAGCTCACCGTTCTTACCAGCCAAAAGATCACCTGAGATATTGGGGAGAACCTGATTTGCCTCTTGCTGACCAATCTGAAGACCGCAGTAGTATGCAGACTTCTTAGCATCAGCATTTACGCCCTCAAGTACACCATTAACAAACTGATCCATATAGGTGGTATCCATATCCATACGAGCCACGAGGTAATCCTTCAAGCCCTGAGACTGTGATACACCAATAACATAAGAGAGAGTATCGGCCTTAGAAGCCTCCTTAAGGTTAGCCTTGGGAACCGATGTGCCGCAGCTTGCGAAAACACCCGCTGCGAGGGTCAATGCAACTGAATAAATTGTCTTTTTCATATTGTCTTTATATTTATTAATTATTTCTTATTTCTCCGATTGGCTTACAATACCTCGAGCAACTCCACCTCAAACACCAATGTGCTGTAGGGAGGGATAGCGCCACCTGCACCCTGCTCGCCGTAACCAAGGTTATAGGGGATATAGAGCTTCCACTTATCACCCTCGCTCATGAGCTGCAATGCCTCTACCCAACCAGCAATCACCTGATTAACGCCAAACACCGCGGGCTCACCACGCTCTACTGAGCTATCAAAGAGAGTACCATCAACAAGACGGCCCTCATAGTGGCAACGCACTCTGTCTGTAGCCTTAGGCTTACGACCTGTACCTGCCTGCAACACCTCGTACTGCAAACCGCTCTCAAGAGTTACTACACCGGGACGCTCCTTGTTCATCTTCAAGAACATCTCACCCTGCTCAATTGCTGCAGCATGGGCTTTCTTCTCCATCTCTACAAAGTGAGCATTTACAATCTGTTGTGCCTCAGCAAAGCTTACGGCAGTCTCTTTACCTTCCAATACATCTCGGATAGCTTGAGCAAAGTCGTCAACGCTTACCTCAGCGCCCATAGAGAGCAACTGCTGAGCAATGCCAAGTCCGAGTCCATAGCTAAATTTGTCCATTTTCTTAGTATCTTTTTTCAAAAAACGGGCAAATTTACGCTTTTTATCTGAATATTAACAGATTCTTTGCCCTATTTTTATAATATTTTAGCATTTGGCGGTATCTAACACGCTTAGGAGCAGTAAATATCACCGATTCTTAGGATTGAAACGTGAATAAACACTAATTGGTTGACGAATTGGTGAAATATTCATTTTTTTGCAGTACCTTTGCAGCTTCGAAATGAAAGAAAAACAAAATTCATTGCAATGAAACAGTATAAGTTCGTAAACAACCTCATGGGTTGGTTGGTATTTGCTGTGGCTGCCGTGGTCTACTGCTTGACCATTGAGTCATCGGCAAGCTTTTGGGATTGTCCCGAGTTTATCACCACGGGCTATAAGCTCGAAGTAGGTCACCCACCTGGCGCACCTTTCTTCATGCTCACCGCCAATTTGTTCTCACAGTTTGCCAGCGATCCTTCGCAGGTGGCATACATGGTGAATGTCATGTCAGCACTGCTCAGTGCGGGATGTATACTTTTCCTATTCTGGAGTATCACCCACTTGACTCGCCGCCTTATCTGTGGGAACAACACCACTATCAAGACTGGGCAGATGATTACGATCATAGGTGCCGGACTGGTAGGAGCATTGGCCTATACATTTAGCGACACCTTCTGGTATAGTGCCGTAGAGGGTGAGGTATATGCTTATAGCTCATTCTTTACTGCAGTAGTTTTCTGGTTTATCCTCAAGTGGGAGGAGGAGGCAGGCAGCGTGCATAGCGACCGCTGGCTTATCCTCATCGCCTATATGATGGGACTCTCTGTAGGTGTACACTTGCTAAACTTGCTGTGTATCCCCGCCATCGTACTTATATATTATTATAAGAAGCGCCCCAATGCTGGATGGAAAGGATCACTCATTGCGCTCATCGTATCTGGCGTGCTCGTAGCAGCTATCCTATATGGTATCGTCCCCGGTATTGTAAAGGTAGGCGGATGGTTCGAGCTGCTCTTCGTGAATGGTTTGTCTATGCCGTTCAACACTGGCCTTATCATATATATATTAGTATTGGTAGGAGCTCTCGTGTGGAGCATTTGGGAGACCTATGCAGGTCGTTCTGCCGTTCGCACTAATATCGCCTTCATTTCGGTGATTGCACTTACCGGATTGCCCTTCTACGGACATGGTGCAAAGTGTGTAATACTCGGCCTTATCGTACTCGGAGCATTAGCCGCTTACCTCTTCAACCTCGATAAGATAAAAGAGCAGTGGCGCATTAGTGCCCGTGTGATGAGTACTGCATTGGTATCAATCTTAATGATCGTAGTAGGCTACTCTTCGTATGCAGTCATCGTAGTACGCTCTTCTGCGAACACTCCGATGGACCAAAACTCTCCGGAGGATATCTTCACACTCGGCAGCTACCTCAATCGTGAGCAGTATGGCGATACACCGCTCTTCTACGGCGGAACATACGCATCAAAGGTTGCCCGCAAGGTAGAGGGCCAATATTGGGTACCCGTACTGAAGAAAGGCCCGAAGGTATACATCCCGAAGGAAAAGGCATCGGCTGATGAGAAGGACAAATATATCGTAATTCGCACCAAAGACAAGCTAGTGATGGAGCCCGCTATGCTCTTCCCCCGCATGCACAGTGCTGACCACGCCAATTGGCCTGCAGGAGGCGGTAACACCATTAACCTCTATGACAACTGGGTAGGCGGCATCCAAGGTCGCGAAGCCATTGTCAACGTAAATGGACAGAAGCAGAAGGTAAAAGTCCCCACTCAGTTAGACAACATCAAGTTCTTCATCAACTACCAGGTAAACTTCATGTACTGGCGTTACTTTATGTGGAACTTCGTAGGACGCCAAAACGACATCCAGGGACATGGAGAGATCGAACATGGAAACTGGATTACCGGCATCGACTTCATTGATAAGATGCTCGTGGGTGACCAGACACTGCTACCCTCAGAGCTGCGCGACAACAAGGGACGCAACGTATTCTACGGCCTCCCCTTGATACTTGGTCTCGTAGGTCTCTTCTGGCAAGCAGGTCGCGGCAAGCGCGGTGCACGCCAATTCTGGGTAGTATTCATGCTCTTCTTCATGACTGGCTTGGCTATCGTGCTCTACCTCAACCAGACGCCCATGCAGCCCCGTGAGCGTGACTATGCATATGCTGCATCATTCTATGCCTTTGCCATTTGGATTGGTATGGGTGTTGCAGGTATCGCACAGGGATTGCAGAAGCTCACTAAGAATCAAACCGTAGCAGCCATTGTAGCTACATTGGTATGCGTACTCATCCCCTTGCAAATGGCAAGTCAGACATGGGATGATCACGACCGTAGCGACCGCTATATGGCACGCGACTTTGGTCAGAACTACCTCAACACATTGCCCGAGAAGGGATATCCCATCATCTTTACTAATGGTGATAACGACACATTCCCCCTTTGGTACAATCAAGAGGTAGAGGGCGTACGTACCGATTCTCGTGTATGTAACCTCAGCTACTTGCAGACCGACTGGTACATCGACCAGATGCGCCGCCCTGCATATGACTCTCCCTCAGTACCCATCCAGTGGGAGCGTCTCGACTATGTAGAAGGTACAAACGACATCGTATACATCCGCCCCGAGATGAAGCAAGCGGTGCTCGACCTCTACAAGAAGCAGCCTACTGCTGCTCGTCGTCAGTTTGGCGATGAGCCATTTGAGCTACGCAACGTACTTGACTACTGGGTAAAGAGCAAGGACGACAAGCTCCACGCTATCCCCACTGATACTGTATATATCACACTTGATAAAGCTGCTATCTTGCGTTCAGGAATGTATATCCCCGAGCAATATCGCGGAGCTACAGACGAAGAAACTATGTCTAAGATGCCCGATCGCATGATCATCTCACTGAAGGGACGTAGCGGCTTGACCAAGAACCACATCATGCTGCTCGAGATGTTGGCAAACACCAATTGGGAGCGCCCACTCTACATGTCTACCACTGTAGGCTCAGAGAATTATGTGGGCCTTGAGGCTTACTTCCTCCAAGAGGGATTGGCCTACCGCATCACTCCGTTCAACTTCCGCAAGTTGGGCATAGCGCCTCAGGGAGGCTTTGCAGTAGATAGCGAGACCATGTACAACAACTTGATGAATCGCTTCAAGTCTGGCGGCATGAAGAATTCTGGCATCTACATTGATGAGACTATCACTCGTATGGGCTATACCCATCGTCGTCTCTACACAATGTTGGCAAACCAGCTCATCCGCGAGGGCAAGAAGGAGAAAGCTTTGGCTGTACTCAACAAGTGCGATGAAGAGTTCCCCGCTTCTATCCTACCCCACAACTACTGGCAGAGCCAGTCTCACTTGATTGGCCAGGCATACCTCACACTTGGCCAGACAGAGAAGGGTATGGAGATTCTCACACAAGTAGCAGACAATGACATCGAGTATATCACATGGTACCTCAGCCTCGGCGAAGAGCGCTTTGCTGCTTCATTTAGCGAAGTTCAGAGCTGTTTAGGCACATTTGTCAAAACACTTCAGATTATGGAGCGTTCTACTGACAAGGAGACCTTAGAGCACTACTCAGCTATCTTCAACGAGTTGTACCGAGAGTTAGAAGCGAGAGTAAAATAAAACTCCCCTAAGAAGATTATAGATGTTTTTCGAACAACACCCTAACCTCATCCGCCGACTGTATCCCAATGCATGTTGGCGGATGAATACATCAGAAAAAGCCGTATACCTGACCTTTGATGATGGCCCGATCCCCGAGATTACCCCTTGGGTTCTCGATGTATTGGATAAATACCACATCAAAGCGACCTTCTTCATGGTGGGCGAAAATGTACGCAAACACACCGACGAATATAAGATGGTAGTAGAGCGTGGACATCGCATAGGCAATCACACCTACAATCACCTCAAGGGCCACGAAGAGCGCACTGACCGCTACGTTGCTAATACCGATAAGGCAGATTGCTACCTCACCACCAATCTGTTTCGCCCCCCTCATGGCATCATGCGCCCCAAGCAGTATCAAATGCTGAGCGAGCGCTACCGCATCATCATGTGGGATCTTGTGACTCGCGACTATAGCCCCAAGTGTAGTGGAGAACAGGTAGTACAGAGGGTAAAGAAATACGCCCGCAACGGCTCTATCATTACCTTCCATGACTCACTCCGTGCTGCTGAGAATCTACGCTATGCACTACCTCGTGCTATCGAATGGCTGCAGAAGGAGGGATATGAGTTCAAAGTCTTTGATTAATTCAACATATCATCTGCGAATTATCAAGTTATGCGTAAAGTCATTGGCATAGGAGAAACCATTCTCGACATTCTCTTCAGGAATAACCAAGCGGCAACTTCAGTTCCAGGAGGTTCCACTTTCAACTCCATGATTTCACTGGGGCGAGTTGGAGTCTCTTCATGCTTCCTCAGTGAGATAGGCGACGATAAGGCCGGTGGTATTGTACGCTCTTTCCTCAAAGACAATGGTGTTGACGACAATTACCTCACCGAGTATCCAGAGCATAAGTCTCCCATTTCATTGGCTTTCCTCGATGAGGACAACAATGCCACCTACTCCTTCTACAAGGAACCTTTCGGCAAACGTGATTGGGAATGCCCCACAATAGAGCGTGATGACATCGTACTCTTTGGTTCCTACTATGCCCTCAACCCTGACATGCGCTATAAAGTAACCGCCCTGCTCGAACAAGCACACCGCGCAGGTGCCATCATCTTTTACGATGTGAACTTCCGTCGTAATCATGCCGGCGAGGCCATCAAACTCATGGGCACTGTCATTGAGAACCTCGAATACGCAGACATAGTAAAAGGTTCTGACGAAGACTTCCAGGTGCTATACCGTATTGCCGAGGGCGCTAAGGTGTTCAAAGAAAAAGTTGACTTTTACTGCCCCCGCCTCATTTACAGTCGTGGAGCACAAGGTGTGAACCTCTATAGTCGCACACTCACAAAACACTACCCCATTGAGCCCATAGCTCCTGTGAGCACTATCGGTGCCGGAGACAACCTCAATGCCGGCATCATATACGGACTCATCAAGTACCGTATACGCCGTGATGATCTTGATAACCTCAGTGAGCGCGACTGGGATGACGTCATCCGTTGTGGTCTTGAGTTTGCGGCCGAAACTTGCAGACAGGCCGATAACTATATAAGCCGCGAGTTCGCCGCAAAGATGCAATCAATAACGGCAGGCTAAACCTGCCGTTATTGATTGCATACCTTAACTATCTATATTTATTTTTGCATCCACTTTCTAGTGAACAGTAATGAATTAATCACACAAAACAACGTATCAGATACAATAACAATAAATGTGCGGGATAAAACAAATAAAAACCGTACTTAGCAATCTTTCCAGAAGCAAATCCTCTTTTTCCATTATACATACATATTGGAATAAAAGATACTCCTCCAATCCATCTGCTTGGCAACACACAAGATCCTATTATTGCCATAATTATCCTATTCTCACGCAGGACATACAGCAAAATAATGAATCCATATCCAAAACAACCATAATCAGCCCTAAAGACAATTGTAAACAAAAAAAGGCTTATAATAAAACATAGATATCGTTTATCCCGAGTTTGTTTGTATGCTTCTAACAAGCATATTCCTAAAAAGCCAAACAACAAAGTAAAATACACATTTTGTTTAGCACAAAAAAAATCATCGCTACAAGCAAGATTAAAAGGAATTTCAGAAATCAATGCAAATGTAAGCAAATTTAAGGCATACCTTTTTTTATTACTTGTATGGACAAATCCTTCTGTGATGAGAAATGCAAAAATGGGGAAAGCACTTCTACCAATGGCTCTCATTAGATATTGAATAGTTATATTTTTTTCTCCTAAACAGAACAAGACTTCATCTATCCGAAGTGTATCACTAGGAACAAATGCTCCTACGTGATCTAAAAGCATTGCCACACAGGCTATTAATTTCAACAAAGATCCACTCATACGTTCCAAAGATAACTAATACACGTATATCTGTTATAGTTTTCAGTCTGAACAAATATATAAAATCTTTCCGACTTAGCTCACATGCTGTGAATTATTACCATTTCAGTTATTATTTTTCGAAATATAAAGGTATCTGTTACAAAAAACCATAAAGCTCGCACCTAAGATTAGGCACGCTTTCAACTGAATTTGTTCATAACTCGTATCGGTTCCGAGGTGGTGATTCAGACTGCATTGAGTTACGTTTTACCAAAATGTCTTGACAAATCTTTCGACTCATCGATGCAAAGGTAGTATAAGTAATTCAAAAAAACAAGTCCCGGTGAGCGAATGATAAAAAAGGTATTTTTAGTTATGCTTTCCACCTGCAAAGTACTAAGTCACAAATCCCCGATGAAATGGGCATTTTTTGCATCTTGACACGCTAATAATCCCCATTCCCTAGGTGAAAAAAGTTCATTTATGGGGTGGCATGGCAGAGCGAAGGGCTTAAGTTCTGAGCTATAAGTAAAGAGATGCATCCATGAGGTATGAGTCGACAGCTAACCATTCGAACGGCTAATTATCAATTTCCCATTTTCAATTCTCTATTAATCCATAGCCCACTGTTCTCAGTTCATAGCTCAATAATTCTCTAATTCTGGCAATGTTTGCGTATTATTTATGGCGACCATTCGAGCGGATGCTCGGCTACATTTGCGCGTGTGTACATGTCCATTCGCGCGTATGGTCGCCGCCTTTATACATATATCCTTTGCCAAATATGAGAAAACAACAGAAAAGAAGAAACCGAATAGTATGTGGCCGAGAAAAAGTATAAGGGAGTATTTTTCGTTCGTTTTAATTTTTGGTTTCCAATTTTTAATTAGCGAGCTCTGCTCGCCTGCCATGCCACCCCGAAAATAAACTTTTGCCACCTAACATTCATTCTAAACTTTGCGTTTCGCTCATAAATTCGTACCTTTATGCCCAATATATGGAAAGAAGTATAGAACAAGCTATTCGAGCAGAGGCATTGCGACTTGGATTCTCTGCTTGCGGCTTTGCTAAGGCTGAGCCTGTAAGCAATGAAGTGGCGCAAACTATTGACCACTGGGTAGAGCAGGGCAACCACGCAGACATGAGCTATATGGAGCGTAATAGACACCTGCGCCTTGATCCTACGCAGCTTGTACCAGGGTGTCGTACACTTATCGTCACTGCACTAAACTATTACCCCAAGCAAACCCTCCCCAAAGAGAGTTATCAAATTGCCTACTATGCTTACGGGGCAGACTATCACCGTGTGGTGAAAGACAAACTCTACCAATTACTCACCTACATCAAAGACCTTGTTCCTGGTGTACAGGGACGTGCCTTCTGCGACACAGCCCCATTGCTCGAACGCTACTGGGCAGTAAAGGCGGGCTTGGGCTTCATCGGGCAAAACCGCACACTCATCATCCCTGGCAAAGGAAGTTATTGCTTCTTGGGAGTTTTGGCGGTAGACATGGATTTACAAGAGGAGCATCACGATATGCCCACTTCGTGTGGTAACTGCAAACGATGTCTTATGGCTTGCCCTACGGGTGCACTGACGGTGGACGGCATTGATTGTAGGCGCTGCCTGTCATACTTAACAATAGAGCATCGTGCCACCATTTCTCCCGATTTCATCGGTAAATTAGGAAACAGAATCTACGGATGTGACACCTGTCAGCAAGCATGCCCACACAATCGAAATGCGGAGCCTACTAGTGAAGCAGCCTTCGACTTACCTGCCCCAATAGCCGCGTTCACTCGCGATGATTGGCATTCCCTAACTCCCGAGCGCTACCGCGAACTATTCAAGCATAGCGCTATAGAACGAGCAGGGTATGATGGGTTGATGCGTAATATCGAGGCAGTTCACTCGGGTAGCAAAGAATAAATTTGGTACTCCGCCAAAGAAATTGTAACTTCGCACTACAAAACAAGAATTCACAGACCGCAAGAACTATGGACGTATTGCTCTCATCGGCCTACTTGGCGCCAGTACAATATTACACCAAACTACTGCAATGCGCAGGAGGTACAGCCTACATCGAGGCCTGCGATAGCTACACTAAGCAGACCTATCGCAATCGCTGTATGATTGTAGATGCTAATGGTCCATTGGCTCTCACCATACCCACAGAGAAGAGCGAGGAGGGACATTGCCTCATGAGAGACATACGCATCAGCGAACATGGCAATTGGCGCCACCGTCATTGGAATGCCTTGGAAGCTGCGTACAGACATACCCCCTTCTTCCTCTACTATGAAGACGATTTTCGCCCCTTCTATGAGCAGAAGATAGAGTCGCTGTATGACTTCAATCTGGGGCTCACCCGACTTATCTGCGATTTGATAGGTATTGATGTGACGTTGACGCCCACTACTGAGTACACAATGTTAGGGGAGACTAATATGGAAGATCTGCGCGAGAGCATACACCCTAAACAGGCGTGGCAAACAGATACGTCATTCACCCCAAAAGAGTATTACCAGGTATTCAAAGAGAAACATGGGTTTATCCCTAACATGAGCATAGCAGATCTGCTGTTCAACATGGGTCCCGAAAGCATACTTACACTACATGAAAGTAATAGTAGACGATAAGATCCCCTACATCCGCGAAGCCCTGACAACAATGGGCGTAGAGGCGGTATACCTCCCAGGAAGCAAAATAGACCAAGCCTCAGTAAGCGATGCAGATGCCCTCATCGTACGCACCCGCACCCACTGCAACGCCGAATTGCTTGAAGGTAGTCGTGTGCAGTTCATAGCTACAGCGACCATCGGATATGATCATATAGACACGGTTTATTGTGCTGCAAAAGGCATACAGTGGACCAATGCTCCAGGATGTAATGCGGCTTCAGTGTGCCAATATATCCAATCGGTATTACTATTGTTACGGTTTGAGAAAGACATACACTTAAACGAGGCTACGATTGGCATAGTAGGTGTAGGCCATGTAGGAACGCTCGTAGCAGAGATGGCTCGTACATGGGGAATGCGTGTATTATTATGTGATCCTCCCCGAGTTGACCGAGGAGAAGAGGGCTTTGTATCTTTAGAGACGATTGCTCGCGAAGCAGATATTATTACGCTACATACTCCACTTACACGCGAGGGAGCTTATCCAACCTTCCACTTGGCTGATGAAAATTTCTTCAGGAGCCTACAGCGCAAGCCCTACTTTATTAATACATCTCGCGGTGAAACTACAGATACTCAAGCCCTGCTAAAGGCTCTTGACGAAGGGTACATAGCACAATGCATCATTGACGTATGGGAAAACGAGCCCGAGATAGACCTCAGCCTACTCGCTCGCTGCTACATAGGCACCCCACACATTGCAGGATATTCAGCAGATGGTAAAGCTAATGCTACCCGCATGGTCCTCACAGCACTTTCTAAGCACTTCGCTTTAGGGCAGGTTCCTCCCATAGAGCCACCCCATCCTTCAGAGCCTATAATATATGCCAAGAGTCGAGAATGTGCAATACTACAGATCTATAATCCACATACAGACAGTAATGCACTTAAGGCTCATCCTGAGCGTTTCGAACAATTGCGTGGTGATTACCCCTTTCGCCGCGAAGAACAAGCTTACAAACTAATTATTGAGGATTAGAGGGCAATAAAAGTTCCAATAGAGCATCAACTCCTACCTTATCGAAATAAGAGGCAACATCCATTGGGATCAGACGTTGACGCAAAGCTCTTGCCTCATAGCGTACACCGATAAGCGCTTCTGAAATATACGACACAGGCAAGTTCCCTATAAAATCTCCTCCAAAGAGGCATGCTGCTATATAGCCACCTTGAATATCAAGAGACACCTCTACCGTACCACACGGAAGACGTTTTTTATAATTCACCTTTTGAGAGTTGCAAGACACATTTGTGAAAGCGATACTTGCTGTTCCGAAAATCCACTCTGAAGTGGCAAACTTATTACGGGCTGAAAGTTCTATCTTCTTCAAATCTTCATGAGATAAGTGAACTTCCGTATCACGATAATTACAAGATAAGTGCAGCTCCAATTGCATGCGAAAATCTGTAATATCAGTCACATTAGGAAGACACTCACAGAGGTTCATCACCCTACTACGTACAGAAGCTACGCCTTTGCCAGCTAATTTACTTGTAGGGGCATTTAAAGCCTGCTCTAGGACCTCAAGGTCTACATCGTACATCAAGGTTCCATGAACCATGAGACGATCCTTATATACTCGCTTGGCATATCCAGACACTTTACGGCCTGACACCAATATATCATTACGTCCTGAAAGCTCAGCATTAACGCCTAATGCTTGTAAAGCTTGAAGCATATGACGCGTATATTCAGGGTAGTCTCTATCTAAGTCTTTAGCTCGCCCAACAATTGTATAGTTTAGGTTACCTAAATCATGATATACTGCACCACCACCTGTAACTCGACGCGCCAAAGCAATATTATTATCTCGTAGATAATCGAGATTAACCTCTGCATATGGATTTTGATTAAGGCCAATAATTACAGCTGGCCGATTTTGCCATAGATAAAAAAGCGGTTCTTCGAGTGAGAGTTGCTGTAGGGCATACTCATCGAAAGCCATATTAAAATAGGGGTCTGTATTGTCGTTTCGAAGATAGCGCATGGGAGCATACAAATTTATACTAGCACCGCGAAGTTAGCACTATTTTATCAAAGTTTTTCATAGGTGCGAAAAAACTTTTTCGTACTGAATAAAAAAAATTATCGCAAGTTTGATAAAATCTTTTCATAGGTGCGAAAAACAAAGCAGGCCTGCCTTACGGCAAGCCTGCTTAAATATATCATTCAGTAGGGAATTACTTTACGTAAACCTTCTGGATGTCTACCTTACCATTGGTGTAAGTTGTCTTCACGATGTTAACACCCTTAACAGGAGCATCAACAGGAACACCACCAAGAGTGTAGTAAGCGCGAGTAGCAACCTCTGATACCTCTACCTCTTCGATAGCAGTATCGATAACAGGAGCCTTCTCAGAGATGGTCCACAAGTAGAGAGCATCGCCCAATGAAGGATTACCAGACTTAACCTCCAATGTAGAAGGATCGATGTCTACGAAGCAGTGGCAGCCCCAGCTTGTACCAGTAGAGTTGGTCAAACGGATAGCATACTTGCCCTCAGCATTCTTATAGAATACCTGGCTCTCCCATGTACGCTGCTGGAGACCGAGCTGGCCATCAACAGCCTGAGTATTGATTCGACCTGTACCGTCACCATTCTGTGCATTTGACATGTAGCGACCATTGCTCTCCATGAAGCTTGCAGCCTTAGCGAAGCCAGTAGTATTACCATTAGTAAACTTGATAGCTGTAGGCTCATCTACTACTACCCAATCTGCATCACCAGCAGCATAGAGGAAGTGGTGCTTGCCCTCAGCGTCGGTGTAGTATACATACTTGTCACCCTCAGTCATAGAAGCAATCATACCACCAGCCATGTAGTTAACCTCATCCTTAGCACCGAGGTACTCAAGACGATAGTTATCCATTACGATCCAGTCGTTAGCAACACCGTCTGTCTTGATAAGACCCATCTTAATAGTGTTGTTATCACCTTCCTTCACCTCGAATACGAGTGTGTGCTCATACAAACCGAGGTTGAAGTATACTGAAGCGTCATTTGCACCATGAGGAGCCTTACCATATTGGCCATAGACAACACCATGAGTAGATGTTGTATTCATACCAGCGCAGTCGAGGATATTCATTACAGGCACTGTAGCATCATTTGCAAAGAACTTAGCAGCTACAATTTCTGTACCATTCTCACGTGCGGTAACAGCTGCAGCGCGCTCTTCTTCGCTAACGTTTGAATTGATAGGAGTTGTACCCTGACGATAGAATCCCTGAACCTTCATGCGGTATACACCATTAGGCATATTGCTGAGTACAGTTGACATCTCACAGGTCAAAGTATTCTCCTTGTATGCTATGAAGTTAGCCCATTCACCACCGAATGTGGGTGAACCTGTCCATTCCTTAACCTCTGTATTGTTGTAACCAAAGTTATGACCAGGAATCTCGAATGTAGCATTAGCGGGCTCAAGAGCTGTAGCAGTAGCATACTCAGCACGGAACTCCTCTGCAGTTACAAACTGCCAATAGCAATACTCATTGAGCTGATTAACCTTCTGAAGTACTGTAGTACCAGCCTTGTATGCATAATACTGTCCGCCGTACTGGATGGTGTAGAGACTCTGACCTACGCGAGTTATCACGTGACCTACGGGCAACTGGTCTACATAACCATTAGCGCCCATGTGGCATTGCTGTGCATTAGAGGGATGACAGAGAGGACCTCTCAAGATGTAAGTAGGAGCAGTAGCTGCAGGAACCTCAACCTCTGTAGGAGCGTCCTGTGCGAATGCAGCACCAACAGCCTTAATCTGAGCAGCAGTAAGCGACTCCTTCCAGAACTGGATGCCACCAACCTCAACTGCAGTATGTTCGCCATCGTTATCCAAGAAGAGGAATACGCCATCCTTATTGATGCACCAGCTGTTATTATCAGCATTTGCAGACGACTTCAAGAACTGGCCATCGAGGTAAAGAGAGATGATACCATCCTTCACAACAAATGCGATTCTATACCACTTGTTAGCAGCAAGGCTTCCAGAATAGTCAAGACCACCACGTCTTACACCGATAGTACCCTTGTTGATGAAGATCTCACCATCCTCTGTATTTTCGAGGTTTGTCTGGAACATAGAGATGTAAGGATTAACGTCAGCAACCTTCAAGTCATAGATGAGAGTATAGTTAGCCAAGTCGGCTTCCTCATTGAGATCCATGAAGAGACATGTAGTCTTAGCCATAGCGATACCATCATCAGTCTTAGCTACACCAGTATCCTCACCAGCCTCGAATGCTACAGGAACAGTATTGTTCTCACCTACCTTGCAAGGAGTCAATGCAATGTTACCTACAGAATTTGCAAAGAGGTTCTCTGCATTATCAAATGTCCAAGCAGCAGTACGAGCAGGAACGGGCTCACCCTTGAGAGTCTTAACACCACTCATCTGAGCAACCTCAACCTCTGTAAGAGCCTTCTTCCAGAACTGGAGACCAGCTACCTCTACGTCAGTAGACTCACCATCGTTATCCAAGAAGAAGAATACACCGTTCTTATCCAAAGTCCAAGAACCATTATTTACGTTTGTAGCTGTACGTACATGCAAGCCATCGAGGTATGTAGAGATGATACCATCCTTTACAACTACAACAATCTTGTGCCACTGGTCAGCAACAACTGTGCCACCATAACCAAGACCACCACCATTGATACCGAGCATACCCTTAGCAATGAAGAGTTCGCCATCATTATCGTTATTAGTGAGGTTTGTCTGGTACAATGATGTGTAGTTCTGAACGTCAGCAAGCTTTACATCAAATACGAATGAATAAGTCTTCAAGTTCTCTGCCTCGTTGAGCTGCATAAAGAGAGATGTTGTCTTAGGCAAGAAGATACCATCAGCGGTAGACTCTACGCCAGTCTCCTCACCCTCTTCGAAGGCAACGGGAGCCTGCTTGTTACCAACCCACTTGTGGGGAACCAACTTAACATCACCTACAGCAGGAGCGTAGATATCAGCAGCATTGTCAAACAACCACTCCATATCGTACATAGCCTCTGCTACAACAGTCCACTTGTAACCATCCTTCAAGAATGAAGCCTGAGTACCCCAGCTGTTAGCTGAAGCCAAGTACATCTTAGATGCAGGATTATACAAGTAACCAGTGATTGACTTACCGAGAACAGCACCAGCCCACTCAGACTCAATGCCGAGGAGAAGGCTATCGAATGAGAAGCCATCAGCAGCAGTAGCACCCATTGCATAAACTGCAGCAGCAGCCTTCATCTCAGCAATGTATGCATCAAAATCCTGAGTAGTAGTAGCGGGAACACTCCACTGATAAGCAATATACTTATCAACTACTGCTGCAAAAGGAGCAGCAACCTTCTCTGTAGCTGTAGAGTTGTCCTGAAGATCGAAACATACATAGAGCTGTTCCTTGAACTCGTTATACTTAGCGTCCATAGCCCAAGCATAAGCGATAACCTCCTCAATTGCAGCAATAGCACTATTCAATTCTTCATTTGAAAGGCTAAATGCAACGGGCTCCATAGCCATAACCTTGTCTGCAACAACCATGAACTTCTCGCTTACAGCAGGAATCATCCACATGCTAGAGCAGGTCTCAGTGAGAGCGCCCAACTTAGGATAAGCAGTCAAGAAGTTATTTGCAGCAGCATCCTCATAAAGCATTACGGGATTCTGACCGATAGTATAACATGCGAAACGATCATCCTCATCACCATAACGGAGGGTACGATCCTTACCTGCGAGCTTAATCACAGCCTCGCCGTTATCCTTGATAGAGATTTCCCATGTAGAACCAATCTCGTCGAGTTCCAAAGAACGCTTTGATGTCCAATGCAAGTATGCATCGTTAACAACATCCTTCAGTTTCCAAAGGCCTTCGCCTGCAGACTCAAGAGCGATAGCATATGACAACTCTTCACTAGCCTCTACAGCACACTTAGCCATAACAAAGCCTTCAGCCTCATCCACCTTTGTCTGGAGACGATAGGGAGTAGAACCATTGTACTGAGCAGACATAGCTACAGTGCCCTCTTCACCCTTAGCAACCAAGATATAGCGCTTATTAGCTGCAAGACTTGCCTCATCAGTTACAGCTGTAAACAAGTCGTTAGAAGCAATCAACTCTGCCATAAGGTCGAAACTAGCCTTTGCTGCTTCAATTCCTCTATCTGCAAGGTGAGCATTGACAAGAGTTCTGAATGCTGAAACCAAAGCACCAGTAAACTGATTATCTGCATTTGCGGTATATACATCAACAAATGCATCGAGATCTGCCATAAGAGCATCAGAAGCCTTACCCTCTTTCTCTGCAGCAAAGATGTCCTGTACACAATCCTGGGCTACGCAGAAGTTTTCCACTACACCAGTACCAGGAAGCATGTAGAACTCTGAGAATGTAAAGAAGGGGAAGCCATTGTTCAAACCGTTATTATTGGTTACATTGATAACAAAACGGAAGAACTTATAAGCCTTTGAAGCAGTAACAACATTAGACATATAGTCAATCTTGTCCTCTGTAGTGGGGAAGCCACTATTGATAGTGGTGATTTCTTCGAAATTCGCACCATCGTTACTACCAAAGATTGTCAAATCAGTAGGACGGTTGTTGTTATTATTGTGACGCTTCTTGAAGTAGAACACAAAGCTCTCAACGGGCTCGCTTACCTCTGCCTGGAGATAGTGCTTCTCGCTTATAGCCTGGCTCCATGATGAGTGGAAATATGTGCTGTACTCGTTGTCCAACATGTTTGCAAGTGAACCTTCCTTAGGCTCAACTGCATTACTTGAGAACTTAGAAGCGTCCTGTACCAAACCAAAATTAGCCTGCAAGTAGAACAAATCTACGAGACCCACAGCCTTAGCAAGAGATGCAGCATTCTTACTTACGGGTTCGATGTACATAGCGGTACCACCGTCACCGGCAGGACCTGTTGTCCACATACCCATCTTGTTGGCTCCACCACCATAGTGGCTCAAGTAGATCTTACCATCAGATGTCTTCAAACCATAAGGAGCATTGCCACCATTGTTGTCGAAAATCCAACGACAATCGTAGCCCTCAGAGCCAGGAGCTACAGCCCAAACCTTGGCTGCACCAGCACCTGTATCCTTGTAACCCATTGCCTTACCCTCACCGAGATAGGGGTAGAGCTGCAAATAAGTAGTCTCACCTTCAGTAACCTCCATGAAGTACCAAGACTGATTGTCTGCATACTTGTAACTGGTCAAAGAAATCAAATTGTCAGTTACATCAAAAGTCCACCAAAGCGAACCATCACGACCGCTCTTGATTGCATAGAGCTCGGGGTTCTCAGCATCAGTGGTAATCTTGAACGGGTATGCATTAGCAAACGCGTTCGCTGTTCCGACAAACATCAGGAACAGAGCAAAAAGAAATGTGAAATTCTTTTTCATAAACTGATTTTTTAGTTAATAATTATTATAGTTTTTATAGTTTTTGGGTAAATTAATGGGCAAAAGTAACCATTATAATCATCTTTTACAACTTTTAGAGCTTTTTTTTCTATCGACATTGCAAAAACCATAAAAAAAGTCCCTGTTCATACGAACAAGGACTAATATATCCTCCCAAATGTGTTTTCTATAAATATTCCACAAAGCCTAATAAGCGATGCCTGCCAACAAATCCGCCAACTTCTCCAAGGCGTCTTGAATAGGCTTCTGCACCATACCTTTAATAAATGGATTAAGCTCTGCGTGCAAAGTGAGTTTTGCTTTACTTGCCTCCTCTGCAGTAGGCAGAATCTGTACCCATAGCGTCAGAGGTATAGGCGAGGTAGAAGCCTGAAACTTTACGCACTTGGGGGCTTCACGCTCTACTATATGAAAGGCAATATCTCCAACAGGAGGAACACTGAGACTCACCGCATCAGTACTCACCTTCAAATCGCGCACCTTATCTTCGGGCAACATACTTCGCACCTTCTCCAAGTTAGAGAGGTCCGACAACGTATCAAATACTCGCTGTTGACTATAAGGGATAGCTACAACTTTGCTCTCAAATTTTGTCATAGTAATATCAATACATTAAAACGAAGGGATGCCAAACAGACATCCCTCCAATATTTACATATGGTATTATACGTTCCAATGAGAGGGATCTCTGCGCCACTCATTAAGGAGAGGAAGCTCATCCGCAGTGATGTAGCCAGTCTCCTGAGCAACTTCCAATACTGCCTCGTAATTGGTAAGTGTAATCAACTGTACATCGGCATCCTTGAAAGCCTTTTCAGCCACGTCGAAGCCGTAAGTATAAGAGGCCACCATACCAATTACCTCGCAGCCATTGTTACGAACTGCCTGCACAGCCTTCAAACTGCTACCACCTGTAGAGATAAGGTCCTCTACCACAACAACCTTCATTCCGGGACGAAGATCACCCTCTATCAAGTTCTCCAAACCATGATCTTTGGGAGCCGAACGAACATACACAAATGGCAGGTTCAACAAATCAGCCACCAAAGCACCCATAGCGATAGCACCAGTAGCCACGCCTGCAATAGCATCAACTTGTCCAAAACGCTCCTGAATAACACGAGCGAACTCGATCTTAATAAAATCGCGCAATCCAGGATAAGAGAGTGTCTTACGGTTGTCGCAATAGAAAGGAGACTTCCAGCCAGATGCCCATGTAAAGGGGTTAGAGGGCTGCAACTTGATTGCTTTAATCTTCAGCAGTTTATCTGCATAAATTTTTTCGAGGGTTTTCATACCGCATTCTTTTTCTAAATTAAACAAACGCAAAGATAACACAAAGAATGAAAACTACCCACATAATACATGTTTTTCTCAAAAAAATATTTCAGTTTCATCCCAATTTATCATTCGTCATGGATTTATGCCCATTTCTTTGAAAAGAAACAGCAAGAGCAGATTGCAAATATACTAAATCACAAAACAAAACGTTAACAATAGACGATGGACATCAAAAAAATCATATTATCACTTCTCGCTATGTTCGCTGCTGTGACAGCACGAGCACAGTTCGACACGCATTTCACTCACTATTGGGCGCTACAGGGATATTACAACCCTGCAGTTGCAGGATTAAGCGGTCGCCTCAATATGTATGGCACCTATGCCATGCAAATGGCAGGCTACACCAATGCACCTACCACTATGCTTGTAGGGGCTGATATGGCTCTACCCACAGAGAAGAAGAACCAGGCTGTAAGTGCCAATATATATAATGAATCTATCGGTTTATTTACCAACCAACGCTTGTTCGCAGGCTATGCCTACCACCTTGACTTATGGGGAGGACGCATGGGAATGGGTATCAGCGCAGGCTCATTAGAACAAAAGTTTGATGGTTCTAAAGTCGAAGCAGAAGAATCAAACGATGCTGCATTCCCCACATCTGAAGTCGACGGAATGGGACTTGACCTTACTGCAGGTATACACTATACACATCAGTTGTTCTACGCTGGCGTATCGGTAATGCATCTTACTGCCCCCACCATCGAATTGGGCGAAACAAACGAGATTGAAATCGATCGCACATATTATTTCAGTGGAGGAAGCAATATTCAGCTAAGGAATCCGTTACTATCCATACAGCCCTCATTGCAGTTGATGACCGATTTGCAAGCCTGGCGAGCAGATTTCACCATACGGGGCACCTACACCTATGACGAGAAGCGCTACTACGCAGGCCTAACTTACAGCCCCATGACTTCAGTAGCAATTCTCCTTGGCGGAGAGATTAATAGTGTTTCGTTTGGTTATGCCTACGAAATTTTCACCTCAGGTGTAGGACTCATCTACGGCAGTCATGATCTCTATGTGGGTTACGTGATGGATGTAGACCTATTTAAAAAAGGAAGAAACAAACATAAAAGTATACGTATTTTATAAACTCGTATGAAGAAGAACATAATTATAGGCCTGGCTGCTGCAGCACTTTTGACCTCATGCATGGGGTCAAGCAATGTTGCTATGGCAGTAGGTGGCGAACTTACAGGTTCTCGCTCTGCGGCATTCAATGAACCTGCTCCGTTTGGCATGGTACTCGTGCCACGTGGCTCGCTCAAGTTAGGCGAAGAGGAAACCGATAGTCTTTGGGGCTCCAATGCACCACATAAGGAGATTTCTGTTGAGTCATTTTGGATGGACGACACAGAGATTACCAATGCCGAGTATCGTCAGTTTGTCAACTGGGTACGCGACTCTATCATTCGCGAACGCTTGGCAGACCCTGCTTATGGCGGCGACGAGACCTTCAAGATTGAGGAAGACGAGTATGGTGAGCCCGTAACTCCGTATCTCAACTGGAAGAAGCCCATTCCTTGGCGCAAAGCTACTGAGGACCAACAGATTGCCATACAGAGCGTATACAAGCGCAACCCCTACACTGGAGCCATGGAACTTGATCCCAATCAGATGAACTACCGCTACGAAGTAGTAGACTACACACAGGCTGCTCTCCGCAAGAATCAACTCGATGCAGCCATGCGCGTACGCAACACTGACGTAAAGGTCAATCCTAACGAAGTCATCATGATATCTAAGGATACAGCATATATTAACGAAGACGGACTGATTGTACGCGAAACCATCAACCGTCCTCTCTCAGGACCGTACGACTTTGTCAACACATACATTGTCAACATCTTCCCCGACACAACTTGTTGGGTAAACGACTTCCCCAACGCCAATAATGAGATGTACATGCAGCTCTACTTCAACCACCCAAACTACAACGATTATCCTGTAGTAGGAGTTAGCTGGGAGCAAGCCAATGCCTTCTGTGCTTGGCGTACCGACTTCCTCTTGCGTGGTCTCGGACCCCAAGCCAAGTATGTACAGCGCTACCGCCTGCCCACAGAGGCTGAGTGGGAATATGCCGCTCGTGGCAAAGAGGGCACACTCTTCCCCTGGATGCAAGATGGCACCAAGAGCGACGAAGGATGTTTCTATGCCAACTTCAAACCCGAGCGTGGTAACTACACTAAAGACGGAAGCCTCATCACCACAAAGGTAGGCTCTTACTCTGCCAATAGCCACGGTTTGTTTGATATGGCGGGTAATGTAGCAGAGTGGACCTCAACGGTCTACACCGAAGCAGGCGTACTGCAAATGAGCGACATGAACCCCGAGCTTTCGTACAACGCCGCAAAGGAAGACCCCTATTATATGAAGAAGAAAACCGTGCGTGGAGGTTCATGGAAAGATCCGGAAAAGTTCATCCAATCAGTATCACGTACCTATGAGTACCAAAACGAGACCCGTTCGTACATCGGCTTCCGCTGTGTGCGCTCATATGTAGGAACAGCAAAGAGATAATCAGAATTTAGCAATTAGGAGTTAGGACACGCTAACCCATATATAATATAGAAAGAACAATGAAAAAGAACACAAGTGCAATCAGCCGCTTTCAGGACTTTTTGGAAACTGAAAAGGGACAAACCATATTGAACTACCTCTATAGCTGGGGTGCTGCTATCGTTATCTTAGGTGCGCTCTTCAAGCTCACCCACATCAATGGAGCCGATATTATGCTCTTCCTTGGTATGGGCACCGAGGTACTCACCTTCATTGTCAATGGTTTCGAACGCCAATCAAGCGCGAAAGAGTCTGAGGCTCCCGTATCGGTGGGTAGTCCCGTAATTATCGGAGGTGCACCAGCATCGGCAAGCACCTGCAATAATATTTCCACGGAGGTTCCTCAGCTCGACACCGAAGCATTGGCAGCTATGGCAAATATTGCCGCCGCAAATGCCGCGGTAGCTGCTGCAAGCACCAATGCAGCTTCTATATCAACCGCCACTTCAGCTCCCGCCATCGAAGGCAAGGTGGATATGCCCGAAATGCAGCAAGTTACACAAAACTATATCGATCAATTACGTGCGATTACCGAGTCATTCCAGCATATTGCAGAGCAGTCCGCACAGCTTGAAGCAAGCGCTGACGAAGTGGAACGCCTCAGTCGCAACCTCACCTCTATCAACACCATCTATGAAATGCATCTCAAGAGCCTTGGCTCGCAGATTGGCAACATCGACCAAGTGAACGACCAGACACGCCGCATGGCAGAGCAGATAGAGGAGCTCAACCGCGTATACGACCGCATGCTACAATCTATGACCGTTAACATGAACGTGGGTCGCAGCACTGCAAACGAACAGAGTAAGGAAGCCTAACACATACGCACTATGAGCGCAGGAAAGAAGAAGCTGACTCCCCGTCAGCGAATGATCAACTTGATGTACATCGTACTGATGGCAATGCTCGCCCTCAACGTTTCGTCCGATGTACTCAATGGCTTCACCATCGTAGACTCGGGCCTCACACGCAGTACCGACAATGCCACTAAGCAAAACCAAGAAATCTTCCAAGATTTTGAGGCACAGATGCTTAAGAACCCCGAAAAGGTGGGCGAATGGTACATCAAAGCCAAACGCGTAAAGGAGCTCTCTGACTCAGCATGCATCTATGCCGAAGAGTTGAAGGTACGCATGGTACGCGAGGCGGATGGCAAAAATGCCGATGTCCGCAACATCAAGAACAAGGAGAACCTCGAGGCCGCCAACTACATCATGCTCTCACCCGTCATCGGAGAGGGACAAAAGCTTTACGACCTCATCAACAACTACCGCGACCAGGTAGTATCAATGATTTCTGACACCGTACAGCAGCGTATCATCAGTGACAACTTCGATACTTCGGTACCCCAAAGCGAATTGGTATCTGGCAAAAACTGGCAGCAATACAACTTCGAGAATATGCCCGTAGCAGCTGCCGTGACCTTGCTCACCAAGTTCCAAAACGACGTGCGCTATGCCGAGGGTGAAATCCTACACGACCTCATCGTAAATATTGACGCTACCGACGTACGTGTAAATGAGTTGAGTGCCTACGTTATCCCCACCTCGCAGAACGTAGTGCGTGGCAACCGCTTCGGTGCTCGTATTATCATGGCCGCAGTGGATACCACCCAGCGCCCCAACATCTACATCAATGACAAACTCGTAGAGACCGATAATGGTTGGTACGAAGTACCTTGCAATAGCACTGGCGACTTCACACTGAATGGCTACCTTGAGCTCAATGATGGTTCAGGAGAGACCGTACGCCGCAACTTCTCGCAGAAATACACCGTCGTAGACCCCATAGCCACCGTATCGGCTTCGATGATGAATGTGCTCTACGCAGGTTATGACAATCCTATCGCAATTTCCGTACCCGGAGTTCCTAATAACAAGGTATCGGCTCGCATTGCCAATGGCAATGGCACATTGCGCCCCGCAGCAGGAGGCTTCATCGCCCACCCCACCAAGGTTGGCACCGATGTAGTGATTGCCGTTAGCGCCGAGCAGAGTGGCCGCCAAATGAGTATGGGCGAGTACACTTTCCGCGTACGCCAACTCCCCGACCCCACACCTTTCATCGAATATACAGATGATAAGGGCGTAACACAGCGCTACCGTGGTGGCGGAACCAAGCTGAGCAAGCAAGCACTGATGAGCGCCGATGGCATCATCGCTGCTATCGATGACGGATTGCTCAATATCGGCTTCCGTGTCATCAGTTTCGAGACTGTAACCTTCGACAATATGGGTAATGCCATGCCCGAGATTTCCAATGGAGCAAAGTTCTCTGAGCGTCAGAAGAATACCTTCCGCCGCCTCACCCGTGGCAAACGCTTCTACATCTCAAGCGTAAAGGCCGTAGGTCCTGATGGCATTGAACGCCAGTTGCCCTCAACCCTCGAAGTAATCATTAATTAAGAAAAAGGCCTCCCTAACCCCTCCCAAGGAGGGGAACAGCAGAGTCCTCTAAAAGAAATATAGTAAGAATATAATAACAAATCCTCTCCGCGATTTCCGAGTCACCCCTCCTTGGGAGGGGCAGGGGAAGGCCCCAAATAAAATAAATATGAAACTCAAATCTCTCATAGCAGTAGCAGCCTTGATGCTCTTCGCTCAAGGTGCAATAGCACAGCCCAAATCTCGTATCCAAGCTCAAGCCGAAGCAGAGAAGAAGGCCGAGACCTCACTCAGCGAACGCGCTAAGGCACAGTATACCGCGCAGATGCCTGCTCCCACTGATGTAGTATGGAAGCGCGACATCTACCGCACATTGGACCTCACTAAGGAGAAGAACGCCGCCCTCTACTACCCCGTAGAGCCATTAGGTGACCGCGTCAACCTCTTCACCCTCATCATCCGCCTCGTGGCTGATGGCAAGGTACCCGCCTATGAATACCGCTCCGATGGAAACGAGCTTTTCACCGAAGACAATAAGTATAAGGTATACGATATGCTCGACAAGTTTTATATCTATTACGAGACTAAAGATAGCACGACCTTCACCATCAGCGATAGCGACATCCCCGCAGGCGAAGTACTCAGCTACTTCATTAAGGAGAGCTCTTTCTATGACCAACGTACAGCTACCTATGCCACACGTGTGACCGCTATCTGCCCCGTGCTACATCGTAGCGGAGACTTCGGCAGCGATGTCACCAAATACCCCATGTTCTGGCTCAACTACGACGAGGTAAGTCCCTACTTTGGCATGACACCACTCATGACCAGCAGCTACAACAATGTGTCAAACATGAGCATCGACGATTACTTCGTGCGCAGCCTCTACGAGGGAGATATCTACAAGACTGCCAACCTGCAAAACAAACTCCTGGCACAGTATTGCCCTAATGACACTGCCATGAAGGCCGAGCAGCAGCGCATTGAGAAGGAACTAGTCACCTTCGAAAACAAGCTGTGGGGCATCGAAGAACCTGATACTGCTACAGCGACAGCGTCAAAAAGCGAAAAGAGAGTTGCTGTACGCACCGCTACAGCACGCACCCCTAAGGAATCTACCAAGGAAGAGACAAAGAAAGTAGAGGCAAAACCTTCCGAGAAATCTTCCACCAATACAGCAGAAAAGAAGGCCTCAGTGCGCACAACCCGCCAAAAACCTGCTGCGCCAAGCAAACCTGCGAGCAGTAGCGAAACTCTCTCTGTACGCCGCCAGCGTAGATAAGAGTATTCGATATTTTTACATAAATTCAGAAATATTGTCGCATTTCTGCGGAAAATAATGTATTTTTGCCGCACTAAACAGATAACGACAATTATATAATAGGTATGGATTTTAAGATTGCAGTATTGGCCGGTGACGGTATCGGCCCCGAAATATCTGCCGTAGGTGTAGATGTAATGACCGCCGTATGTGAGAAGTTTGGCCACAGCGTGAGCTACAAGCATGCCATCTGTGGTGCACATGCTATTGATGAGGTAGGCGATCCCTTTCCCGAAGAGACCTATCAAATCTGTAAAGAAGCTGATGCAGTACTCTTCTCAGCTGTAGGTGACCCTAAGTTTGACAATGACCCCACAGCAAAGGTTCGCCCCGAGCAAGGCTTGCTGGCTATGCGTAAGAAATTAGGTCTCTTTGCCAACATACGTCCCGTACAGACCTTCAAGTGTTTGGTACACAAGTCTCCTTTGCGTGCAGAATTGGTAGAGAATGCAGACTTCATCTGCATCCGTGAGCTCACTGGCGGTATGTACTTCGGCGAGAAGTACCAGGACAACGAGAAGGCTTACGACACCAACTACTACACCCGTCCTGAGATTGAGCGCATCCTCAAGGTAGCATTCGAATATGCCATGAAGCGCAACAAGCACCTCACCGTAGTAGACAAAGCAAACGTGCTCGCTTCATCACGTCTGTGGCGTCAGATTGCCCAAGAGATGGCACCTCAATATCCCGAGGTAAACACTGACTATATGTACGTAGACAATGCAGCTATGCGCATGATTCAAGAGCCCACATTCTTCGATGTAATGGTGACTGAAAATACTTTCGGAGACATCCTTACCGATGAGGGTTCAGTGATCAGTGGTTCTATGGGCTTGCTCCCCTCAGCCTCTACAGGCGAGAGCACACCCGTCTTTGAGCCCATCCACGGCTCATGGCCTCAGGCAAAGGGCCTCAACATCGCTAACCCCTTGGCACAGGTACTCTCTGTAGCAATGCTCTTCGAGTACTTTGACCTTAAGGCTGAGGGTGCACTTATCCGCCAAGCAGTAGATGCTTCGCTCGACGCCAATGTACGTACTCCCGAGATTCAAGTCGAGGGTGGCGCCAAGTATGGTACCAAAGAGATTGGAGAGTGGTTGGTAGACTATATCGCCAAGGCATAAAAGTCTAAATAAATCTTAATATTGTATAGCACATCTTGTCACGCGGTAGGATGTGCTTTTTTTATTCACACGTTTTTCGTACCTTCGCGCCATGAAACGTACGCTCCTTATGGCCTTGATGGCATCTTTGACCATATTCTCTATAGCTCAGACGCAAAGCGTATGGGCCGACAGAGCATATACTTATATGGAGCAAGACAGCTTAAAGCAAGCCGAGGAATGTTTCAAGAAAGCTATCGAAGCGGCTCCCCAGAGTAAGCAAAGTGCGAAATTACTTGCCAATCTCGGTACCATACAGCGCCAGCGAGGCAAGGTACGCGAAGCCATAGAGACCTACACCACCGCTCTGGAGCGTGCACCATTAGAAGTCCTCATCCTCATGAACCGTGCCGAGGCTTATCTCACCTTGGGCAATGATGATAAGGCTTACACAGATCTCTGCAACGTGCTCGACAAGAGCCCCAACCATACTGAAGCTCTCTATTATCGAGCATTTATCTACACCAATCGTCGCAACTATGCTGCGGCCCGCACCGACTACAAGCGCCTGCTATCTCTACAGCCCGACCACGAGAATGCACTACTCGGATTAGCCCTACTCGACCAGCGCGAAGGACGTCTACAAGCCGCAGAGTTACAGCTCACATCACTCATCGAGCGCCACCCCGACAACATCACTTACCTGCAAGCCCGAGCCAATATCCTCACGGAGCAACAGTATTATGATCTTGCCCTACTCGACCTCGAAGGAGCTATTGCCCTACAGCCCCTTGATGCACACCTGTATGTAGCTCGTGCCGAACTATATCTGAAGATGAAGCGCCGCGCTGCTGCCAAGCACGATTTGGACAAAGCCGTAGGATTAGGAATGCCACGAGCAACACTCACTGAGCTCTACAAACAGTGTGACTAATAAGACATACAGAAAACCTTTTTAGCGGAAAAGCATTGTAGTATTAGAATCCGTTTGGATTTTATTTCAAGTTTAGTTGGGAGGCATTTTTGAGCAGATTTGCCCTGTTTGGTTGCAGCAAATAGTGGTCTATTTGCAAAAGCAAAGAGGGTAAAGATGCCAAAAAGGGTCTCAAATAAACAGAAAAGCATAACATTGAACTCATTAGCGATAAAATCCAAAACTGATTCTACAAATCTCGAAAATGATTTTGTACCTTTGCAGCTCAAACATTCTAAAAGCAGATATTAAATGAGACGCATTGCTCTTACCATAGTTATAGCAATCTATGCCTTTGCCTGCATGGCCCAAGGCGACAAAGCCGATATGGCTCAAGTACGCAAACTTGTACTATCACACAGTGCCATCGTAAACCTCTACGTAGATGGGGTCGACGAACAGAAAATGATAGAGACCAGCATCAAGGCTATGCTCAAGGAGCTGGACCCCCACTCTACTTACCTCACAGCCAAAGAGGTAGAGAAGATGAACGAGCCTCTTCAAGGCAACTTCGAAGGCATTGGTGTACAGTTCAATATGGCCGATGATACACTCTTTGTCATACAGACTGTAAGCAAGGGCCCCTCTGAGAAAGTAGGCATCTTGCCAGGAGACCGTATCGTTACTGTCAATGACACCGCAATAGCAGGTGTCAAGATGGCGCGTGACGAAATCATGAAGCGTCTGCGTGGCCCGAAAGGCACCGTGGTGTGCCTTGGCGTCGTTCGCCGTGGCTATGCCGAGCCTTTGACATTCAATGTCACTCGAGACAAGATCCCCGTCAACACACTCGATGCAGCCTACATGATAGCTCCTAAGGTGGGTTACATCAAGATCAGCAGTTTTGGCGCCACCACGCACCAGGAGTTTAGCGATGCATTGCAACAACTCAAAAAAGAGAAGATGCAGCACCTCATCCTTGACCTTCAAGGTAATGGCGGTGGCTACCTAAAAGCAGCTGTAGACATGGCCAATGACTTTTTGAGAGAGGGGCAGCAAATCGTTTATACCGAGGGTAAGAACTCTCCCCGTTCAGAATTTCTTGCCGAGGGCAAAGGCCAATTCCAGGAGGGCCGCTTGGTAATACTCATTGATGAGTACTCAGCCTCAGCATCGGAGATTGTCACTGGCGCAGTGCAGGACTGGGATCGCGGCATCGTAGTAGGTCGCCGCTCCTTTGGTAAAGGTTTAGTACAACGTCCCATCCCCATGCCCGACGGCTCAATGATACGTCTTACCGTAGCACGCTACCATACCCCCTCAGGACGCTGCATCCAGAAGCCCTATGGTGAGGATATCGACTATCGCAAAGACATACTGGACCGCTACAACAATGGCGAACTGATGCATGCCGACAGCATACACTTCCCCGACTCGCTGAAGTTCCAAACCAAGCAGTTGGCACGTACCGTATATGGCGGAGGAGGTGTCATGCCCGACTATTTCGTACCGCTCGACACCACAAGTTACACGAAATATCATCGCGAACTTACTGCGAAGGGTGTGATCGTAAACACCAACCTTACAGTCATCGACCGCTACCGCAAGGAGTACACCGCTCTCTACCCAGACTTCAAGAGCTACGTCAAGAAATACAAGGTAGATGACACCGTCCTCTCTATCCTCTTGACCGAAGCCGAGAAGGCTGGCGTCAAGTACGATGAAGAGCAATTCCAAGCCTCTTTGCCGCTCATCAAGACACAACTCAAAGCCCTCATTGCCCGAGACCTGTGGGATATGAGCCAATTCTACGAGATCTTCAACCCCACCGACGAGACCGTAATGAAGGGACTTGAGGTTATTCAGAGCAAGAACTTTGCCATAGAGAAGAAATAGTCTCCTCAACTTTCGCTGGGTGCAAAAGCAGGTAGTTAAATGAAGATAAATGGAGATAAAGGCCAAATGATGTGTACGCGGTGTACTTAACTATTGGCATTCAACTCCTAAACGGAGCTAAGCGGAGTGATATCTCCCTTTAAGTACCTTCAACTCCTAAGAAAAACTATCCCACCCGCATCGCCAGAGCACGATTCTCAGCAGCCTCCATGATTTCACGCTCACCGGGGCCCTTATCGTTGATACCACAGAGATGCAGTATACCATGTATAATGGTGCGGTGCAACTCCTCGTCATACTCGGTGGCAAACTGTTCGCTATTAGTCTTCACAGTATCGAGACTAATGAAGAGGTCCCCACTGATGGTATCGCCCTCAGTATAGTCGAAGGTGATAATATCCGTGTAGTAATCATGCTGCAAGTACTCGCGATTTACCTCGAGTATACGTTCATCATTGCAGAATATATAGTTCACATCGCCCACCTTCTTGCCATAGGTAGCAGCCACAGAGCGTATCCATGCAGTAGTGGGGCGCTTCTTTATGCCTGGCATACGTGTGCCGTCTGTCTGATAGGTTATCATATCTATTTATGAGTTATGGTTTGTGAGATATGCAGCAAAGTTCGCCAAGTTTTTAGATATATGCAAGCTATTAAGCGGGAATCTCACAAATCTCCGTTCTGTCAGACTTTTTCATAGGCTTGACAAATAATTATCACTACTACGATAAAAAAATATCACAGGTGTGATAAACTTTTATCAAACCTGTGATAAACTCCTTTGTAAGGCTACTAAATTTACCCGAAGAAAAGATAACCAATAAATATAGCAGAGACGATGCCCGCCAAGTCTGCCAAGAGACCACATGTGACAGCATGGCGAGTCTTACGGATTCCCACACTGCCGAAATACACGGCAAGGATATAAAAGGTGGTATCCGTGGCGCCCTGGAAGAGGCAAGCCAATCGGCCTACGAAAGAGTCGGCGCCATAGGTCGTCATAGCATCTACCATGAGTCCGCGAGCACCACTGCCGCTGAGTGGCTTCATCAGTGCTGTAGGCAGGGCACCTACAAACTCAGTGTCGCCACCTACGAGAGCCACACACCATGCAATGCCGTCGATAAGGAAGTCCATCGCCCCCGAAGCACGGAACACACCGATAGCTACGAGTATCGCTACCAAGTAGGGGATGATACGCACTGCCGTCTGAAAACCCTCTTTAGCTCCTTCGATGAAGGTATCATACACATTAATCTTCTTACGCATGCCAGCTATGATGAAGCAAGCGATGATACCGCAGAGGAAGACATTGGCAAAGGTCGAAGACACCACATCCATCTGCTCGCGTGGCATAGCGCTGAATCCCCAGATGATAAGCGCCACCAACGTACTCAAAGCACCGATGAAGAGCAGCAGCGTACGATTAAAGAGATTGATACGCTGATACAGACAAGTTACGATAAGACCCACCACAGTAGAGAAGAAGGTTGCCAAGAGTATCGGTACAAACACATCAGTAGGCTGCGCAGCCCCCATCTGAGCACGATATACCATAACACTGATGGGCACCAGTGTGAGCCCCGAGGTATTGAGCACCAGAAACATAATCATGGGATTCGTCGCAGTATCCTTCTCCGTGTTCAGCTCTTGCAACTGCTCCATAGCTTTGAGACCCATAGGTGTAGCCGCATTATCAAGTCCCAGCATATTAGCTGCAAAGTTCATAAATATGGTACCCGTCACAGGATGCCCCTTGGGGATCTCGGGAAAGATCTTCGAGAATACAGGAGCTAGCCATCTCGCCACGACATTCACCACTCCACCCTTCTCACCGATACGCATGATGCCGAGCCACAGTGAGAGCACACCCGTGAGGCCAAGCGATATCTCAAAAGCCGACTTTGCCGATGAGAACGTAGAGTTCATGATAGCAGGGAACACCTCCGTATCGCCAAAAACGATGAGTCGCACCAGCGCTACAGCAAAGGCCACGAGAAAGAAAGCTATCCAGATATAGTTGAGTACCATAGTCTATTCTATATTATTCATTCCATTTATGCCGTAAAGATACTACAAACTTTACATTTATCCACCAGTTTATGTTAAAATTGGCCTACTTTGACACCTATAAACAAAAAAACCAATACAAAATTTGCTCATTCCCAGCATTTAGCATACCTTTGCAACGAATTTGTGTTGATTCCTTTTCCTATAAATATAACAACATATATATAACCCTAACAAAAAAGTATTACAAAAAACGGACAAAGAGAACAACGAATTATGACTGATTGTGAAAAGCTGAAATTACAAAATCAGAGCAATATTGGAGTCAAAAGCACGTCAAACAACGAGTTTTTAAGATTTTTTATCGCAAATTTGCAGAAAATAGAGAATTTTCTTGGTGTATGAGAAAATTCTTCATTACTTTGCAGACTGAATTGCGTCCTTACGCGACGACTCCGTATATACACACCACAACAGTATGTTCGGATTCGGGCCGAGAGGACAAG
>JAFZFF010000023.1 GCA_017556045.1 Bacteroidaceae bacterium | reverse complement strand
CATCAAGGGCAAGGTTTTTCTGCCCAACGGTTGTTGAGTTCTCTACGGCATAGCGCATACACTCCTCGAGGGTTAGCCTCTGTGCCTGGGCGTTTGTTATACAAACAAGTGTCAAAAAATTAGACACTAATACGGTAAAAATCAATTGTTTCATATTATTTTCGGTTTCTGCTTAATTTAGTGCCAATGGTGTGCCAAAGTATGCCAAACGCTGATACTCAACATTTTACGATTTTAGTCATATTAGCAAAGTGTCTAATAATTAGACAATCGGTGTGTGAAATTTTGACACAGTGCGATTTTGTAGTAACTTTGCACAAGAAATTTTATGATAATAAGGTATGGCAAAGGCGGGAAAACTTTTGATTGTTGATGATAATCGCAGTATTCTGTCGGCGGTGAAGCTGCTGACCGAGGGTATCTTTGCCGAGGTCACCACCTTGCCATCACCTAACTCGCTTATTACCACGATACATAGCTTTGCTCCCGATGTCGTGCTTCTTGATATGAACTTCCATGCGGGTATAAATACAGGTAACGAGGGTATCTATTGGCTGCGTGAGGTACAGCAGAAATATCCCGAAATAAAGGTTGTTCTCTTTACCGCATACGCCGATATAGAGTTGGCTGTTAAGGCTATGAAGGAGGGTGCTTTCGACTTTGTTGTCAAGCCTTGGGATAATGCCAAGCTGATTGCCACGCTACAAAATGCCTACAAGGCAACCAAGGAGAAGACGAAGAAAAGTGCAAAGCCTGCTCCTGCCACCGAAAATCGTGTCGAGATGTATTGGGGCGAGAGTGCAGAGATGAAGCGCATCCGCAAGGTTGTGGAGCATGTCGCCACAACCGATGCCAATATCCTTATTACAGGCGAGAATGGCACGGGTAAGGAGATGATGGCCCGCGAGATTCACTGCCTCTCAGCTCGCTGCCGCAAGACGATGGTGTCGATAGATATGGGTGCTATCCCCGAAACGCTTTTCGAGAGTGAGCTCTTCGGTCATAAGAAGGGTGCTTTTACCGATGCGCATACCGACCGTGAGGGTAAGTTCCTGACGGCAAGCGGCTCGACGCTCTTTATGGACGAGATAGGCAACCTGCCACTGCATCTGCAAGTAAAGATGCTCTCGGCACTGCAAAATCGTGCCGTAACGCCACTCGGAATGAACGAGGCGCAACCGATAGACATTCGCTTGATATCTGCTACTAACCGCGACCTGCACGAGGCGGTGGCGAAGGGCGAGTTCCGCCAAGATCTCCTTTTCCGCATAAACACCATACAGATACATATTCCGCCTTTGCGCTCCCGCAAGGAGGATATTGTACCCCTCGCAGAACGCTTTATTGAGCACTACGGCAAGAAGTATAACAAGGTGGGATTGCTTCTGCAGGGCGAGGCGGCCGAGAAGCTGATGGCGCACTCGTGGGATGGCAATATCCGTGAGTTGCAGAACGCCATAGAGAAGGCTGTGATTATGTGCGACGGCGATATGATTGCGCCCGACCATATTGAATTACACGCTGCCACACGCCCTGTAACTGAGACGCAGACTCTCGAAGAAATGGAACGACAGCTTATTGCCAACACCATCGAGCAGTGCGGCGGTAACCTCTCGCAGGTGGCACAACAGCTCGATATTACTCGCCAGACACTCTACAACAAGATTAAACGCTACGGATTGTGAAACTGATGCGCAACATACCATACGGCAAGATTGCCGTTTATGTGGCGGTCATAATTGCTGTGGCCGGCATCGGTGGGTATGTGTGGGCATCGGGACACCACGCCTATCTGATTGTCTGTGTGCCGATTATTCTCTTCTG